>JARLIN010000125.1 GCA_031291715.1 Rhodopila sp. | reverse complement strand
GCCCTCCTTCAGGCCCTGGATCAGCTCGCTGCGCTGTTCGGCGCGCGTCTCTTCCAGTACCGCACGGCGGGAAACGACGATGTTGCCGCGCGCGCGGTCCATCTTCAGAATCTGGAACGGCTGCGGCGTGCCCATCAGCGGGCCGACGTCGCGCACTGGGCGAATATCGACCTGGGAGCCCGGCAGGAACGCGACGGCGCCGCCGAGGTCGACGGTGAAGCCGCCCTTGACCCGGCCGTAGATGGTGCCGTCCACGCGCTTCTGCGCTTCGAACGCCTTTTCCAGGTTGGTCCACGCCTCTTCGCGGCGGGCCTTCTCACGCGACAGGATGATCGCGCCGTCGCGGTCTTCGTACCGCTCGACATACAGCTCGATCATGTCGCCGGGCTTGACGTCCGGCTTGGCGCCGGGCGGGCCGAATTCCTTGAGGGCAACGCGGCCCTCGGACTTCAGGCCGACATCGACGATGGCGAACTCATCGGTCAGGCGGATGACGCGGCCGGTTACGACGGACCCGTCGAAGCCAGTGTCACTGCCGAGCGTTTCGTCGAGAAGGGAGGCGAAATCCTCGCCCCGGAAATGGTCTTGCGCGGGCTCTTGGGCGCGCGCGTTGGCGGATGCTGCCATGAGGTAGGTTTGTTCCGTTACGGATGGCCGGGCCGTGCCCAGTGATTGCCGTGGTATGCGCGTTTCCCTGTTGGAGACACGACGTGCCCGCGTCTTATTGCGCGGGCCGGGTTGAAGTGATGGGCGGCTTTAGAACTTTAGTGCCGCGAGGGTGAAATAGAGGTTTCGTGAGGGGAGTCAAGAGTGAGCGACCATCATGTGTCATCACCTTGTCTGGCCCGGTGACCCACGACTTTGCAGTATCCAGCTCCGAAAGTCGTGGGTGGCCGCCTACGGCACTTTTGGATCCGCTAAACCGTCGCCAGAACGGCGGTGCAGATCCGTTCGACGTCTTCGTCCGTCAGGTCCGGATGAATCGGCAGGGCCAGGATGCGCGTCGCCAGATCCTCCGACACCGGCAGCGCGGCGCCATCGTGCTGAGCGCTGTAGGCCGGCTGGCGGTGCAGCGGGCGCGGGTAATAGATCGCGGTCGGAACGCCATCCGCGCGCAACGCGGCCTGGGTGCGGTCACGTGCCGCCTCATCCGGCAGCAGGATGGCGTAGATCGCCCAGGCGCTGGTGCTGTCCGGCACGCGCTTCGGTGTGGTCACGGCATTGCCGAGCCGCTGGTCGTAGGTCCGCGCGATGCGCTCACGGGCGCGCAGCTCTTCGGGGAAGACGGCCAGCTTGGCCAGCAAGACCGCGGCCTGGATCGAGTCCAGGCGGCCATTCATGCCGGTGCGCAGCACCTCGTATCGGGTCTTGCCTTCACCGTGGGTGCGCAGGCTGCGGAACAGGTCCGCCCGTTCCTCGCTCTCGGTGAACAGGGCGCCGCCGTCGCCGTAGGCGCCCAACGGCTTGGACGGGAAGAAGCTGGTCGCCGTCGCGTCGGCCTGGCTGCCGAGCATCTTGCCGTGAAGGGAGGCGCCGAAGCTTTGGGCGAGGTCGTCCAGCAGGAACAGGTCGTTGCGCCGGGCGATGTCCACCAATGCCGGCCAATCGGCGGGCTGGCCGAACAGATCCACCCCGACGATCGCGCGCGGGCGCAGCTTGCCGGCGGCGCGGACTTCTTCGATCCGTTGCGTCAGATGCGCCGGATCGATCTGGAAGGTCCGCGGATCGACATCGACGAAGACGGGGGTGGCGCCCAGCAGCAGGGGCACCTCGGCTGTGGCGGTGTAGGTGAAGGCGGGCAGGAACACGGCATCGCCGCGGCCGATATCCTCGGCCATCATGGCGATCTGCAGCGCGTCGGTGCCGGAGCTGACGCTGACGCAGTGCTTCGCGCCGCAGAATCTGGCCAGTTCCGCTTCAAGCTCGCGAACCTCGGGGCCGAGAATGAACTGGCAGTGCTCCAGCACCGTATCCAGCCGGCGGCGGAGGTCACTGGCGATGCGGGCTTGCTGCGCCTTCAGGTCAAGGAATGGGATGGGCTTCTTGTCAGACATGGAACCTCGTTCAGGCGCGGACTTCGCCGGCGGAGCCGTCGATATTGTGCTCGAATTCAGGGATCAGGCGGCCCAGCAGGGTCAGCGCCAGCTTGACCTGGCCGCCGCGGCAGGCGTGACCGATCTCCTCGATGGCGCGGGCAACGATGGCCGGATCGGCGGTGCGGGGGGACGCCATCAACAGACCGGGATAGCCGGTCGGAACCGGCGGTTCCTTGCCGTGGAACAGCTCTTCATACAGCTTTTCCCCAGGACGCAGGCCGGTGAAGCGGATTTCGATGTCCTGCTCGGGCTGCAATCCGGCGAGGCGGATCATCTGGCGGGCGAGATCGACGATCTTAACCGGCTCCCCCATATCCAGGACGAAGATGCCGCCGTTCTCGCCCGATGGCAGGGCGGCACCGTTGACGCCCAGCACGCTGGCTTGCAGGACAAGGCCGACCGCCTCGCGCACCGTCATGAAGTAGCGCTGCATATCGGGATGGGTGACGGTCAGCGGCCCGCCGCGGGCGAGCTGGCGCTGGAACAGCGGCACGACAGAGCCGGTGCTGCCCAGCACGTTGCCGAAGCGGACGGTGATGCAGCGCATGCCCTGATGGGTGGAGCGGGCGGAGATATCCAGCGCCTGGCAATACATCTCGGCCAGCCGCTTGGAGGCGCCCATGACGCTGGTCGGGTTCACCGCCTTGTCGGTGGAAATCAGCACCATTGCCAGCGCGCCGGTTGCCCGCGCGGCGTCGGCGACGTGGCGGGTGCCGGCGGCGTTGGTCGCCATGCCCTCCAGCGGGTTGGCTTCCACCATTGGGACATGTTTCAGGGCGGCGGCGTGGAAGACGAGTTCGGGACGGTGTTCCTCGAAGATCGCGCGGATTCGGGCTTCGTCGCGGATGTCGGCGATCAGCGTGCGGCGATGGACCTGCGGGTGGGTTTCCGCCAGTTCCAGGTCGATCTGCCACAGGGCGTATTCGCCGTTGTCCAATAATATGAGTGTGCCGGGGCCGAAGGCGGCGACCTGTCGGGCGAGCTCGCTGCCGATGGTGCCGCCGGCGCCGGTGACGATGACGCGGCGGCCCTGGATCAGGCGCGCCATGCCGTCCCGGTCCAGCGGCACCTGCGGGCGGTTGAGCAGGTCTTCGATCACGACGGGACGGAGTTCGACGGGGCGCGCCTTGTCGGGATCGGCCAGGGCGGTGGGGCGCGGCGCCTGCCGGACCTGGAGGCCGAAGCGGTCGGCCTGGGCGACGACCTGGGCGAGCCGGGCGCCGGCGAGTTCGGGGGTAACGAAGACCAGGGTGCCGGGGAGGCGGTCTTCCGCCTGTAACTGGTCCAGGACCGTGGCGGCGTCGTTGAGCGAGCCCAGGATGCTGTGGCCCTGAATGCGACGGCCGGTTTGCCGATCCGAGGAGGCCAGCAGGCCCTCGACCCGGAAGGCCTGGTGGCGGTCCCGGGCAAGGGCGCGGATGAAGAGGTCCGCGTCCTCGATGCTGCCGACGAGGAGGATGGAGGCAGCGTCGAGATGCGCCGGCTTGCTGAGGGGGCGGCCGCGGCCCCAGCGGTAGAAGACCCGGGGGGCCCCGAGGAACAGCAGCAGCGTCAGGGCGTGGATGACGGGGAAGGCGGGGTTGGCCGGCGCGGCGGATGTCAGCGCGGTGGCGGCGGCGAAGAGTGCGGCCCCGGTGGCGGCGCTGGCGGCAACGGTAAGCAGGTCTCCGATGGCGGCGAAGCGCCAGTATTGCAGGGAGAGGCGGAACGGGATGCCGGCCAGCAGGAGGCAGACCGCGCCAAGGGGAACGGTCCAGAGTGGATGCAACGCGGGCGCGGCCGGTTCGGCGAGCCAACGCGCCACCGGCACAGAGAGAGCCGCCAAGCCGCCGTCGAGGGCGACATTGACGGCGATGCGAATCAGGGAACGCGCCGCAGCCATGGGGCGGGGTATAGCGCGGGAGGGACGGGGGGGATAGCGGGACGATAAAGGGATCGTTTGCGATCCCTAAACCGGGGGGCCTTCCTTCGGGTGGGCGCTTATGCGCCGGCATATCGGAACCGGGCACATAAACCAGACGCAAGCCTGGTTTCGTGTCCCGGGGGAAGACTTGTGGCTCTCGGTTCTAAGCGTCGCGCCGTTGTCCCTGAGTGTTGCGTTCATGCCAGGCGACGCAGATGCCTGATTTGCCGACCCGGCGCGATCGCCTGCGCCGCCCGGACAATGCCATCCGCATCGATGCCGTTGATCCGATAGAGATCCGCGATCGTCCCAGTCTGCCCGAAGCGCGACACGCCGAGCGGGCGCGTCCGGTGTCCCCGCACGGAACCAAGCCAGGCCAGCGTGGCCGGGTGGCCGTCGAGCACGGTAACCAGCGCGCAATCCGGCGGCACGGCCGCCAGCAGCCGTTCGACATGGCTGGTCGCTCGTTCGCCGTTCTCGCGCAAGGATTGTGCGCCTGTCCATCCAGCATGCAGCCGATCGGCCGAGGTGATGGCGAGCAACCCGACATCGCGCCGGTCCTCGGCCATCATTCCGATGGCCTCGATCGCTTCCGGCGCGACGGCGCCCGTGTAGGCCACGACGATCTCGGCGTTCGGGCCGGGGCGTCGCATCCAGTATCCGCCGGCTATGATGTCGTCCGCCTGTTCCGGCGGAATCTGCCGTTGCGGCTGCTCGATCGTGCGCGTCGAGAGACGAAAATAAGACGACCCACCGGTCGCGTCCGGCAGACAGGTGACGGGGTCCGGCGCGGCGTCGCCCGCGCGCTGCATGTGAATGAAGGCGAAACGCAGCAGGATCGCCAGTTCGTCCACGAAGGCGGGCTCGAAGCTGGCCAGCCCATCCTGCGCCATGCCGATCAGCGGCGTGGCGATCGACTGGTGCGCGCCGCCCTCGGGCGCCAACGTCACGCCCGACGGTGTCGCGACCAATACGAAACGGGCATCCTGATAGCAGGCGTAGTTCAGTGCATCGAGGCCGCGTTCGATGAACGGATCGTAGAGCGTGCCCACGGGAAGCAGTCGCTCACCGAAAATCGTGTGCGACAGGCCGAGAGCGGACAGCATGGTGAACAGGTTCATCTCGGCGATGCCGAGTTCCATGTGCTGGCCGCGCGGCGAGAAGGTCCAGTTGAAGGTCGACGGGATCCGTTCGCTGCGGAACAGGTCCGCCATCTCTTCCCGCGCGAACAGGCCGCGACGGTTGACCCAGGCGCCCAGATTGGTCGAGACGGTGACGTCGGGTGAGGTCGTTACGATCCGCTGCGCGAACGGAGTGTCCTGTTTGGCGATCTCGTGCATCAGCATGCCGAACCCCGCCTGGGTCGAGAGTTTCGGCTGCGCGGGCACAGCAAGATGCTCCGGCACCTCCAGGACGGGTGCCTCGTAGCGCCGCGGCCCCTTCTGGATGAACGGTACGGCCGCCAGCGCGGCGCGGAACGCCTCGGGCGCCATATCCAGGCCCTCGGACATCTCCCACTCGTGCCCCTCGCGGACGTTCATCGTTCGGCGCAGCGTGTCCAACTGGGCCGGGTTCATCAGGCCGGCATGGTTGTCCTTGTGACCGGCGAGCGGCAGGCCATAGCCTTTGACGGTGTACGCTATGAAGCAGACCGGGCGGTCATGGGTCCGCGCCGCCTCGAACGCCTCGAGGATCGAGGGCATGTCGTGTCCGCCCAGGTTGCACATCAACGCAGCGAGTTCGTCGTCGCTGCGCCGCTCGATCAGGCGAGAGACGTCGCCCTGGTCGCCGAGGTCGTCGCGCAGGCGCTTGCGCCAGGAGGCGCCACCCTGGAAGGTCAAGGCCGAATAGAGCTGGTTCGGGCAGGTATCGATCCACGCGCGCAGGCGTTCTCCGCCCGGCTCCGCGAAGGCTTCCCGCATCAGCGCGCCATGCTTGAGGATCACGACGTCCCAGCCGAAATTCGCGAACATCGCCTCGAACTTTGCCCACAGGCCCTCTCGCACCACGGCGTCGAGACTCTGGCGATTGTAATCGACCACCCACCAGGTGTTGCGCAGGCCGTGTTTCCAGCCCTCCAGCAGCGCCTCGAAGATGTTGCCTTCGTCCATCTCGGCATCGCCGATCAGTGCGACCATCCGTCCGGCGGGCCGCTCCGCGCCCCATCCCTTGGCGTGAACGTAGTCCTGTACGAGGGCGGAGAAGAGTGTCTGCGCCACGCCGAGCCCGACCGATCCGGTGGAGAAATCAACGTCGTCGATGTCTTTGGTCCGGGAGGGGTACGACTGCGCTCCCTTGTAGCCGCGGAAGTTCTTGAGCCTGTCCAGCGTCTGATGGCCGAACAGGTATTGCAGCGCGTGAAAGATCGGACTCGCATGGGGCTTGACTGCGACACGATCCTCCGGCCGCAGCACCGCGCCGTAGAGCGCCGTCATCAGCGTCGACAGCGATGCCGAGGATGCCTGGTGCCCGCCGACCTTGAGCCCGTCCGTGCTGTCGCGGAGGTGGTTGGCGTGATGGATGGTCCATGTCGCCAGCCACAGCGCCTTGCGCTCCAGGGCGGACAGAAACGGGAGACGGGGGTCGGTCATCGGCAATCCTCGTGAAGGTGGATATCTCACCACGAGGCGGGCGCCGTGTGTGACCAAAGGCAGCGTATCACGAGCCTGGTTTTGGAGGGTTATCTCATTCAAATGGATTGAATTGATGGGAACCACCAATTTCTTCGTAGCTAAGGGTGAAACCGGCTTCTCGCGATCAGCTTTCCGGCACCGCTCGGCCCGCGGTGATGGGGAGGACGTTTGAGCGTTTCAACTGCCCAAGGGCGAAGCTCGATTCGATGGAGGCCACGCCGTCCAGGCGGGTCAGCTTCTCTTTCAGGAAGCGCTCGTAGGCCGGAAGATCATGCACGACCACCCGCATCAGGTAATCGCGCTGGCCGGTCATGAGGTAGCAATCGACCACCTCCGGCCAGCGCTCCACAGCAGCGGCGAAGCGGTCGAGTTCGGACTCCCGTTGGCGTTCCAGCCTGATCGAGACGAACACGCTGATCGGCAACCCCACCTCGACCTGGTCGATCACCGCCACGTAGCCCTTTATGACCCCAGCCTCCTCCAGGATCCGGACACGCCGGGCACAGGGCGACGGCGACAGTCCGACTTTGTCGGCGAGCTGGACGGTCGTCATCCGGCCGTCGGTCTGGAGCGCCGCGATGATCCTGCGATCGATGTCGTCGAGTGCGAAGCGCAATGTTATCTCCCAGGGCTGGGGTGTTTTGGCTGCTTATGGCCATTGGCATAAAGCTTTTGGCGTTTTCAGCCAATAGTGGCGGTCCGGCGTACGCCAGGTTGTCGCGGTCTCCTGGTCTGCCGTGACAGACACGGCAGCCCGAAGTCATCGGACGGATACGTCGTGGAAAGCACCCGCTACGCTCTCGGCGGTCCGGCTTCAAATTCGACGAAGAGACGGTCGCACCCTGTAAAGGTGGCTCGGGCGCAATCCAGGACGTGCGAGCCTCATCGGCGAATGCCACGGGGTCGACGATGCCGTATCGCGATGCAGCGATCCTTGGTGACCTATTCGGGTCCAACAGGAATTTTGGCAGCAAATTCAGTCATGTCCGTCCTGAAAGACGCAGCTTCGGCGAGCCCATGAGGCGAAGGCAATAAGCGACCTGGAACGCAACAAGCAGAATGCAGTCGCTCGCGGCGCTTCCAGGTGCCCGATCCTTCCCCGCTCCTGTTTCCCGATGTCTTGCCGCCCTATTCCGCCGCCAGACCCCGGGATTCTTCCGCCAGCAGGCGATCCACCGTGCGGCGCATATGCAGCCTGGCCGCATCCGTCGTGATGTCCACCAATGCGGCCTCTCCCAACTCGGACAGCCGCGCCTGCTGGGCTTCCACCACCGCGCGATCCTCGTTGAACGCAGCGGCGATCTCGTTGAACAACCCATCGGTCGCAGCCGGGTCACCAGGGCGGAACCCGTTGGCGGTTGACCAGAAGTAGAAGCACGTCGTGTCGGTCTCCGGCGTCAGGCCGTGGAACAGGCGGAACCGCAGCTTGCTGTCGTCCACGTTGCCGTCCTTGTAGGCACCGGCCTCATCCGCGCCGCTGAATTGCAGGATGGAGCCGGGCGCGATGAACTCGAACATCTGCACGCGGTCGATGCGCCCCTGGAAGCCCACCGCCCTGACATATGTCGGCGGCGGAACGGAATTCAGCATCCAGCGGGTGAACTTCAGCCCGAGCGGGGTGCGGACAGTGTCCATCTTCGCCTCGACATGAATCATCGGGTTCCCGCCGATGGTCGAGGTGTGGACATGCCCCAAATGCGTCAGGTCCATCAGGTTATCGACCATCAGCATGGCCGAACTCTTGATCGGATACATCGTGTGCTTGTGCGGCCAGTGTGCGGTGTCGTTATGCCACGGATAGCGCACGATCGTCGCTGGATCGGCTTTCGCCGGGTCGCCCATCCAGATCCACAGGAAGGCATCCTGCTCCACTACCGGGAACGCGCGGACGCGGGCCCGTTCGGGAATGCGGTCCTGATCCGGGATGCGAACGCAACGGCCGGTGCGGTCGAAGGTCAGGCCGTGATACCCGCAAACAAGGCCTTGTTCGGTCACCTGGCCAAGATGCAGCGGCGCCCCGCGATGGCAGCACATGTCGAGCAGCGCGGCGGCACGGCCCTCGGCATCGCGGAACAGCACCACCGGCTCGTTGCAGATCCGCCGAGGCAGCGGCTGGCCGGCGATCTCATCGGCCCAGGCGGCGACGTGCCAGGCATTGCGGATGAACATTTGGGCGCGCTCCCTGTTGCATGCCGGCTTGTAAAACCGCCGGTTGTTTACCCATGATCGGACAGTAGTAGCCGATCGTGTCAAGTCACGCCTTCGGCGGCGTGCAAGCCACCGATCACCCGGAGTGGCTGGTCAGTTCCCCCACGGCCCGGGTCCATGCGGCCTCCATCTCCGCCGTCCAGTCCGCGCCCAGGATGTCTTTGAACGTCGCCATGACGGTGACATAGAACGTGTCGAATACTTTGGGATCGACGCCGAGGCCCTGATGGTTGACGCGCTCGATCTGGATAAGGTTGGCGCCATAGGATCGGTCGCCGAGGAAATCCAGCAGGCTTTCGATTGTCACCTGAAACATCTGCCCGCGCACAAGGCCGTCGGCATCGCGCACGAACAGGGATTCGATTTCAGGTGCCTCAATGAACAGGCGCTGGAAGACGAACGGCGTCGGATCCCCGAGGCGTTCGGCGACGCGTTCCAGGGTTTCGGTGATGATGGCGGCATCGTTGCTCATGAATTCTCCGGATCCAGTCTCTACCCAACCCCGTAGTCCCGCTTCGCCGCCGCGGCCGACAGATACCCCAGCCGCACGTCCCGCCGCACCGCCTCGGGGTCGCGTTCGGCTGCCGGACCCATCCCGCCGCCGCCGGGCATCTCGATCACCAGCCGTTCCCCCGCGGGCACGACCTGCAAGCCCTTCGGCTTCAACTCTTCACCCGATTTGAGCGACAAGGCGCCACGCTGCCCGGCCCCGCCGCCGTTACGCCCCCGTGCCGGAAACTTCACGCGCTCGAACCCGGCGAAAATGCCGAATGCCGCGTCCTCGCGCGAACTGACCTCCATCACCTGGCCCAACCCGCCGCGATACCGGCCGGCGCCGCCCGAGTCCTGCCGCAACTCCTTCCGCCAGATGACCAGCGGCGTGATCGCCTCGGTCGCCTCCACCGGCACGTTGCGCACGCCGGATGGGAACGGCGTCGCCGACAACCCGTCCTGATGCGGCCTCGCACCCGCGCCGCCGGAATGAAAGCTCATGACCATGAACTGCGTACCCGCCTTGTCGCCCACGCCCGTCAGTCCATGTCCGGCGACCATCTTCAGGCTCCAGAGGTTGGAGGTCCCCTCCGCCGGCACGCGGCCGGGGATCGCCTGTTCCAGCGCGCCGTACACAACATCCGGCATCATGTGTCCGATCGAGGATCGTGCGTACACCGCCGCCGGATAGGTCGCGCTGACGATCGTCCCAGGCGGCGCCGTCACTTTCACCGCGGCCAGCGTCCCCGCATTGTTCGGAATCGTCGGCGCCACGACGCAGTTCACCCCGAACGTCGTATAGGCTTCCGTATAGCAAAGCGGACAATTGATCGCGTACGTGGACATCCCGGAGGTGCCGGTGAAATCCACATGGATCGTGTCCTCGCCAATGGTAACGGACGCAACCAGATCGAGCGGCGCCTCATAGCCATCTACCCGCATCGTATTCGTCCAGGTGCCTTTCGGCAGCTTCGCAATCGCTTCCGACATCGCGCGGCGGCTGCGGGTGATGATCTCCTCCGCCAGCATATCCAGATCGTCCAGCCGGAACTCGCGCATCATCGAAACAAGCCGCCGGCTGCCGATTTCGTTGCAGGCGATCAGCGCGTAAACGTCGCCGATCACTTGCACCGGTTCGCGCACATTGGCGCGGATCATCGCCAGTAGGTCCTCGTTCATCTCGCCGGCGCGGGCCAGGCGCAGCAGCGGAATGAACAATCCCTCGTGCCAGATCTGCCGACCCTCGGGAGTCTGCCCGACTCCGCCCATATCGACCAGATGCGAGGTGCAGGCGAACAGCGCCACGATCCGTCCATCCATGAACGTCGGCGAAACGACCACCAGATCGTACAGGTGCCCGGTCCCCTTCCAGGGATCGTTGGTGATATAGACATCACCTTCCTTCATGTCCGCGACGGGGAAGACCTCCAGGAAATGCCCGACAGAGGCCGCCATCGTGTTGATGTGCCCTGGCGTCCCGGTCACTGCCTGCGCCAGCATCCGCCCGCGCAGGTCGAACACGCCTGCGGAAATATCCCCTGCCTCCCGCGCTGAGGTGCTGAAGGCGGTCCGAACCAGCGTCTGCCCCTGCTCCTCGACGACCGAGAGCAGCCGGTTCCACATGATCTGCACATCGATTTCAGAGATGTTCCGGCGGTCGCTCATGCGCAGCCTCCCTCGATGACGATCTCGCCGCCATAGGCGATACGCGCCGTAAAGCCGGTGGGGATGATGGTGGTGGTCCCGTCCTCGACGATCGCCGCCGGTCCGGAAAGCTCGGCGCCCGGCACGAGCGATGCGCGCGCATAGACGGGCGTATCGACGATCTCGCCATTGATCGCCTCCACCGTCCGCCGTGATGACGAAGCCACCGCCCGCTCGGCCCCGACCACAACCGGATCGGCGGACGGCAAGGCGTAAGGCTGCGACAGCGCCAGCGTCCAGGTCACCGCCTCGACTTCCAGGCGTGGAATGATCCGGCCGAACAACTGCGTGTAGGTCGCCTCGAACGCAGCACGCAAGGCGGTGGGGTCCAGCGCGGACCCATCCAGCGGCACCGCGATCTCATGCCCCTGACCCCGATACCGCATGAACGCCGTCCGCCGCTCGGTCAGAGCACCCAATGGAAACCCCAACCGCACCACCGCCTCGGCTTCCGCGCGCATGTCGCAAAACAGGTCCTCGATCATGTCCCGGTCCAGAGCACCGAGCCGGACCAGAAACGTCCGGGCCACTTCGTACGCGATCGGCGCATCCAGGAATCCGTGCGCCGAGCCGACGCCGGCATCGACGGGGATCACCACGCGGGTAATCCCCAGCTTCTGCGCCAGCCGAGCGGCATGCAGCGGCGCGGCGCCACCGAAAGCGATCAAGGTGCGGCCGGCGGTATCCTTGCCGTTCTCCACCGCATGGACCCGAGCCGCGCTGGCCATGGTTTCATCGACGATCTCGACAATGCCCCGCGCGGCTTCCTCGATCGGCATGTCCAGCCTGGCCCCGATATCCGCCAGCACCGCCTCGCGCGCTCGCGCCGGGTCCAACGCGATCTTGCCGCCGGCGAACCGGGCCGGATCGATCCGACCCAACACGACATCCGCATCCGTCACTGTCGGCGCCGTCCCGCCGCGCCCATAGCAAGCCGGGCCTGGATCGGAACCCGCGCTGTCCGGCCCCACGGCGATCCGCCGCAATGCATCGACCCGTCCGATGGAGCCGCCGCCCGCGCCAATCTCCACCATGTCGATGACCGGAATCCGCACCGGAATCCCGCTGCCCTTGGCGAAACGATAGGCACGGGCTACCTCGAAATGCCGCGACTGCTGCGGCGTATAATCGTCGATCAAGGTGATCTTGGCGGTCGTCCCGCCCATGTCGAATGACAGCGCCTGTTCATAGCCGCCCAGGGCTGCGATCCGGCGCGCCAGGATCACCCCGCCGGCCGGCCCGCTTTCCACCAGCCGCACCGGAAAGCGCGTCGCCGTCTCCACCGTGCAGATGCCGCCTGAGGACATCATCAGCAACAGCGGGCACGTCACGCCGATGGCGGCCAGGCCGTCCCGCATGCGGCCGAGGTAGCTGGCCATCAGCGGCAGAACGTAGGCGTTGGCGACAGTCGTGGACGTCCGCTCGTATTCGCGGATTTCCCGGCACACCTCGGAGGAGACGGTGATCGCCAGCCCCGGCATCGCGGCCGCGATCAGGTCGCGGGCGCGCGCCTCATGCGCCGGGTTCACATACGAGTGGAGAAAGCTGATCGCCAAAGCCTCGATCCGTTCGGCTTTCAAAGCGTCCACCAAGCCCAGCAGCGCGTCCTCATCCAGCGGCAGCAACACCGATCCATCGGCCGCGAGACGTTCAGGCACTTCCAGCCGCAGGTCGCGTTCGACCAGCGGTAATGGACGTTCCATATACAGGTCGTATTGCTCGAAACGATGTTCGTACGCGATTTCCAACGAGTCCCGAAACCCGGCCGTCGTGATCAGCGCACAACGGGCGCCCTTGCGTTCGATCAGCGCGTTGGTGGCGAGCGTGGTGCCATGGACCACCAGATCCAGCGCCGACCCGTTGATCCCCGCCTCAGCCAGAATGGTCCTCGTCCCGGCGATCACCGCGTCGTCGGGCGCCTCATGCGTCGTCAGCAGTTTGGTGGAAACCGTTCGGTTCGGCAGGGACAGCACAAGGTCGGTGAACGTGCCGCCAATATCAACGGCAAGACGGATCCGGGCGGTCATGAGGCAGCTGAGCCTTCTCTTGTTCGCTCGTACGCTATGCCGGCCTTGCCAAAGGGGAAAGGGCTACCCCCTTACCGTCATGGCGCGGCGCAGTCCGGGCCATCTGAACCGCCACCGTGCCCCGGCGTTGGGCGGGGGGGGGCGCGGGGGCGGGCGGGGGGGGGGGGGGGGGGCGAGCCCCCGGCCCGGCGCGGG
>JARLIN010000124.1 GCA_031291715.1 Rhodopila sp. | reverse complement strand
GCGAAGACCACATCCATGTCGTGCTCCACCAGAAGCACCGCATGGTCGCGCGCCAGATCGCGCAACAGGGCGGCGACGGGCGCGGTCTCCTCCGGCCCCAGACCGGCGAGCGGTTCATCCAGCAGCAGCACACGGGGGCCACTGGCCAACGCCATGGCGATTTCCAGCAGCCGCGCCTGCCCGTGACTGAGCGTGCCGGCGACGGCATCCGTCGCATCGCCCAAGCCCGACCGCCGCAGCGCCGCCAGGGCGGTCTCAACCAAACCGGTATCCGAAGCGGCGCGGAAAAGTCCAACCCGCGCGCGCGCCTGCACGGCCAGCCGGGCATTCTCCAGCACCGTCATGTCGCGCATGACATTGGTCCGCTGGAACGTCCGCCCGATCCCGGCCTTCCCGCGCCGCCAGGCCGGCCAGGTGGAGACGTCGTGGCCATCCAGCAAGACGCGTCCGGCAGAGGCCAGAATTTCGCCGGAAAGCAGGTTCACGAGCGTGCTTTTTCCGGCCCCGTTCGGACCGATGACGGCATGCAGCGTGCCAGGCTCCAGCGTCAGCGAAACTTGATCCACGGCCAGCAAGCCACCAAAGCGACAGGTCAGGTTCTCGGCCCGCATCATCGCCGCCAGCCCGCCAGCCCGTGCCGCAGAAACAGCACCGCGGCCAGGAACACCACGCCTTCCACCAGACGTGGCCGGTCAGTCACCAGCGTCCCTGCCTCCTGGATCGCGGTCAGTGCGAAGGCGCCCAGGATTGGACCATGCAGCGCACCGATCCCGCCCAGCAGGATCATCAGCAGCGCCTCGGCGGAACGGTGCCAGCCCAGCAGATCGGGGCTGACGAAACCATCGGTCAGCGCCGCCATGTGGCCCGCCAAGCCGGCCAGCGCACCGGCCAGCACGAAGGCGATCAGTTTCAGCCTTTGCACGTCATGGCCCAGGGCGGCCATGCGGTTCTCGTTCGAGCGGATGCCCTGCAGCGCGTGACCCAGCATCGTCCTCATCAGGCCGCACAAACCGGCATAGACGGCGACCAGGACGCCGAGGTTCAGCAACAGGAAAACCGCCGGCCGCGCTGTCCTGGAGATCGCGAAACCAAGGAACGGCCGCTGGATGAACACCCCATCCGTTCCGCCCCCCAAGGGCGTGTCGTGGAACGCGAAGAACAGCATCTGGCCGAACGCCAGGGTGGTCATCAGGAAGAAGAATCCCCGCGTGCGCAGCGCCAACGGTCCGATCAGCAGGGCCGCCAAGCCCGCGGCGACCACCGCGACCGGCAGGGTGACCCAGATCGGCGGCGAGCCCAGCAGCTGCACCGCATACGCGCCCAGCCCGAAGAACCCGGCCTGTGCCAGGCTCACCAGTCCGGTCGCTCCCACCAGCACCTGGAGGCTCAGCGCGAACAGCGCCC
Source organism: Rhodopila sp. (assembly GCA_031291715.1). Classification (GTDB taxonomy): domain Bacteria; phylum Pseudomonadota; class Alphaproteobacteria; order Acetobacterales; family Acetobacteraceae; genus Rhodopila. Next base: position 5,867 of record JARLIN010000124.1, on the reverse strand, counting down.
CGACCAGCGCGGTGGATGCCAGCTGCATGTGCCAGGCCGAGGCCCAGAGCGGCATGGAGGCGATCGCCAGCGCCGCCCCACCCAAAACGCACTGACCGGTTCGGGAAGCGACGATCATCCCCGGCCGAACAGCCCCGTCGGCCGCCACAGCAGCACCGCGGCCATCATCGCGCACACCGCGATACCGGCCGCCTGCGGCACATACGCCTTTCCGAGCGTATCGATCAGACCGACCAGGAGCGCCGCCCAGAACGCGCCGGCGACCGAACCCAGGCCGCCGATCACCACCACGATGAACGAAAGGATCAGGAACCCGTCGCCCATGCCCGGATAGACGGACTGCAGGGGCGCCGCCAACGCCCCCGCGAGCATCGCCAGCGCCGTCCCGCCTGCAAACACAAACGTATGCACTCGGCCGGCATCCAATCCCAGCAGATCAAGCATTTCGGTGTTCTCAGCCGCCGCACGGATGGCGGAGCCGATACGGGTCCGCTCGATCAGCCAGACCATCGCGCCAGCAACCGCGAGGCATATGACCAACACCGCCAACCGGTAGGCGGAATAACCGAATCCGCCGATCACCGGGACGGAGAAGTCCAACGCGGACGGCACCGGCACGCTGTGGAACTCATTGCCCAAAAGGGCCGAGCGAGCTTCCTCGAACAGCAGGATCAACGCGAAGGTCAGCAGCACCTGGTCCAGATGCGGGCGGGTACGAAACTGGCGGAACAAGACCCGTTCCAGCAGCGCCCCCAACACCACCCCGCCAGCCACCGCGGCCGGCAATGCCAGCCAGAACACGCCTGTCGCACTGGCTACCGCGAACGCCAGATAGGCGCCGATCATGAACAGGCTGCCATGCGCCAGATTGATCACGCCCATCACGCCGAAGATCAGCGTCAGCCCGCTGCTGATCAGGAACAGCAGCAGGCCGTATTGCACCCCGTTCAGAAGCTGCGCGATCAGCCCGGTCAGCAACCTCAGGCGCCCATCATCTTCAAGCGCCCGCCATCTTGCAGCCGGTGCCGGGATCGGCCAGCGCTTCCACCGCCGTGCCGATCACCTTGTTCTGGCCGTCCCGTGCCTCCCGCAGCCACATGGTCTGGATTGGATTGTGCGAGGCGGACAGCTTGAACGGGCCACGCGGACTGTCGATCGTCGCGGCCAGTATGCCCGCCGCCAGAGCCTGCGTGGCGGTCGCATCGCCCTTGGTCGCGGTAAGCCCGGCGGCCAGCATCTGCCCGGCGTCATACCCATGCACCGCATAGACGTCGGCATCGCGGCTGGTCTTCGTCTTGAACGCGGCACGGAATGCCGTGTTCTTCGGATTATCCAGCCCATCGCCGTAATGCAGTGCGGTCTGAATCCCGTTGGCCGCCGCGCCTTGCGGCTTCAGCACGCCCTCGGTCAGGAAGCCGGACCCGCACAGCGGGATCTTGTCGCGCAATCCGGACGCCGCGTAGTCCTTGACGAACTGGATCGCGCCGCCGCCGGCGAAGAACGCGCCGACCACCTCGACACCCAGGCCGCCAAGCTGCGCCAGGATCGGCTGAAAATTCGTCTCGGGAAACGGCAGGGTGAGCGTATGGGTCAGTTCCGCCCCGCCGGCGCGCAGGCCGTCGCGGAACCCGTCGCCGGATTCCTTGCCGGCGGCATAATCCCATGTCACCCACGCCGCTTTCTTCACACCGCGCGCGGCGAGCACGCGCCCCATCCCGTAAGCGGGCTGCCAGTTGCTGAAAGAGGAGCGGAAGACCGGTGGCGAGCAAAGTTCGCGGGTCGCCGCCACGTTGCCGGCATTGGGGATGATCAGCGGCACCTCGTGCTCGCGTGCCGCCTGGACCAGCGCCATCACCACACCGGAATGCACGGTACCGAGCAGGACATCGACGTTATCCCGCTCCACCAGCCGGTTGGCATTGGCCGGTGCCTTGGCGGGATCGGATTCATCGTCCAGCCGCACCAGCGTCACCGGCCGACCGCCGAACTTGCCGCCACTCTCCGCCAGCATAAGCTCGAACGCCGCGGCGATGTTTTCCCCCAACGCCGCGTAGGTGCCGGAGAACGGCAGCATCATACCGACCTTCAGCGGCGCGGCCTGCGCGATCGCCGGGCGGGCCAGCCCGTTGGCCAACCCCGCGGTCAAGGCTGCTCCGGCCAGCACGGTCCGTCGCGAAACGTGACGCATCGATCGTTCCCCCTGATTATCGACCCGCCCGGGGCCGTTGATTGTCACGCGATATATCGCATGTTACCTCGGTAATCGGCAACAAAGCGGCACGTTTCATGATCGAGGTCTTCTCTACCCCACCTACCGACCGCTTCTTCGAGGACTACAAGGTGGGTGCCACGTACGAATGCGGCTCGTTCACCATGACCGAGGCCGACATCATCGCTTTCGCCAGCGTCTATGATCCGCAGGCAATGCACGTGGACCGTAAACTGGCGGCCGAGGGGCCGTTCGGCGAGATCATCGCCAGCGGCTGGCAAACGATCGGCCTGGCCATGCGGTTGATGGTGGACAACTTCCTCCCGCATAACGGCCTGGCCGCGCCGGGCATCGATGAGTTGCGCTGGACCCGCCCGGTCCGTCCCGGCGATACGGTCAGCATTCGCATCACCGTGACGGAAGCCAGACGATCCCGCAGCAAGCCGGATCGCGGCCTGATTCACAGCCTGTTCGAGGGGGTGAACCAGAACGGCGACGTTGTCCTGAGCCTGAAGCCCATGAGCATGGTCCGGGTTCGTAACCCGGAATAACCATTACCCCTGCGCGAACGCGCAGCCGCCCTTGTCGATCGGCCGAAACGCCTCGGCCGCCGGCACGATCCGTTTCGGCGTGTAGTAGTCCCACGGCTCTTTCGATTGCTCGGGGGATTTCACCTCGAACAGATGCATGTCGTGGATGACCCTGCCGTCCTTGCGCACCGCGCCCTTGCCGAACAGCGGATCGTCGGTGGGCGTCGCCTTCATGTGCTCGATAACCGCGCGCCCGCTTGCCTTGGCCTTCTCGGGCCCGACCGCGACAACCGCCTTCAGATAATGCATGACCGCCGAATACTGGCCGGCATGCACCGAGCCCGGGACGTTGCCGGGCATCAGCCTGGCGAACCGCCTGGCGAAATCACGCGTGCCTGGGTTCAGGTTCCAGTAGAAGGGTTCGGTCAGCAGCACGCCCTGGGCCGAGTTGAGGCCGACGCCGTGGACGTCGTGGATCAGGAACAAGAGGCCGGCGATCTTCTGGCCGCCCTTCTGTATGCCGAACTCGGCGGCCTGCTTGATGCAGTTCACCGTGTCGCCGCCGCCATTGGCGAAGCCGATCACCTTGGCGCCGCTCGCCCGCGCCTGCACCAGTTGGGACGAAAAATCGGTCGTGCCGGGAAATGGCGCCAGGGCCTGACCGAGAACCTTCCCTTTCGCCGCCGTGACAAAGCTGGCCGCGTCACTCTCCAACGCATGGCCGAAGGCGTAGTCGGCGGTGATGAAATACCAGGTGTCGCCGCCCTCCTTCACCGTGGCATCGACGACGGCGTGGGGCATCGACCAGGTGTCGTACACCCAGTGCAGGTGGTTGGGACCGCAATGCGCCCCGGTGATGTCGGCTGAGGCCCCGCCGGTGAAGATCGCCATCTTGTCCTTCGCCTTCACCATATCGCCGATGGCGAAGGCGGCGGAGGACAGCGGCACGTCGGTGATCAGATCGACCCCCTGGTTGTCCAGCCAGTCGCCGGCGATGCCAACCGCGACGTCGGGCTTCAACTGCAGGTCGGCCGAAACCAGCTCCACCTTCAGGTTCGGATGCAGCTTGGCGAAATCCTCGATGGCCAGTCGCGCCCCGTTGACCGATCCCTCGCCGGTATTGGCCGCGTAAACGCCGACCATGTCGGTCAGGACCCCGATGCGGATCGGTTTGGTCTGCGCGCGGGCAACGCGGGGCAAGGCGGCGGCCGCCAAGCCGCCGGCGAGCACATGGCGGCGCGGGATTGTTCGGTTCATTATTGCCTCCCAGGTTCTTTTTATGCCTGGGAGCGTCCTCCGGTTTGCCGGATTTCGCAAGATTGAAACGGACTGCGCGGCGATCCTTTGGGTTGGCCTGACGGCGTTCAATGTGTCATGGCCGGGACAGACCCCATGCGCATCAGGGTAAGCGCATGTGCATCAGGGTAAGAGGCAAGAAGAGGCAAGCTTTCTCTTCCACGTCATCCCCGGGCGAAGACCCGGGGATCGCCCCAGGCACCGGCGTCTGCGGGGATCCCCGGGTCTTCGCCCGGGGATGACGTTGAGAGGACCGGGCGCCAGACCCGACTATTCTCTGCCCGACCTCTATCCCAACATTTTTGAGGACAGGTTCGGCCTTGCGGCAAGGGGCTACGCAGGCACGCCCTTGCTGGTGGAATACTCGAAATGCAGCGCCTGGTCGGGATGCACGATCGGGAAAATCGCGTGCGCGGCGACGGCGGCCTCGCTGAAGCCTTGCAGGATCAGCTTCAATTTGCCGGGATAGGTCGCCACGTCGCCGATCGCGAACACGCCCGGCAGGCTGGTCTGGCAGGTGGCCGGATCGACCGTCACGTGATGCAGCCGGCTTTGCAGGCCCCAGGCGGCGATCGGTCCCAGGTCCATCGACAGCCCGAAGAAGGGCAGCAGCACGTCGGCCGGAAGCTGTTTCACAGCGCCGTCCAGGGTCGCCACCTCCACCGCCGACAAGACCCCATCGGTCCCGGCCAGGCCATGGAGCTGGTAAGGGACGACCATCTCGATCTCGCCCTTGCGCGCCGCTTCATCGAGCTGGGCGGCGCTTTCCGGCGCGGCCCGGAACTTGGGCCGGCGATGCACCACGGCAACGCGGGCGATGTCCTTCAGGGCCAACGCCCAGTCCACGGCGGAATCCCCGCCCCCCGCGATGACCACGCGCTTGCCGCGCAGATCCTCGCGCCGGCGGACGTAGTATTGCACCGCGCCGCTGGCCTCATAGGCGTGCAGACCGTCCAGCGGCGGCCGGTTGGGGCCGAACGCGCCGGCACCGGCGGCGACGACCACCGCCTTCGCGCGGATGGCGTCGCCCTGGTCGGTGGTCAGCGTGAAGGCGCCGCGCTCCCCGCTCAGGCCGTTGACCTGCCGGCCAAGCAACCGAGGCACCGGGAAAGGGGCGATTTGTTCCTCCAGGCGCGTGACAAGGGCACCGGCCTCGATCGCCGGATGGGCCGGGATGTCGTAGATCGGCTTTTCCGGATACAGGGCGGTGCATTGCCCGCCAACCTCGGCCAGGGCGTCGATCAGCACGCTGGACAGCTTGAGCATGCCCAGCTCGAAAACGGCGAACAGGCCGACCGGCCCGGCGCCGACGATCGCCACGTCGGTTTCGATGTGTTGTGTCATGCCCGCCCTATAACAGCATTCCGCGTTGAGCCTGACGCTCCGTCCCTCGTCATGGCCCGGCGCAATCCGGACCATCTGCAACGGCACCGCCCTAGTTCATATGGCGCGGACCACGACGGGCCATGACGGTAGGGGGACGGCCGTACGTCATTCTTTTCGCTGGCCGGTATAAGTCGCTTTTTCGTCAGCACAAGCGGGGTCAGGCGGTGGACCTGTAACGCTCCGCCAGCCCGATCAGGGCACGACGGGCGCGGCCAGCGTCGCGGGCCAGTGCCAGCAGACCCGGAAGCTGGTTCGGCTGCTTCAGAACAGACCGCAACACCGGGATCAGCCCGATCCCCCCCTCGGGGTCCAGAGCCACCAGTGCGGCGGGCGGCAAGTCCCTCTCGGCCGGATCACAGATCGCCCGCACGACGATGAAGGGCAGGCCATGGGCCTCCGCCACGCGCGCCATGGCACCGCTTTCCAGGTCGATCGCATGCGCCTGC
>JARLIN010000123.1 GCA_031291715.1 Rhodopila sp. | reverse complement strand
TGCGCATGATTTTATGCGCGAAACCGGCCCGACCCGCACCAAAACTACTTGTTAGTAGAGTTGCATCCCACAAAGTTTCAGTCAAAGGCCTAAACGCATGGGTGCTATGCATCCGGGCGGCGAATGGCTAGTTTCGCGGCAGGTGCGAACCAGCTGCTGGACCGCAGCATGAGCGGGGCCATTTCGGTCCTTGTTGACCCGCCCGCCGGAGCGTCTTCACCACCACGCCTGTGTCATGAAGGATCAGGAAAAGAACCGTGCGTTCTTCGAGGATGTCCTCGGCATTCCGCTGACCGCCACTTGGTGCGAGCGGCATTTCAGCCCCTGGGTCGATCGCGAGGTGGCGTTCTGCCACACGTTCTACAGCCTGGGCGACGGCGGGGCGTTGGCATTCTTCTCTTTCGCCGATGACGAGGTCTACCGGAAATGCCAGGCGGAACGGCCGCCCGAGATTCGTAATTTCGACCACATCGCGTTCAAGGTGGACGACGCGACCTATGACGAACTCGTGGCGCGGGTGACGGCGGCCGGGGAGCCGGTACGAGAAACCGACCACGGCTATTGCCGGTCGATGTACTGCACCTCACCCGACGGTCTGATCGTGGAGTTTACCGTCGATTCGCCCGAGGCCGCCGAGATCGACGCCCTGCGGCGGGCCGATGCGCACGCAGAGCTGGCCCGTTGGATGGCGGGGGATCATCGGACCAACAACGAACTGCGGACCAGGGATGCTGCGTAGGGGCTTCGCCGGCCTGCGCGGATCTGCTTCGAAGCGGGGCGGCGCCGCGTGATCCCGTCCGGCATCGCGTGGACGTACCGCTTGTTGCTTGTCGTGCCGCGACTCCTGGGGTAAAGCGCCGCGTTCGGGTTGCGCCGGTCGCGATCCCGGGGCATGGGAAGCTGGCGCGCGGGCGTGGTGAAACTGGTAGACACGCCAGATTTAGGTTCTGGTGGCGAAAGCCGTGGGGGTTCAAGTCCCTTCGCCCGCACCATGACGCCACGCGAACGCCCCCTGGGGCGACTTGTTTGAACGAGATTTTTGTTAGGATTGGCTGGGACAATGCAGGTTACCGAGACGCTCTCTGACGGTCTGAAGCGTAACTACACCGTGGTTCTTCCCGTCGCGGACCTGGAATCGCGCCGGACCGAGCGTCTGACGACTCTGGGAAAGACGCTGCGTCTGCCCGGCTTCCGTCCGGGCAAGGTGCCAATGCCGATCGTCAAGCAGCGCTATGGCACGGCGGTGTCGGCCGAGGTGCTGGAGGAGTCGGTTTCCGAAGCCACCCAGAAGGTCCTCAGCGAGCGTGGCTTGCGCCCGGCGCAGCAGCCCAAGATCGATCTGGTGACAGAGAACCCGACCGCGCTGACCAGCGACCTGGAATTCAAGGTCGAGTTGGAGCTTCTGCCCGACATCGTCCTGCCGGACTTCAGCACCATCGAGCTGACCCGCATCAAGGCCGAGGTCGCGCCGGAATCGGTCGACAAGGCACTCCAGCAAATCGCCAAATACAACCACACGCTTGAGCCGGTTCCGGCGGAAACGCTCGAGGCTCGCGGCAACGGTGCTGTGACCGGCGAGGTTCTGACGATCGATTTCGAAGGCAAGATCGACGGCGTTCCGTTCGAGGGTGGCAAAGGCACCGACACCCCGGTCGAGATCGGCGGCGACGGGTTCATCCCCGGCTTCGCCGAACAGCTCGAAGGCGCCCGCCCGGGGGAATCCCGGACCATCAACGTCACCTTCCCGGAAAACTACGGCAAGGCGGATCTCGCAGGTAAGGCGGCGACCTTCGACATCACCGTCAAGCAGGTCAGCACCCAGCTCATCCCCGCGGCCGACGACGATCTGGCCAAGAAGCTCGGGGCGGAGAACCTGACGGCGGTGCGGGAGATGATCACCAGCCGCCAGCAGCAGGAATACGATAACATCTCCCGGATGCGGCTGAAGAAGGAACTGCTGGACGCGCTGACCGGCATGGCGACCTTCCCGGCGCCGCCGTCCATCGTGGAACAGGAATTCGACCAGATCTGGCAGCAGTTCGAGTCCGCCCGCAAGGCCGGCACCGAGGACGAGGAAGACAAGGGCAAGGACGACGAGACGCTGAAAGCCGAATACCGGGCGATCGCCGAACGGCGCGTGCGGCTGGGGCTTCTGCTCGCGGAAATCGGCCGCATCAACAACATCACCGTTTCCGAGCAGGAACTGGATCGTGCGCTGTATCAGCGGGCGATGCAGTACCCGGGGCAGGAAATGCAGATGCTGGAATTCTTCCGGAAATATCCGCAGCTGACGAACAGCGTCCGCGGCCCGCTGCTGGAAGACAAGGTCGTGGATTTCGTGCTGGAACTGGCAAAGGTCACCGACACGGTCGTGACGCCCGAGGAATTGGCCAAGGAACCGGAAGCGACCGCGGCAGCCTGAGCCGGCCAATCGACCGGGTTGCTGGAATTTCCCGGCGGCGCGCTTACTTATGTACGGCTTCTCTGTTCGACCCTTGAAACTCTAGGTGATGACGATGCGGGACCGCGACCCTGTCGAGGTATATGGCAACAACCTGGTTCCGATGGTGGTCGAACAGACCGCCCGCGGCGAACGGGCTTTCGACATCTATTCGCGCTTGTTGAAGGAGCGCATCATTTTCCTGACCGGGGCGGTCTATGATCAGGTCAGCGCGCTGATCTGCGCGCAGTTGCTGTTCCTGGAATCGGAAAATCCGTCGAAGGATATTTCCTTTTATATCAACAGCCCCGGCGGCGTCGTGTCGGCCGGCCTGGCGATCTACGACACGATGCAGTACATCCGCAGCCCGGTCAGCACGGTGTGCATCGGCCAGGCGGCGTCGATGGGCAGCCTGCTGCTGACCGCCGGCGCCAAGGGCAAGCGCTATGCTCTGCCGAATGCCCGCGTCATGGTGCACCAGCCCTCCGGCGGCGCCCAGGGCCAGGCCACGGATATCGAGATCCAGGCGCGCGAGATCCTGACCCTGCGCAAGCGCCTGAACGAGATCTATGTGAAGCACACAGGTCAGCCGATCGAAGCGATCGAGCGCAAGCTGGAGCGCGATACCTATATGTCGGCCGAGGAGAGCCGGGATTTTGGCTTGGTCGATGAGGTCGTCGAAAGCCGTCCGGTCAGCGAATCGGGCGATTCCTCGAAGGTGTGATGGCGTGTCTTGCGTAGATATCGACCCGGGGCGGCCGGTTGCCGCCCCGGAATCCTGTTTCAGGTCAATTCTTTGTGGTCGGCCCGGCACGCTTCGCCGTATGATTTGAGGCGTTTTCAGGGGCTGGCTTCCCGCGGTTCTTGTCCCTGCCGCGTATAGGGAGTTATTATTCCCCATTGTGCCCCTGTGTTCGGGGGAGGAGTACGCATGAGCAAATCCGGCGATTCGAAAAACACCCTCTACTGCTCGTTCTGCGGCAAGTCGCAGCACGAAGTCCGTAAACTCATCGCCGGTCCGACGGTCTTCATCTGTGACGAGTGCGTCGAGCTTTGCATGGATATCATCCGTGAGGAGCACAAGACTCATCTGGTGAAGTCGCGCGACGGGGTTCCGACCCCGCGAGAGATCTGCAAGGTGCTGGACGATTACGTGATCGGTCAGGACCACGCGAAGCGGGTCCTGTCGGTGGCGGTGCATAACCACTACAAGAGCCTGGCCCACGGCCAGAAGAACAACGACGTCGAGATCGCGAAATCCAACATCCTGCTGGTCGGCCCCACCGGGTCCGGCAAGACGCTGTTGGCCCAGACGCTGGCGCGAATTCTGGACGTGCCGTTCACCATGGCCGACGCCACGACGCTGACCGAGGCCGGCTATGTCGGCGAGGATGTCGAGAACATCATCCTCAAGCTTTTGCAATCGGCCGACTACAACGTCGAGCGGGCACAGCGCGGCATCGTCTATATCGACGAGGTCGATAAGATTTCCCGCAAGTCGGACAATCCCTCGATCACCCGGGATGTCTCCGGCGAAGGCGTCCAACAGGCGCTGCTGAAGATCATGGAGGGCACGGTTGCCTCGGTCCCGCCGCAGGGCGGCCGGAAGCATCCGCAGCAGGAATTCCTCCAGGTCGATACGACAAACATCCTGTTCATCTGCGGCGGCGCGTTCTCGGGCCTCGAGCGTATCATCGGTGCGCGCGGCAAGGGCTCGGGCATCGGCTACGGCGCCGAGGTCCGCTCTCCGGATGAGCGGCGGATGGGGGCGATCCTGCGCGAGGTCGAGCCTGAGGACCTGCTGAAGTTCGGCCTGATCCCCGAGTTCATCGGCCGGTTGCCGGTCGTCGCGACCCTGGAGGACCTGGACGAAAGCGCCCTGGTGGAGATCCTGACCAAGCCGAAGAACGCACTGGTGAAACAGTACGGGCGGCTGTTCGAGATGGAGGGCGTGAAACTGTCCTTCACTGAGGACGCGTTGAAGTCGGTTTCGACCCGGGCGATCGCCCGCAAGACGGGTGCGCGCGGCCTTCGGTCGATCATGGAACAGATCTTGCTTTCCACCATGTTCGAACTGCCAGGCTTGGATGGCGTCGAGGAAGTCGTCATCAACCGGGAAGTGGCGGAGTCACGAGCCAATCCGCTGTATCTCTATGGGAAAGAACGGGCGGAAAACAGCGCCTGAACCCGGCCACAACCCCTGGAACAGGGCTCGCGGTAGCGCGATCACGGATTTCAAGGGCTTGCGACAACTCGTCCAGCTTCCATATCCGGTTGGACGGGTTGTGACAAACCCAAGAAGGCGTCTTCCGTGCCGCTGTTGGGCGGAAACCGACGCTGACTGTCCAAAAGGAGGTCAAAGATGACGGAACAGGATCGACCCTCGGAAAAGCCGGGGCACAGCGACCTGATGGCGGTGCTGCCGCTACGCGATATCGTGGTGTTTCCGCACATGATCGTCCCGCTGTTCGTGGGGCGCGAAAAATCGGTGCGGGCTTTGGAAGCGGTGATGAAGGAGGACAAGCAAATCCTGCTGGTCGCCCAGAAGAACGCTTCCCAGGACGACCCCTCGATCGAAGACATCTATCGCGTCGGCACCGTTTCGACGATTTTGCAGCTTCTGAAGCTGCCGGATGGCACGGTGAAGGTGCTGGTCGAAGGTGGCCGGCGCGCGAAGATCACAAGCTTCAAGGAAACCGAGTCGTTCTTCGAAGCGCAGACCGAACCGATGCCCGACGTGGCCGGTGAGAAGAAGGACCTGGAGGCCCTGGGCCGCACGGTCGTCTCGCAGTTCGAGCAGTACATCAAGCTCAACAAGAAGATCGCGCCTGAGGTGCTGGTTTCGCTGAACCAGATCGAGGAGCCGTCGAAGCTCGCCGACACGGTCGCCAGCCACCTGAACCTGAAGATCCCCGAGAAGCAGGACCTGCTGGAGATCGCGCGGATCAGCGAACGGCTGGAACGCGTTTTCGGCCACATGGAGTCGGAGATCGGCGTTCTGCAGGTGGAAAAGCGCATCCGCAACCGCGTTAAGCGGCAGATGGAGAAGACGCAGCGCGAGTACTACCTGAACGAGCAGCTCAAGGCGATCCAGAAGGAGTTGGGCGAGGGCGAGGACGGGAAGGACGAGAACGCCGAACTCGAAGCCCGGATCAAGAAGACCAAGCTGTCGAAGGAAGCGCGGGACAAGGCGGTGGCGGAGCTGAAGAAGCTGCGTACCATGAGCCCCATGAGCGCGGAAGCGACGGTGGTGCGGAACTACCTGGACTGGATGCTGTCCATCCCCTGGAAGAAGCGCAGCAAGATCCGCAACGACGTCGTCGAGGCGGAAAAGGTGCTGGAAGCCGATCACTATGGCCTCGACAAGGTCAAGGAACGGATCATCGAGTACCTGGCGGTGCAGGCACGCAGCCCGAAAGTGCGCGGGCCGATCCTGTGCCTCGTCGGACCGCCCGGCGTTGGCAAGACGTCCCTCGGCAAATCCATCGCCAAGGCGACTGGCCGCACCTTCGTTCGCATGTCCCTGGGCGGCGTGCGGGATGAGGCCGAGATCCGCGGCCATCGCCGGACCTATATCGGCTCCATGCCGGGCAAGGTCATCCAGGGCATGAAGAAGGCCAAGACGTCGAATCCGCTCTTTCTGTTGGACGAGGTCGATAAACTCGGCTCCGACTGGCGCGGCGACCCGTCATCGGCCCTGCTGGAGGTGTTGGATCCCGAACAGAACAGCACGTTCGCCGATCACTACCTGGAGGTCGATTACGACCTGTCGGACGTGATGTTCGTCACCACGGCCAACAGCCTGCGGATGCCGCAGCCTTTGCTGGACCGCATGGAGATCATTCGCATCGCGGGCTACACCGAGGACGAGAAGGTGGAGATCGCGAAGCGGCATCTGATCTCCAAGCAGTCCGAGGCGCATGGGCTGAAGAAGGACGAGTGGAGCATCTCGGAAGACGGTCTGCGCGACCTGATCCGTTACTACACCCGTGAAGCCGGCGTGCGGAATCTGGAGCGGGAAATCGCGAACCTGGCCCGGAAGTCGGTGAAGGAGATCGTGACCAAGAAAACCGCGAAGGTCGCGATCACCCGGAAGAACCTGGAAAAATACGCCGGTGTGAAGAAGTTCCGCTTCGGCGAGACGGAAGCGGAGGACATGGTCGGTGTCGTCACCGGCCTGGCCTGGACCGAGGTGGGCGGCGAGATCCTGACCATCGAGTCGGTGCTGCTGCCCGGCAAAGGCAACGTCAAGCAGACCGGCAAGCTGGGCGATGTGATGCAGGAGAGCGTGTCGGCGGCACTCAGCTATGTGCGCAGCCGTTCGCTGAGGTTCGGCATCAAGCCGACCCTGTTCGAGAAGCGTGACATCCATGTGCACGTGCCAGAGGGGGCGACTCCGAAGGACGGGCCGTCCGCCGGTGTTGCGATGGCCACATCCATCGTGTCGATCCTGACCGGTATCCCGGTCCGGCGCGACGTGGCGATGACCGGGGAGATCACACTCCGCGGCCGGGTGCTGCCGATCGGCGGGTTGAAGGAGAAGCTGCTGGCGGCGCTGCGGGCTGGGATTACGACAGTCTTCATTCCCAAAGAGAATGAGAAGGATCTGGCGGAAATCCCGGACAACGTGAAGAAGCACCTGAAGCTGATCGCGGTGTCCGACGTGGACGAAGTCATCGCCCAGGCGCTGGCGCGCCGTCCGGAGCCCATCGAATGGGAAGAGCCGCCGGAGACGCCATTGCCGGTGGCAACCGCCCAGCCGGCTCCGGCATCCCTGCCACACTGACCAATAACGGCCCGTCGGGTAGCCCCGGCGGGCCGTTTTTCCCAGGATTCAGCGGTCTAAGCATTGACGGGGCGGAAACCCCGCCAGTAGTGTCCGGCCGCTGTTCTAGGCGCTCTGCTTGGAACTCCGATTCGTTATCATGGACATGAGAGGTAATTACCGTGAACAAAATGGACCTGATCGCAGCGGTCGCCGACGGGACCGACCTCTCACGCGCGAAGGCGGGTGAAGTCGTTGATGCCGTCTTCGGCGCCATCACCGGTGCGTTGAAAAACAAGGAAGAGGTCCGGCTGGTTGGGTTTGGGACTTTCGTCGCGGCGATCCGCAAGGCAAGCACGGGCCGCAACCCGCGGACCGGCGAGGAGATGGAAATCCCCGAATCGACCACGGTGCGTTTCAAGGCCGGCAAGGGCCTGAAGGACTCCGTGGGCTGATCTGGCGATGGTGGCACCCCCGGGTGCCGCCATGTGTCGCACAGGCCTTTGGCAGCCCAGGATTTCGGTGGCTAAGGGGCGGTTAGCTCAGCGGTAGAGCGTCTCGTTTACACCGAGAGGGCCGGCGGTTCGAATCCGTCACCGCCCACCAGCGACCTTTCATTTATCATGAAAACCGAGGCCGGAGCGACAATCCGGCCTCGGTTTTCGTGCGTACTCCCGGCTGGGTTTCCGGCGCATTTACTCAATTCAGAAATCGCATTTTCGGTGTTGACGTGCCCTCCCGCCCAGCCTAAACGCTGCGACCTGCCGCTGCGGGTGTAGCTCAGTTGGTTAGAGCGCCGGCCTGTCACGCCGGAGGTCGCGGGTTCGAGCCCCGTCACTCGCGCCAGCAGCGGTATTTCCCCCCCCAAACATCTTTAGTCGATTCATCTTAGATGAAATTCTATCGCTTCCCCCTATGGCGGTCGCGATTGGATGGGTCTAAGGTCCGCCTCGTGCTGCACCGCGGGACAGGATAGGCCGGCGCTAAAGGCGATCGGCGGGTCCAGGGCTGTGGTGGAGGCCATACGACCTTATGCGGACGTGTCATGCAGCCTGTTCTCTTTGGATATCTGCCGATCCTGGTGTTCCTCGTGATCGCCGGGGGCATCGCCATCGCCATGGTGGCCGGATCTTTGATCGCTGCCCACCAGAAGCCATATGCCGAAAAGCTCTCAGCCTATGAATGTGGGTTCGAGGCATTCGACGACGCGCGCCGCCGTTTCGATGTGCGGTATTATCTCGTCGCGATCCTTTTCATCATCTTCGACCTCGAAGTCGCGTTCCTGTTTCCCTGGGCCGTGGCCCTGAAGGGAATCGGCGCGTTCGGCTTCTGGTCGATGATCGCGTTCCTTGGCGTCCTGACCGTGGGGTTTATCTACGAATGGTGCAAAGGCGCGCTGGAGTGGGAGTAGCAGCATGAGCGACGCGACCATGTTGGCCTGGAACCGGGACCATCTGCCGCCCGGCCCTGAGCAGGACGCCGTCATCAAGAGCATCACCGGGGAAATCGCCGACAAGGGCTTCCTGGTGGCCAATCTGGACAAGGTGGTGAACTGGGCGCGGACCGGCAGCCTGTGGCCGATGACGTTTGGCCTGGCCTGCTGCGCCGTGGAGATGATCCACGCTTACATGCCCCGGTACGATCTTGACCGGCTGGGGATCATTCCCCGGGCCTCACCGCGGCAGAGCGACGTGATGATCGTCGCCGGCACGCTGACAAACAAAATGGCTCCCGCTTTGCGCCGGGTTTACGACCAGATGCCGGAGCCGCGCTGGGTGATCAGCATGGGTAGCTGCGCCAATGGCGGCGGCTACTATCATTATTCCTATTCGGTGGTGCGCGGGTGCGACCGGGTGGTTCCAGTGGACATCTATGTCCCTGGCTGCCCTCCGACCGCCGAGGCTTTGGTTTACGGGATCATGCAGTTGCAGAAGAAGATCCGCCGGACGGGGACCATTCTCCGTGGCTGAGGAAACCGCAGCGGCCGAACAGGTGCCGCCGTCGGCGCTGGAATTGCTCGGGCAGGCAATTGCGTCGGTTTCGGGGATTACCGGGTACCGTATCGAAAGCAACGAACTCGTTGCCGACGCGGCGCGCGATTCGCTGCTCGATGTCATGACGGCATTGCGCGACGATCCGCGTTTCTCGTTCGAGCAGGTGATGGACATCTGTGGCGTCGATTGGCCAGATCGGGTCGAGCGGTTCGACGTTGTCTACAACTTGCTCTCGGTGTCGTTGAACCAGCGCGTCCGGGTGATTGTCACCACAGACGCGGTGACGCCGGTTCCGTCCGTTCACACCGTCTGGCCGGTGGCGACGTGGTGGGAGCGGGAGGCGTGGGACCTGTTCGGCATTATCTTCTCGGGCCAGCCCGATCTGCGGCGCATCCTGACCGATTACGGGTTCGAGGGGCATCCGTTGCGGAAGGATTTCCCGATGACCGGCTATGTCGAAGTCCGTTTCGATGAGGACCGCAAGCAGGTGATCTACGAACCGGTCAAGCTGACGCAGGATTTCCGCAGCTTCGACTTCCTGTCCCCGTGGGAGGCGATGACCACCTTGCCGGGCGATGAGAAGGTGTTCACCGAGCGCGCCGAACAGGCGAAGGGCTGATACGCATGAGCGAGACCACGGTCACGGAAATCGGCACGTCCACCAGGACGGTCGAGTTCGACAGCCATTCGATCAATTTCGGCCCGCAGCACCCGGCCGCGCATGGCGTGCTGCGGTTGATCCTGGAACTCGACGGTGAGATCGTCGAACGCGCCGATCCGCATATCGGGCTGCTGCATCGCGGCACCGAGAAGCTGATCGAATACAAAACGTATATGCAGGCGGTGCCGTATTTCGACCGGCTCGATTACGTTTCGCCGATGTGCGAGGAGCATGCGTTCGCGCTGGCGGTGGAAAAGCTGCTGGGAATCACGGCGCCGGATCGGGCGCAGTGGATCCGGGTGCTGTTCGCCGAGATCACCCGCATCCTGAACCATCTGCTGAATCTCACCACCTATGCGCTGGACGTTGGCGCGATCACGCCGAGCCTTTGGGGGTTCGAGGAACGTGAGAAGCTGATGGAGTTCCATGAGGCGGCATCCGGTGCGCGGCTTCACGCGAATTACTTTCGGCCGGGTGGCGTGGCGAAGGATCTGCCGGCCGGGCTGACCGATAAGATCGCTGCCTGGGCCGAGACATTTCCGAATTTCATCGACGACCTGGAAGGCCTGCTGACCAATAACCGGATCTGGAAGCAGCGCACCGTCGATATCGGCACCTTCACGGCGGAGCAGGCGCTGGCATGGGGCTTCAGCGGTCCGCCGTTACGCGCCTCCGGCGTGCCGTGGGACCTGCGCCGCGCGCAGCCCTATGACAAATACGCCGAGGTGGACTTCGAGATTCCCTGCGGGCGCAACGGCGACTGCTATGACCGCTATCTGATGCGTATCTACGAGATGCGGGAAAGCCTGAAAATCATCAAGCAGTCGCTGGCGAAGATGAAGCCGGGGCCGGTCAAGGTGCAGGACCGGAAATTTACACCGCCGTCGCGCGGCGAAATGAAGCGCTCGATGGAAGCGCTGATCCATCACTTCAAGCTCTATACGGAAGGTTACCATGTGCCGGCCGGCGCCACCTATACCGCGGTGGAAAGTCCGAAGGGCGAGTTCGGCGTATATCTGGTCGCGGACGGCACCAATAAGCCGTATCGTTGCAAGATCCGCGCGACCGGGTTCGCCTTCCTGCAGGCGACGGACGTGTTGACCAAACGGCACATGCTGGCGGATGTCTGCGCGATCATTGGATCGCTGGATGTCGTGTTCGGCGAGATCGACAGGTAGATCATGGCAGCCACAAACGGATCGGCATTCGAACAGCCGGCCAGTTTCGCCTTCGATGAAGAGAGCGAAGCTGAAATCGCGAAAATCGTGCTGAGATACCCGCCAGGCAAGCAGGCCAGCGCGGTGATCCCGGCGCTCTATATCGCGCAGAAGCAGATGAAGCGGCAGACCGGTAGCGCCTGGGTGCCGGTGAAGGCAATGGACGCGGTCGGCGCGCGCCTCGGCATGGCGCCGATCCGCGTCTATGAGGTCGCGACCTTCTATTTCATGTTCAACACCAAGCCGATCGGCACCTATCACCTGCAGGTCTGCACGACGACGCCTTGCTGGCTGCGTGGTTCGGACGAGGTGACCGAGGCCTGTCGCAAGGAGACGGGCATCAAGGGGTGGGGTGAAACCAGTGCCGACGGCATGTTCACCATGACCGAGGTCGAGTGCCTCGGGGCCTGCGTCAACGCGCCGATCCTGCAGGTCGATGATGATTTCTACGAGGATATGGACGCCGAGAAGGTGACCCAGCTTCTGGCCGCGCTGCGGCGGGGGGAACGGCCGTCACCGGGATCCATGACCGGGCGGCAGACTTCAGCCCCCGAGGGTGGACCAACGACGTTGACCACGCTCCATTTCGCGCCGGAGGGTTAAGATGCTGCAGGATAAAGATCGCATCTTCACCAACCTCTACGGGTTGCACGATCCATTCCTGAAGGGCGCGCTGGCGCGCGGGGATTGGGACAACACCGTGGCGATCCTGGCGCGCGGCCGCGATGCGATCGTGCAGGAGATGAAAGACTCCGGGCTGCGCGGGCGCGGCGGGGCAGGATTTCCGACCGGCCTGAAATGGTCGTTCATGCCGAAGCAGTCGGACCGGCCGTGCTATCTGGTGGTGAACGCGGACGAGTCGGAGCCCGGCACCTGCAAGGATCGCGACATCCTCCGGCACGATCCGCATAAACTGGTGGAAGGGTGCCTGGTCGCCGGGTTCGCGATGGGCGCCACGGCGGCCTACATTTACATTCGTGGCGAATTCTACAACGAGTCGCTGACGTTACAGCACGCGATAGACGAGGCTTACGAAGCCGGACTGATCGGCAAGAATGCCTGCGGGTCGGGCTACGATATGGACGTGTTCCTGCATCGTGGCGCCGGCGCATATATCTGCGGCGAAGAAACGGCGCTGATTGAAAGCCTCGAAGGCAAGAAGGGCATGCCGCGGATGAAGCCGCCGTTCCCGGCCGGTGTCGGGCTGTATGGTTGCCCGTCCACGGTGAACAATGTCGAATCCATCGCCGTGTCGCCGACGATCTTGCGGCGTGGCGCTGCGTGGTTCACCAGTCTTGGCCGGCCGAACAACACGGGGCAGAAACTTTTCTGCATCTCGGGCCACGTCAACAAGCCCTGCAACGTCGAGGAGGAACTCGGCATTCCGTTGCGGGAATTGATCGAAAAATACGCCGGCGGCGTGCGGGGCGGGTGGGACAACCTGCTGGCGATCATTCCGGGCGGCGCATCGGTTCCGTTGCTTCCGAAATCGATCTGCGATGAGGTGCTGATGGATTTCGATAGCCTGCGCGCGGTGCGCAGCGGGTTGGGGACCGCGGCGGTGATGGTCATGGATAAGTCCACCGACGTGATCAAGGCCATCGCGCGGCTGTCGAAGTTCTACATGCATGAAAGCTGTGGCCAGTGCACGCCGTGCCGGGAAGGCACCGGCTGGATGTGGCGGGTAATGACCCGCATGGTTGAAGGCCGGGCGGCCCCGGAAGAGATCGATACGCTGGAGCAGGTGACGAAGCAGGTCGAAGGTCATACCATCTGCGCGCTGGGCGATGCGGCGGCGTGGCCGATCCAGGGGCTGATCCGGCATTTCCGGCCGGTGATGGAAGAACGCATAGCGGCCTACAAGTCGCGGGGCGCGAAACCCTTGCCGATGGCGGCGGAGTAGGCAAATGGCCAAGGTTACAATCGACGGCGTCACGGTCGAAGTCGCGAACGGCTCGACCATCCTCCAGGCCGCGGAGCAGGCGGGGATCGAAATCCCGCGCTTCTGCTACCATGAACGCCTGTCCATCGCCGGCAACTGCCGCATGTGCCTCGTGGAAGTCGAAAAGGCGCCGCCCAAGCCCATCGCCTCCTGCGGGTATCCGGTCGCCGATGGCATGGTTGTCCATACAGACAGCAAGATGGTCCGCAATGCCCGTCGCGGCGTGATGGAATTCCTGCTGATCAACCACCCGCTGGACTGCCCGATCTGCGACCAGGGCGGTGAGTGCGATTTGCAGGACCAGGCCATGGGTTATGGCATGGACCATTCGCGTTACGCCGAGAACAAGCGTGCGGTGCCCGATAAGAATCTCGGGCCGCTGGTGAAGACCTCGATGAACCGCTGCATCCACTGCACGCGGTGCATCCGTTTCATCACCGAAGTGGCCGGCGTGCCCGACCTGGGCGCCACCGCCCGCGGGGAGCACATGGAAGTCGGCACATACGTCGAAAAGGCGCTGGGTTCCGAACTTTCCGGCAACATCATCGATCTTTGCCCGGTCGGTGCGCTGACCTCGAAGCCGTACGCGTTCGTCGCCCGTCCATGGGAATTGTCGAAGGTGGACAGCGTCGATGTGCTGGACGCGGTCGGCACCAATATCCGCATCGACAGCCGCGGCCCCGAAGTGCTGCGCATCCTGCCGCGCATCAATGAGGACGTGAACGAGGAGTGGCTTGGCGACAAGTCGCGCTTCGCCCTCGACGGATTGAAGCGCCGCCGGCTGGACCGGCCTTGGGTGCGGGAAAACGGCAAGCTGCGCGCCGCGACCTGGAACGAGGCATTCGACGCGATCGCCGCGAAGCTGAAGACCCTGTCCGGCGACCGCATCGGCGCCATCGCCGGCGACCTGTGCGACGCCGAGAGCCTGGTAGCGCTGAAGGACCTGTTCGCCAGCCTGGGATCGACGAACATCGATTGCCGGCAGGACGGCGCGAAGCTGGATGCCTCGCGGCGGGACTTCTACTGCTTCAACACCTCCATCGCCGGGATCGAGGAGGCAGACGCCATCCTGATCGTGGGGTCCAATCCGCGCCACGAGGCGCCGGTCTTGAACGCGCGCATCCGCAAGGCCTGGCTGGCACACGAACTGCCGATTGGTCTGATCGGCAGCGAAACGGACCTGACCTACAAGGTCACCCCGCTCGGGGCCGCGCCGTCGGTGCTGACCGCGCTGCACGATGGCTCGCATGAATTCGCCAAGGTGCTGGCCGACGCCAAGAAGCCGATGATCATTGTCGGGCAGGGCGCACTGGCGCGTCCGGATGGCGCGGCGGTGCTGGCGGCGGCGTGGCGGCTGGCGGCTCATGTCGGTGCGCTGTCGTCCGAATGGCATGGCTTCAACGTGCTGCACACGGCCGCGGCGCGGGTCGGGGCGCTCGATCTGGGCTTCGTGCCGGGGCCGAACGGCAAGTCCGCGGACGCGATGCTGGGCGGCGGGGTCGATCTGCTCTGGCTGCTGGGTGCGGACGAGTTCGATCCGGCGCGGATCGCGGCGGGCACGTTCGTGGTCTATCAGGGCCATCATGGCGACGCGGGTGCGCACCGGGCGGATGTGATCCTGCCGGGTTCGGCCTATACTGAGAAGTCCGGCACCTATGTGAACACCGAAGGCCGCGCGCAGCGTGCGTTCAAGGCGATCTATCCGCCGGGCGATGCGCGGGAAGACTGGACGATCGTCCGGGCCTTCAGCGCGGTGATCGGCAAGCCTCTGCCTTACGATACGATCGAAGCGGTGCGGACCCGGCTGGAGCAGGTCAATCCGGTGTTCGGCCGCGTCGGTTTCCTGCCGCGGTTTGGCTGCTCGGATCAAACCGGTCCGGCGGGCGATCCCGCCGTGCTGTCGGATGCGCCATTGGCGTCCTCTGTGGCGAACTACTACATGACCGATCCGATCAGCAGGGCCAGCCCAACCATGGCGGCGTGTGTGCAAGCGCAGGCGACGCCGGCGCTGGCGGCGGAGTAGGGCGATGTACGATTTCTTCCACAACACCAATCTTGGCATCGTCCTCCTGACCTTCATCGAGGCACTGGCGCTGCTGGTGCCGCTGCTGATTGGCGTGGCCTACCTGACCTATGCGGAGCGCAAGGTCCTGGCGGCAATGCAGTTGCGCAAGGGGCCCAACGTGGTTGGTCCGTTCGGGCTGCTGCAACCCTTCGCCGACGCCCTGAAGATGCTGATGAAGGAGACGATCATCCCGACGGGATCGAACCGTCTCCTGTTCCTGATGGGGCCGATGCTGACCTTCATGCTGGCGATGCTGGCCTGGGCGGTCATTCCGGTGAACGACGGCTGGGCCATCGCCGACATCAATGTCGGCATTCTTTACCTGTTCGCGATCTCCTCGCTGGGGGTTTACGGCATCATCATCGCGGGCTGGGCGTCGAACTCGAAATACGCCTTCCTCGGCGCGATGCGGTCGGCCGCACAGATGGTCAGCTACGAAGTCTCGATGGGCTTCGTGCTTGTTACCGTGTTGTTGTGTGTCGGCAGCCTGAACCTGACGGACATCGTGCGGGCGCTGAAGACCATCTGGTTCTGCATCCCGCTGTTCCCGATGTTCATCATCTTCTTCATCTCGACGCTGGCGGAAACGAACCGCGCACCGTTCGACCTGCCGGAGGGTGAGTCGGAGATCGTCGCGGGGTTCTTCGTCGAATACAGCTCCATGAGCTTCGCGCTGTTCTTCCTCGGTGAATACGCGAACATGATCCTCATGAGCGCGTTGACCACCATCCTGTTCCTGGGCGGCTGGCTGGCGCCATTCAACGTGGCGCCGTTCACCTGGGTCCCGGGCGTGGTCTGGTTCGTCCTGAAGATCTGCTTCGTTCTGTTCTGCTTCCTGTGGGTCCGCGCGACCTTCCCGCGCTATCGCTACGATCAGCTCATGCGGCTGGGTTGGAAGGTTTTTCTTCCATTCTCGCTGATTTGGCTGGTGCTGACCGCGGGCGCGTTGATGGCCTTTGGGTGGCTTCCGAATGTTTAAGCTGGCATCACTTCATTCTTCGGCGCCGCAGGAGTCTTGAAATGGCGTTCCTCGACCGCACCGCGCGCAGCCTTCTGCTTGGAGAGCTCGTCTCCGGGCTGAGCCTGACGCTGCGGTATTTCTTCAAGCAGAAGGCGACGATCAACTACCCTTACGAAAGGGGACCGATCAGCCCTCGCTTCAAAGGCGAACATGCGCTGCGCCGCTATGCCAACGGGGAAGAGCGCTGCATCGCATGCAAGCTGTGCGAGGCGATCTGCCCGGCTCAGGCCATCACCATCGAGGCCGAGCCTCGGGAGGATGGGTCGCGCCGCACCACGCGCTATGACATCGACATGACGAAGTGCATCTATTGCGGGCTGTGCGAGGAAGCCTGCCCGGTGGATGCCATCGTCGAGGGGCCGAATTTCGAGTTCGCCACCGAAACGCGTGAAGAGCTGATGTACAACAAAGACAAACTGCTCGCGAACGGCGACCGGTGGGAGCCGGAGCTGGCTCGCCGGCTTGAACTGGACGCGCCCTACAGATGATCACCGCGATCCTCTTTTACATTTTCGCCGCGATATTGCTGGTGTCGGCCGCGATGGTGGTCAGCGCGCGCAATCCGGTCCACTCGGTGCTGTTCCTGATCCTGGCGTTCTTCAACGCCGCGGCGCTGTTCCTGATCGCGGGGGCCGAGTTCCTGGCGATGATCCTGGTCATCGTCTATGTCGGCGCCGTCGCGGTGCTGTTCCTGTTCGTGGTGATGATGCTGGACGTGGATTTCGCCCAGCTTCGCGGCGGCATCCAGCGGTATTGGCTGGTGGGCGCGACGGTGGGCGCGGTACTGTTCGTCGAACTGGCCCTGGTGCTGGGGGGCTGGACGCTGTCGCCCTCCGCGGTGCGGTTGCGTATGTCGCCGATGCCGTCCGGTGTGAGCAATGCCGAGGCGCTGGGACGGATTCTCTATACCGACTACATCTTCCTGTTCCAGACGGCGGGCCTGGTGCTGCTGGTGGCGATGATCGGGGCGATCGTTCTGACCTTGCGTGATCGCAAGACATCGCGGCACCAGAATATCCGCAGGCAGACCGAGCGGACCGTGGTGGAGACGCTGGAGATGGTGTCGGCACCGGTTGGTGCGGGAACGACCGCGTCCGGCGGATATCTGCGCCCGAAGGCGCCGGAGCCCGAAGTAGTCGAAGAGCATGCGCCGGCCGGGGGGCATGGCCATGGGCATTAACGCCTTGTCGCGATCAGCCTTACCGGCCTCATCGCGTGCCCCGTCATCCGCGGGCCTGACCCGTGGACCCGTTTCATCGCCGTCCTGTCGGCAGGGGAGTCCTGCACGGATCCACGGGTCAGGTCCGTGGATGACGATGGGCGAAGGATTGGAGTCTAACCAATGATGGCAGTCGGTCTTGGCCACTATCTGGTGGTTTCCGCCATCCTGCTCGTCCTGGGCATCTTCGGAATCTTCCTGAACCGCAAGAACGTCATCATCATCCTGATGTCGATCGAGTTGATCCTGCTCGCGGTCAATCTGAACTTCGTCGCCTTCTCCGCCGTGCATAACGACCTGGCAGGGCAGGTGATGGCGATGCTGGTGCTGACCGTCGCGGCGGCCGAGGCGGCGATCGGGTTGGCCATCGTCGTCATCTACTTCCGCAATCGCGGGTCGATCCAGGTTGAAGACGTCAACCTGATGAAGGGCTGAGTGAGTATGATCTACGCTCTCGCCGTTTTCGCGCCGCTGGCGGGCGCCCTGGTTTCCGGTCTGCTCGGTAAGGCGATCGGGGATCGTGGGGCCATGGGGGCTTCGATCCTCGGCATGGTGATCGCCGCCATCTGCGGGCCGGTCGCATTCTTCCAATTGACCGCTGGGGCGGTTGAACCGGGCGTGCTCGATCTAGGGCCCGGGATCGAGTCCGGCCGGTTCCATGTCGATTGGGCGCTACGCTACGATACGCTGGCCGCCGCGATGGTGGCGATGGTGTCGTTCGTGTCGATGCTGATCCACGTCTATTCGATCGGCTACATGGGCCACGACGCCCGCCCCCGCTACCGCTTCTTCGCCTATCTGTCGCTGTTCAGCTTCGCCATGCTGATGCTGGTGACCGCCGACAACCTGGCGCAGTTGTTCTTCGGCTGGGAAGGCGTCGGCCTCTGCTCGTATTTGCTGATCGGCTACTGGTATGACCGGCCGTCCGCCTGTGCCGCCGCGATCAAGGCGTTCGTCGTCAACCGCATCGCTGACCTTCCGTTCGCGGTCGGGATCGCGCTGATCTTCTTCAAGTTCGGCTCGATCGAGTTCGCCACCATCTTCCCCGCCGTCGCACAGCATGCCGCCGATACCTATGTGCTGTTCGGCACCACGTTCTCATCCATCGAGGTGATCGGCTTCCTGTTGTTCATCGGTGCGATGGGCAAGTCGGCGCAGCTTGGCTTCCATGTCTGGCTGCCGGACGCGATGGAAGGCCCGACGCCGGTCTCCGCGCTGATCCATGCAGCCACGATGGTGACCGCCGGCGTGTTCCTGATGGCGCGGATGTCGCCGCTGATGGAATTCGCCCCTTATACCCTCGGTTTTGTCACGTTCATCGGTGCGTCCACCGCGCTGTTCGCCGCCACCGTCGGCTGCGCGCAGAACGACATCAAGCGGGTGATCGCGTATTCCACCTGTTCGCAGCTTGGCTACATGTTCGTCGCCGCCGGCGTCGGCGCCTATCAGGCGTCGATCTTCCATCTGCTGACGCACGCCTTCTTCAAGGCGCTGCTGTTCCTGACCGCCGGATCGGTGATCCACGCGATGTCGGACGAACAGGACATGCGCAAGATGGGCGGCATCTGGCGGATGATCCCGCTGACCTACGTGTTGATGTGGATCGGCAATCTGGCGCTCGGCGGCATTCCGCCGTTCTCGGGCTACTTCTCGAAGGACGCGATCATCGAGGCGGCGTGGGCCTCGCATTCCGGCATCGGGCATTACGGCTTCTGGTGCACGGTGATCGCGGCGTTCCTGACCGCGTTCTACTCCTGGCGCCTGATCATCATGACCTTCCACGGCACGCCGCGGGCGGACCATCATACGATGGAGCACGTCCACGAAAGCCCGCTGGTGATGACGGTGCCGCTGATGCTGCTCGCGGTCGGCGCGGTGTTCGCCGGCTGGTGGTTCCACGGGCAGTTGCTCGGGGCGGACTGGCAGGCATTCTGGGGTGCGGCGATCCAGATCGCGCCGGGCAATCATGTGCTGGCCGACATGGAGGAGATCCCGGGGTGGGTCACCGCCGCGCCGCTGGTGGTCGGTATCGCCGGCATCGCGCTCGCCTACGTGTTCTACATGTTCGTGCCCGCGCTTCCCGGCCAGCTCGCGGCGGCGCTGCCGTGGGCGTACAACTTCCTCCTCAACAAGTGGTATTTCGACGAGCTGTACGGCGCGGTCATCGTCCGCCCGTTGA
Organism: Rhodopila sp.; assembly: GCA_031291715.1. Classification (GTDB taxonomy): domain Bacteria; phylum Pseudomonadota; class Alphaproteobacteria; order Acetobacterales; family Acetobacteraceae; genus Rhodopila. The sequence continues at coordinate 11,452 of JARLIN010000123.1, read as the reverse complement.
TGGCGCTTGGGCACGGGCTGTGGCAGGTCGGCGACGCGACCATCATCGACGGCATCCCGAACGGGCTGGCCTCGTTGACCGAGGGCGGGTCCGCCCAGGTGGTCAAGGTGCAGACCGGGTCCATCGCCGTTTACGCCTTCTCCATGCTGATCGGCCTTGTCGTGCTGGTCAGCATCTTCCTGCTTTTCCTGCGGTGAGATCATGAACGCGGCCGGCTTCCCCCTGCTCTCGCTGCTTACCTGGCTGCCGCTGTTCGGCGGCCTGATCATCATGTTCGTGCGCGGCGACGAGGCAACCGTCGCTTCCAACGCCCGCTGGACGGCGCTGTGGACCAGCCTGATCGTGTTCGTGCTGTCGCTGGTGCTGTGGGTGCGCTTCGACCCCGCCGACCCCGGCTTCCAGTTCGTGGAATCGGCAAGCTGGCTGCCGCAATGGGGCATCACCTACAAGCTCGGCGTGGACGGCATTTCCGTTCTGTTCGTGCTGCTTTCCACCGCGCTCACGCCGATCTGCATCCTGGCGAGCTGGGAGGCGATCACGACGCGCGTGCGCGAGTACATGCTCGCGTTCCTGATTCTCGAGACGATGATGGTCGGCATGTTCGCGGCGATGGATTTCGTCGTGTTCTACATGTTCTTCGAGGGCGTGCTGATCCCGATGTATCTCATCATCGGCATCTGGGGCGGGCCGCGGCGGGTGTATGCAGCGATCAAGTTCTTCCTCTACACGCTGGCTGGCTCCGTGTTGATGCTGCTGGCGCTGCTGGCGATGTGGTCGGTGGCCGGCACCACGGACATCCCGACGCTGCTACACACGCAGTTCCCCGCCTCGATGCAAACATGGCTGTTCCTGGCCTTCCTCGCCTCGTTCGCGGTGAAGGTGCCGATGTGGCCGGTGCATACCTGGCTGCCGGACGCGCATGTGGAGGCACCGACCGCCGGTTCCGTGATCCTGGCCGGCGTGTTGTTGAAGATGGGCGCTTACGGTTTCCTGCGCTTCTCGCTGCCGATGCTGCCACTGGCTTCGGCGCATCTGGCGCCGCTGATGTTCGCGCTGTCGGTCGTCGCGGTGGTCTACACCTCGCTGGTGGCGCTGGCGCAGACCGACATGAAGAAGCTGATCGCCTATTCGTCGGTCGCGCATATGGGCGTGGTCACGATCGGCATCTTCACCGTCAACGTGCAGGGCATTTCCGGCGCTATGTTCCAGATGCTGTCGCACGGCGTCGTCTCCGGCGCGCTCTTCCTGTGCGTGGGCGTTGTGTACGACCGCATCCACACGCGCGAGATCGCGCGCTACGGCGGCCTCGCGGACCGAATGCCGGCCTACGCGCTGCTGTTCATGCTGTTCACGATGGCCAGCATCGGCTTGCCCGGCACCTCGGGGTTCGTCGGTGAGTTCCTCGTCCTGGTCGGTGCGTTCCAGGTGAATTTCTGGCTGGCGCTGCTCGGCAGCCTCGGCATGATCCTCGGCGCCGGCTACATGCTGTACCTGTATCGCCGCATCATCTTCGGCCGCATCACGCGGGACGATCTGCGCGCCATCCTCGATCTGTCGCCGCGCGAGATCGCTGTGTTCGCGCCGCTGGTGATCCTGACTTTGTGGATGGGCATCTACCCGTCCAGCTTCAGCGGCTTCTGGGACGCGACCGTGACGGCGATGGTCGAGCACCATCAGGCGGCGCTGCGCGCTCCCCTCCATCTGGCGACGGTGGCACCGTGATGAACTGGATTCTCGCCCACCCGGAGATCGTGCTGGCGGTCTGCGGCATGATCATCCTGATCGCCGGTGTGTTGCAGAAGCGGGAGACCTTCCAGCTTTCCAGCATGTTGACCGTCGGCGCGTTCCTGCTGGCGGCGATGCTGGTGATCGCGGGGCCGGCCGGCATTGGCTATCACGGCCAATTCACCAGCGACAGTTTCAGCGGTTTCGTCAAGCTGCTGGTGCTGGCGGCCTCCACCCTCGCGATCGTCAGTTCGCTGGACTACAACGCGCACGCCAATCTGCGCCGGTTCGAGTTCCCGGTGCTGATCCTGTTCGCCACCGTCGGCATGATGGTGATGGCCTCGGCCAGCAACCTGATGACGCTGTATGTCGGGCTGGAACTGCAATCGCTCAGCATCTACGTCCTCGCCGCGTTCGCGCGGGACGAACTGCGCTCGACCGAGGCTGGGCTGAAGTATTTCGTGCTTGGCTCGCTGGCGTCGGGGCTGCTGCTGTATGGCATCTCGCTGGTGTACGGCTTCTCCGGCACGATGCAGTTCGACAAGCTGGCCGGCGTGCTGTCCGACCCGACGAAGGTGTCCGCCGGGCTGATCGTTGGTATCGTGTTCATCGTCGCCGGCCTCGCCTTCAAGGTCTCGGCCGTGCCGTTCCACATGTGGACGCCCGATGTGTACGAGGGCGCGCCAACGCCGGTCACCCTGCTGATGGGCACCGCGCCGAAGGTTGCCGCGATGGCGCTGCTGGTGCGCGCGATGGCCACCCCGTTCGGCCACCTGCTGGCGCAATGGCAGCAACTGATTGTCCTTGTCTCGATCGCGTCGATGCTGCTGGGCGCCTTCGCCGCGATCGGCCAGAAGAACATCAAGCGGCTGATGGCGTATTCCTCGATCGGGCATATGGGCTACGTGCTGATCGGGCTTGCCGCCGGCACACCGACCGGCATTCGCGGCGTGCTGATCTACCTCGTCACCTACGTGTTCATGAACGCCGGCACCTTCGCCTGCATCATCGCCATGCGCCGTAACGGCCGCAGCCTGGAGCGGATTTCCGACCTCGGCGGCCTCGGTAAGACCGATCCGGTGCTGGCGATGTGGCTGACGGTGTTCATGTTCAGCATGGCCGGCATCCCGCCGTTCTCCGGCTTCTGGGGCAAATACTTCATCTTCACCGCGGCGGTGCAGAGCGGCATGTGGGCACTGGCGGTGATCGGCGTGCTGACCAGCGTGGTGGGCGCGTTTTATTACATCCGCATCATCAAGGTGATGTATTTCGACGCGCCGGAAGCCGCGTTCGACCCGCGCCCGGCCTCGCTGTCCACGCTCGCCGCCGTCTCGGGCCTATTCACCACATTGTTCTTCGTCTTTCCCGCGCCGATCGTGGGCGCGGCGGAGGCGGCGGCGAAAGTGCTGTTCGGGTGAGCATACCCCGCCAGGACACCTGGCGGCTGCGGGTCCACGAGGTTCTCCCGTCCACCTCCGATCTCTGCCGTAGCCTTGCCGCGTCGGGCGAGCCGGCCGGGTTCGCCGCGCTGGCGCGCCGACAGACCGCCGGGCGCGGCAGCCGCGGGCGGGACTGGGAGTCACCGGCGGGCAATCTGTATCTGTCGGTGCTGCTGCGGCCACGGGAGCGGGCGCGCGACGCGGCGCAATGGTCGCTGCTGGCTGGCGTGGCCCTCTCGGACACGCTGGCGGCGTATCTGCCGGATCCGTCGGCGTTGCGGCTGAAATGGCCGAACGACGTGTTGCTCGGCGGCCGGAAACTGGCCGGCATCCTGGTCGATAGCAGCGCCGACGCCGATGGCATGGTCGAGTGGCTGGTGATCGGCATTGGCGCCAACCTCGCTGTCGCGCCCGAGGTGCCAGGCCGCGCGGTGGCCTGCCTCGCCGATATCACCGCGCCGCCCGGCCCGGAGCAGGTCGCGGAACGGTTGCTGGCGCGGCTGTGGCATTGGCAGGCGGTACGGGCCGCGGAGGGCTTCGCGCCGATCCGGGCCGCGTGGCTGGCCCGCGCCCCGGAGCCTGGCAGCCCGGTCACGCTGCGCCTCGGCCAGACCCAGCTTGCCGGCGCCTTCGCCGGCCTCGGCGAGGACGGCGCCCTGCTGCTGGCGACCGAGAGCGGGACGCGGACTTTCGCCACCGGGGAAGTGCTATCATGACCCCACGCGGGCACGGAGGCTGAGCCATGTTGCTGGTCGTCGATGCGGGCAATACCAACGTCGTCGTTGCCGTCCACGACGGGGCCGGCTGGCGCGGCAACTGGCGGATCGCCACGGAGCCGCAGCGTACCTCGGACGAATACGCCGTCTGGCTGCTGACGCTGCTCGGCCATTCCGGCCTCAAGCGCGCCGAGATCACCCACGCGGTGATCGGCACCGTCGTGCCGGCCGCGCTGTATCACCTGCGCCGCCTGTGCCGCGACTGGTTCGACGTGGAGCCGCTGATCGCCCGCTCCTCGCTCGAGTGGGGGTTCGACATCCGGATGGACAACCCGGAAGAGGTCGGCGCCGACCGGTTGCTGAACGCGCTGGCGGCGCATCGCCGTTATCAGGGGCCACTGGTGGTGATCGACTTCGGCACCGCGACCACGTTCGACGTGGTGGACAAGGATGGCGCCTATCTCGGCGGGGTGATCGCGCCCGGCATCAATCTGTCGATCGAGGCACTGCACCGCGCCGCCGCCCGCCTGCCGCGCATCGGCATCGGCCGGCCGCAATCGGTGATCGGCCGTTCCACGGTGCCTGCCATGCAGTCCGGCATTTTCTGGGGCTATGTCGGCATGATCGAGGGGCTGGTCGCCCGCATTCGGGCCGAAATGGCCGGCCCGATGAAGGTGATCGCCACCGGCGGCCTCGCCCCGCTGCTGGCCGAGGGTACGACCGTGATCGAACGGATCGACCCTGATTTGACCCTTGACGGGTTGCGCATGTTGGCGGAGCGCAACCCGGTTCCCACATTAAGCCGCGACAGGGGACGACTCCCCGACGGCGACTGATTGAACGACGACGGGCCGCGATCCGGCCGGTGGCATTTGCCCCCGGGGGAGCGGCGCATTGGCATAAGGCGAAGGATGGACGCGCTGAGCGGTGATCTGGCGTTCCTGCCCCTGGGCGGGACGGGCGAGATCGGGATGAACCTCAACCTCTACCGTTGCGGTGGGAAATGGTTGGCGGTGGACTGCGGCATCGGCTTCGGCGGCGCGGAACTGCCGGAGGTCGATGTGATGATGCCGGACCCCAGTTTCATCGCCGAGCGGCGGGACCGGCTGGTGGGCCTGGTGATCACCCACGCGCACGAGGACCATCTCGGCGCGGTCGCGTGGCTGTGGCCGCAACTGCGCTGCCCGGTCTATGCCAGCCCGTTCGCCGCGGCGGTGCTGCGGCGCAAGCTGGCCGAGGCGCAGTTGCTCAGCCAGGTTAAGCTGCATGTGGTGCCGCCCGGCGGCGCCATCGACCTCGCGCCGTTCAACCTGCGCTTCATCCGCGTTGCCCATTCGATCCCGGAGGCGCAGGCGCTGGTGATCCGCACCCCGGCGGGCATCGTGCTGCATACCGGCGACTGGAAGCTGGACCCGAACCCGCTGGTCGGCCCACCGACCGACGAGGCGGCGCTGTCCGCCCTCGGCGACGAGGGCGTGCTGGCGATGGTCTGCGATTCCACCAACGCGATGGTGGAAGGGCATTCCGGCTCCGAGGCCGACGTCCGCCGCGCGCTGTCGGCGCTGGTGCGCGACCTGCCCGGGCGGGTGGCGGTGACCTGCTTTGCCTCCAATGTCGCCCGCGTGGAATCGGTCGCGCTGGCGGCGCAGGATGCCGGCCGCAGCGTCGCCGTGGTCGGCCGCTCGCTGCGCAATCTTGAGGCGGCCGCGCGCGAGTGCGGCTACCTTGCCGGCATCCCGCCGTTCGCCAGCGAGGACGAGGCCAACGACATCCCGGACGAGAACCTGCTCATTCTCGTCACCGGCAGCCAGGGCGAGCCGCGGAGCGCGCTGGCCCGGATCGCGATGGACACGCACCCGCGCATCGAACTCGGCGAGGGCGATACCGTGGTGTTCAGCAGCCGGGTGATCCCCGGCAACGAGCGCGCCATCGGCACCGTGCAGGACAATCTGGTGCGCCGCGGCGTGCGGCTGATGACCGACGACGACCACATGATCCACGTCTCCGGCCACCCGGCGCGGGACGAACTGCGAAGGCTCTACAAGCTGGTGCGGCCGCGCTTCTCCGTGCCGGTGCATGGCGAGTGGCGGCACCTGTCCGCCCACGCGGCGCTGGCGCAGGAGGCCGGCATCCGGCCGATCATGATGGAGGATGGCGACATCCTCAGCCTCGCGCCCGGCGTGCCGGAAGTGGTGGACAGCGCCCCGGTCGGCCGGCTGGTGCTGGACGGCACCCGGCTGGTGCCGTTGCAGGGCGCGGTGATGGGCGCGCGGCGGCGGATGCTGTTCAACGGCGTGGCGGTGGCAAGCCTCGCGGTGGACGAGACCGGGCGGCTGCGCGGCACCCCGCGCATCAGCGCGCCCGGACTGCTCGACCCGGAAGATCCCGACCTCGTTCGCGTTGCCAGGGAACTGGGCGAGGCGATGGCCGACCTGCCGGCGCCATTGCGCCGCGACGACGCGGCCCTGATGGACGCGGCGAAAACCGTGCTGCGGCGCGCGCTAGGAAAGAAGCTCCAGAAGCGTCCGCTGGTCGATGTGCATGTGCTGCGGGTCTGAACGGGGCCGGCCGTGACCTGGTTCACCGGCGTTGTTCTGTATGTGCTGATCTGGTGGGTGGCGCTGTTCGCGGTGCTGCCCATCGGCACCCGCCCGGTAGCCGAACCGGACGACGCCACCGGCTGGCGTGGCGCGCCGGAGCGCCCGTATATCTGGCGCAAGGTGGCGGCGACCACGGTGGTGGCGCTGGTGCTGTGGGGTATTTGCTACGGTCTGATCGCCAGCGACTGGATCAGCTTCCGCACCGGCTGGCTGGCGCTGCCGCACGACTGATCCGGGCCGGTTGCCAGGGCAATGGGCGGCACTGCCTATCCCCTGGGCATCCGGCCCGGAAGCCGGGCAATTTCAGTCTGATCGGGCGATTTTCTTCGCCGTTCTTGAGAATTTTCCGTGGACGCGGCACAGCGGCAAGGTGAATCATCACGGACAGGAAGAGGGTTTCCTCATCCTGCCGTGTGACTGGCGTTTCCTCCCTAAACTTGGCCCGCTGCGCTCGTTGGCGCGCGGGCCTTTTTCTTCATTACCGTGCGTTAGCGGTCTTGTCACCTGCCTAGATGCGCAGGTGAAGCGCTGTTGAACGTTTTTCTTTCGCCAAACGCTTGTGCGGCGCACAATTATTTTCTGCCTTAACTGTTTGGTATTCGATTTACTCATTTGCCGCGTCTTTTGCCCAACGGCCGGGCAATTGCCCCGTTTCAATGGCACCCGCTGGCAAGCGGCGTCGTGTCCCTGTAGGGTCCGCGCCTTGCCCCATTACTGACGGACCCGAACCCGATGCGCCTGTCCCGGAGCCTGATTCCCACCCTGAAGGAAACCCCGGCGGAGGCGCAGATCGTCTCGCATCGCCTGATGCTGCGGGCCGGTTTGGTGCGGCAAACCGCGTCGGGCATCTATGCGTGGTTGCCGGCCGGCTGGCGGGTGCTGCAAAACATCGCCCGCATCGTGCGCGAGGAACAGGACGCCATCGGCGCGCAGGACATGTTGATGCCGACCATCCAGCCCGCCGAGTTGTGGCGGACAAGTGGCCGCTACGACGCATACGGCCCCGAGATGCTGCGGCTGAAGGACAGGCACGAGCGCGACCTGCTGTACGGGCCGACCAACGAGGAAATGATCACCGACATCTTTCGCCAGTCGGTCAAGTCGTACCGCGAACTGCCGCAGATGCTGTACCACATCCAGTGGAAATTCCGCGACGAGGTGCGCCCGCGTTTCGGCGTTATGCGCGGCCGCGAATTCCTGATGAAGGACGCCTACAGCTTCGATCTCGACTACGCCGGCGCCGTCGTCAGCTACCGCAGGATGATGCTGTCGTACATGCGCACGTTCCAGCGCCTCGGCGTCAAGGCGATCCCGATGGAGGCGGAAAGCGGGCCGATCGGCGGCAATCTCAGCCATGAATTCATCATCCTGGCGCCCACCGGCGAAAGCCAGGTGTTCTACGATGCCGCGTTCGAGGGCATGGATTTCTCCGGCGGCAACTTCTCGCACACCTCCGAAACCGACCTCGACCGCTTCTTCACCCAGATGACGACGCCCTACGCCGCCACCGACGAAAAGCACGATCCGGCGGCCTGGGCCGGGGTGGCGAACAAGCGGGAAGGGCGCGGCATCGAGGTCGGGCACATCTTCTATTTCGGCACCAAATACAGCGACCCGATGGGCCTGAAGGTCGCCGCCCCCGATGGCACCCAGGTGTCCCCGCACATGGGCAGCTACGGCATCGGCGTCTCCCGCCTCGTCGGTGCGCTGATCGAGGCGTTCCACGACGATGCCGGCATCAAGTGGCCGGACTCGGTGGCGCCGTTCAAGGCGGCGATCCTGAACCTCAAGGTCGGCGACGCCGCCTGCGACCGCATCTGCGAGGACATCTACGCGAAATTCGCCGGCCACGCGCTGTACGACGACCGCGAGGACCGCGCCGGGGTCAAGTTCAACGATGCCGATCTGATGGGCCATCCGTGGCAGATCGTCGTCGGCCCGCGCGGCGCCGCCGCCGGCACGGTCGAACTCAAGCGCCGCGCCACCGGCGAAAAGCAGGAACTCGGCCTCGACGCGGCGCTCGCCCGTATCCTCGGCTGATGTTCGGCCCGTTCGAGCGCGCGGTTGCCGGGCGCTATCTGCGCGCCCGCAAGGGCGAGCGATTCGTCTCGGTGATCGCGACGTTCTCGCTGGTCGGCATCGCGTTGGGCGTCGCCACGCTGATCGTGGTGACATCGGTGATGAGCGGGTTTCAGACCGAACTGGTCAGCCGCATCCTCGGCGCCGGCGGCCATATCGGGGTCGAGGCTTACGCGGGCCAGAAGATCGACGGCTATGAGGCCCTGGTCGAAAAACTGCGGGCCACGCCCGGTATCACCTCGGTGTTGCCGATGGTGGACGGGCAGGTGCTACTGACCAACGACCACGGCGGTATCCGCGGCGGCCTGGTGCGCGGCGTCACCCGGGCCGACCTGGAGGCGCTGCCGATCGTCGGCCCGCATATCGTCGCCGGCAGCCTCGATGCGTTCACCGGCGACGATGCCATCGCCATCGGCATCTCGCTCGCCGACAGTTTCCGCCTGACCATCGGCAGCCGCATCACCCTGGTCTCCCCGCGCGGGTCGGCCACCGTGATCGGCAACGTGCCGCGCATCCGCGCCTACAAGGTGGTGGCGATCTTCGATGCCGGGTTGAGCGACTACAATTCCGGCGTCGCCTTCCTGCCGCTGCCGGCGGCACAGGTGTTCTTTCAGACGCCGGACGCGATCAACGCGCTGCAACTGCGCGTGGCCGACCCCGAGCATGTCGCGCGCGTGCTGCCCGCGATCCGCGCGGCACTGGACGGCCGGCAGGTGCTGCTGCGCGACTGGCGCCATGCCAACGACCAGATCATCGGCGTGTTGCAGGTGCAGAAGGACACCATGTTCATCGTGCTCGGCATGATCGTGCTGGTGGCCGCGTTCAACGTGATTTCCTCGCTGATCATGCTGGTCAAGGACAAGCGCGCCGACATCGCCGTGCTGCGCACCCTGGGTGCGGGAAGCGGCGCGATCCTGCGCATCTTCCTGATGTGCGGCGCCTTCGTCGGCGTCTCCGGCACCGCCATCGGCACGCTGATTGGCATCGTGTTCTGCCGCAACATCGTCGCCATCCAGCACACCGTCGAGCGGATCAGCGGCGGGCAAGTGTTCGATTCGTCGGTGTTCATGCTGACCGAATTGCCCAGCAGCATCGACTGGGGCGATGTCGCCCGCGTCGTTGCCCTTGGCCTGATCCTGTCGCTGCTGGCAACGCTGTACCCAAGCTGGCGCGCGGCCCGCACCGACCCGGTGGAGGCGTTGCGTGGTGAGTGACGCCGCCCTCGAACTGCGCGCCGTGCGCCGCACCTTTCGCACCGAGGCCGGCGGCCTGCCGATCCTGCGCGGCGCCGACCTTGTCCTGGTCCCTGGCGAGATCGTGGCACTCGTCGCCCCGTCCGGCTCCGGCAAATCGACGCTGCTGCATCTGGCCGGCCTGCTGGAGAAGCCGGACGGCGGAAAAGTGTTTGTCGCCGGCCGCGACGCCGGCGCGCTGTCCGACCGGGACCGCACGGCGATCCGCCGCGACTCGATTGGCTTCGTCTATCAGTTCCACCATCTGCTCGGCGAGTTTTCCGCGCTGGAGAATGTAGTGCTGCCGCAAATGATCGCCGGAACGCCCAAACGGGCCGCCCAGGACCGCGCGCGAAAATTGCTCGGCGCGTTCGGGCTGGCCGAGCGCGTGCGACATCTTCCCGGCAAGCTTTCCGGCGGCGAGCAGCAGCGCGTCGCCATCGCCCGCGCGCTGGCGAACGACCCCGCCGTGCTGCTGGCCGACGAGCCGACCGGCACCCTCGATGTCGCGACCGCCGCGATCGTGTTCGAGGAATTGCTGGCGACGGTGCGCACCCACGGCCTCGCGGCCCTGATCGCGACCCACAACCCGGAGCTTGCCGCCCGCATGGATCGCACGGTGACCTTGCGCGATGGCCGGGTGGAGAAGCTCTGATGCCGCACGCCGATTTCGTGCATCTGCGCGTCCATTCCAGCTATTCGCTCAGCGAAGGCGCGATCAAGGCCGACAAGATTCCTGCCCTGGCGCGCGAGGCCGGGATGCCCGCCGTCGCCATCACCGACACGGCGAACCTGTTCGGCTCGCTGGAGTTTTCCCAGGCCTGCGTCGCCAAGGGCATCCAGCCGATCCTCGGCTGCCAAATCGCCATCGCCCGCCCGGACGCGCCGCGTGCGGCACCCGACCCGGTGGTGCTGCTGGCCAAGGACGCCGCCGGCTTCGCCAACCTGCAACGCCTGTCCTCGATCGGCTTTCTGGAGACCGAACCCGGCCTGAAGGCGCAAGTGCCGCTATCGCGCCTTGCCGAGCATGCCGAGGGCCTGTTGCTGCTGACCGGCGGCACCAACGGCCCGATTGCCCGCCTGCTGGCGGAGGGGCAGCGCGACGCCGCCGAGGCGCTGCTGGCCCAGTTTCTCGAAGCCTTCCCGGATCGCGTGGCGATGGAGTTGCACCGCCATGGCCTGCCGATCGAGCGCGCCATCGAACCCGGCCTGATCGCGCTGGCCGATGCGCGTGGCGTCCCGCTGGTCGCGACCAACGACTGTTTCTTCGCCACGCCGAAGATGCACGAAGCGCATGACGCGCTGCTGTGTATCGCCGAGGCCCGCCTGATCTCCGACCGCGAGCGCCGCCGCGCGACACCGGAACACTGGTTCAAGCCGGCCGCCACCATGCGGGCACTGTTCGCCGATCTGCCGGAAGCCTGCGACAACACGCTGGCCATCGCCCAACGCTGCGCGGTGATGGCCGAGACGCGCAAGCCGCTGCTGCCGGTGTGCCCGAAAGTACGGCCGGGCAGCAGCGAGGAGGAAACCGTCCGCGCGATGGCCGCCGAGGGGCTGGAACATCGCCTCGACGCGATGGGCGCCGACGAGGCGGTGCGGAAAACCTATCGCGAGCGGCTGGCGTTCGAGCTGAACGTCATCGCCAACATGGGTTTCCC
>JARLIN010000122.1 GCA_031291715.1 Rhodopila sp. | reverse complement strand
GCGGGGGGGGCGCCAGCCGGGGGGCCCCCCCCAGCGGGTGGCAATCTACCAGCATGGGGCCACCCGGATCTATGACCGGTTCGGCCGCGGTGGCGGGGGAAAATAGTTGGGCCCCCCCCAGTACCGCGAATGGGTTCATCTCTTCCGGGATGCGCAGCAGCCCCAGGCCGCGAAGCGCCAGTCCGGCCCGGCGCTGTCCGGTCAGCGCGGCGAGCGGGATCGCCAGGGCCGGGCCCAGCGCTACCGGCAGCATCCACAGCGCGAGATAGGGGCACACCGCCTAGGCCGTCGCGCCGAGCAGCAGGCCGAGCACGGTGTGGCGCCAATAGCGCCGGATGGTTTCGGGTGCCGCGGTGAGTTTGTTCCAGGCGTCGCGGCAGGCATCGACGATAGCGGTGCAGGTATCGAAGACCCGGTTGGCGAGGTGGTCGAGCAGCGCCAGCGGGCTGATGTTGTCGGCGGCGAGAAGCTGCTGCGCGAGCGTCGGGGTGACCGGCCCGGCGCGATGGTGCTGCTCGACCATCTCGACAAGCGGCGCTGAGTGCCAGTTCAGCCCAGCAGGCTGCCGCGCTCGTCGAAGCCCCAGTCCTCCGCCGGGCCGAGTACCGAGATGTCGGGATTGCCGAGCGCCTCGTGAAGCATCGCCTCCGAGATCAGGATCGTCTCCAGGTGCAGCGTGTTCTTGATCCTCACGAGGCGCAATTTGCTCATGTCGGGGCAGGCGCAGGTCCGGACCGCGAGTTGCACGGCGGCACGGTCGGATTCCATGATGACCGGGATCCTGGCGCCGGCCAGCACCGCCGCGGTGGTGGCGTTGGCGTAGGTGGTCTCGAAGTCGACCTTGTCGAACAGCCGGCGCGTGCAGACCTCGGCGAGCCCCATCCCGGAGGCGTTGCCGTGGCTGATCTCGCTCAGGTCGAGGACCGCCATGCTGGCGACGCTCTGCGTCATCTTGACGAAGGGCGTGTCGCCGCGACCCGTGATGTTCGGGTCCATGCCGGCGCCGGAGTACTCCTTGCCCATCCGATCGACGACTAGCACGTCGAGCGGGTTGAACTGGATGCGCGGCATGTTGGCCCTGGCCTCGACCAGCAACTGAGGCTCGGCGGCGAGGATGTCCTCGGCGGGAACGGCGACGACCCGGGCGACCCTGTCGTAGGCATTCTCGATGCTGGCCAGGCCGAACAGGAAGGGCGCCTCGCGCAGCTTGATTTCCGCCATCGCGACGATGTTGCGCGCCATCTGGCCGAAGCCCAGCGAATGGCAGGAATCGGCGCCCTTCTGCTTGCCGAGCCCGATGGTGATCATCTTCACCAGCCCGCTCTCGATGGGGCCGCTGAAGCTGGTGTGGGGCTTGACCCGGTTGATCACCACGATGCCGTCCGCCCCCATCGCGTGGCGGTCCATCAGGACGGGCAGCCCGGTCCCCGCCATGGTGCCGAGCCGCACCGTCTCCATCGAGGAGACGATCGGGCAGCCCACGGACGCCTCGGTCACGCCGAGGCCGGCCAGCAGGTCCACCTGTCCGGCCGCGGTGGCGCCGCCGTGGCTGCCCATGGCCGGCACCGCGAACGGGATGGCGCCCTGCGCGCGCAATTCCTCGACGACGGTGCGCACCAGGATCGGCAGGTCGGCGACGCCGCGGCTGCCCACCGCGACCGCCACGCGGGCGCCGGGGCGAATCCGCCCGGCGATGGCCGGCTTGCGGCATTCCGCGCGGACCGCGGCGGCGACGTCGGGACACGTCATTACGGCGAAGTTCTGCCGCACGCGGATCATCCGCGGCAGGGCGACGTCCTGGAGGAGGCCTTCGACAATGCTCATTCCACCGTCCAATCCAAACGGGTTCGCTGCCGGGCCGCAGGGAACACCAGAACGGCCAGCATAGCGTCATTGCCGATGGAGGTTCAGGCCCTGTGATGATGTCGATGTCAGGTATGCAGGCGGCGTCTGGGCGAGCGGTGGGTTCGGCAGGGCGCGGCGGCGGGGGCGTCCGGACGAGTTGGTGTCGATCAGGAGGGATGAAGTGGTTGGGCGGTTGATATCCGAAAAGGGTGGGCAGCTGGCCTTATTGCGCGCAGGCTTGCTTGCGGTGTACTCCGGCTCTGTCTTCAAATCAGACAGTGAACAGTCAGCGAGGCGGTCCAGATGACGAGGATTCTACTGGATAAACAAAGCGTCGAATGCGCGGTGTATGGCGGTGCCATCCTGGGTGGCGGCGGTGGAGGCTGGATCGAGGACGGGCTGCGGATCGGGCGTTTGGCGGTCGATGTCGGTCAGGTCGACCTCTGGACCATCGACGAATTTGACGACGGCGACCTGTTGGTTGCCGTGGGGCTGGTGGGCGCGCCGGGGGCGAAAGAACGACATGTGACGCCGGTTCATTATCTGAAGGCGCTGGAGTTGTTACGTAAACAGCTTGACCGGCCGATCCAGGGGATCATCACAAATGAAAATGGCGCGACAGCAACAGTAAATGGCTGGTTCCAGGCTGCCGTGAGCGGCCTGCCAGTCGTCGATTGCCCGTGCAACGGGCGGGCCCACCCCACCGGGGTGATGGGCTCACTCAACCTGTCCGAGGCTTCGGATTACGTGTCACGTCAGGTCGCCGTTGGCGGCGGAGCCGGAAGGTATCTGGAAGTCTCTGTCGCCGGAACACTGGAGCGAGCCGCGGCGACGATCCGCAACGCCTCGATGGAAGCCGGCGGGCTGGTGGCGGTAGCCCGCAACCCGGTTACCGCCGCCCATGCGAAACATAACGGCGCGCCGGGGGCGATTCGCCAGGCGATGGCCGTGGGTGAAGCGCTGCTCAGTCACCGGGGAGAGGCGGCCATTGTCGCTGTCGTCGACGAATTGGGCGGCAAGATAATTGCGAGCGGACCGGTAACCGCATGTTCCCTTGAGACGACCGGTGGTTTCGACGTCGGGACAGTCATCATCAACGATCGTTGTGAAATGACTTTCTGGAACGAATACATGACCATGGAACGAGACGGGGAACGGCTGGCGACTTTTCCCGACCTGATCATGACCTTGGATGCCGAAACCGCACGCCCGCTTGTATCGGCGGCTATCCAGAAGGGGCAGAAAGTCTACGCGATTGCCGTGCCCAGGGAAAAGCTGATTCTAAGCACGACAATGCACAGCGAAAAACTGCTTAAGCCGATCGAGGATATTATCCATAAGCCGATATTGCCCTATGTGTTTGCAGCCGGCTAGCCGGCTCAACGACCGCCGCCGATTACAGCAAGCCTGCAGACAGCGATGTATAAGTTTCTTAGCCGTTCGCTTTCCGCCATCTTTTTGGTCGTGTTCAGTACGCCATGCCTCGCCAGTCCCCACGAGGCATGCGGCCCCGACGTCCTAGGCGTGTCGCGCGTCATTACCGTCGACGGCCAGGACGGGCTGGCGCTCGGCCTGCAGAGCTATCCCCGCACTCTGGCCTTGCACGACCATGAGGTCGTGCTGACATTCGATGATGGGCCTGCGAGGACGACGGCGCGCGTGCTCGACGCCTTGGCGCGGGAATGCGTTCGGGCAACCTTCTTCCTCATTGGCCGCAATGCCGAAGTCCTGCCCCATCTCGTCAAGCGGGAGATCGCCGACGGCCATAGTGTCGGCTATCATTCTTATAGCCATCCGGCCGGGACGTTGCGGTCGATGAACGAGGCCGCGGCCAAGGCAGATATCGAAAGAGGCATCGTCGCCGTCGAGACCGCAGGTTACGGCACCGCAAGCGCCAGCCCACATACTCCCCTTTTTCGATTTCCCGGTTTCGCCGATACGCCGGCGCTGCTCTCCTTTCTCGCTGGTCGTGGGATAACCGTATTTGGGTCGGATTTGTGGGCCTCCGACTGGAGGAAGATGACGCCTGACACCGAACTCGATCTGGTGATGTCCCGGTTGGAGAAAGCCCGGAAGGGGATCATCCTTTTTCACGACACGGAGACATCGACCGCCCAAATGCTCCCGGCATTTCTCCGCCAGCTCAAGACGAGAGGCTACCGGGTTGTCCATGTAACGCCAGGGCCTGGTCCGACGCCGGTAACCGACGCGGCGCCAGGCTGGAAGTCGAGGACCGAGGCGATTATTGCGAACACGCTCGGTCGGAAAACGACCTTCAGTGAAGCGCCACGACAGCGTTAAGTCCGCTTCGGGTCTGAAATCGACATTCCAACTGCTACCAGCCCGCGTTGGGGGGGGGGGCCCCGGCACCCCCCCCCCCCCCGGGCCCACCGCCCGGGGGGGGGGGCGCCGCCGGGGGGCGGCCCCCCCGGGGCGCCCGCCCCCCCAGCCGCCCCCGGGCCGCCCCCCCCCGGC
>JARLIN010000012.1 GCA_031291715.1 Rhodopila sp. | reverse complement strand
CTGTTGATAGTTGATCGAACTGACCACCGGGGCGTTGGTCGTAATGGTGCTTTGCGACGTCTGACTAAGATAGGGCACCACGCTGCCGACCTGAAGCCGGGCAGGCTGATTGTCCAGCACAAGCAGCTCCGGCGAGGAAAGGACATGCACTGTGGTGACCTGTTGCAACGCCTGGATCGCGAATGGTGCGCCGCCGGCGCCGTTCCCGCCAACGAAAAAACCAGGGAAGCTGAGATTGAGGCTGGCAGCCGAGGGATTGGGTGGCGTCGCCGTGGCCGTGCTCAGGATGCCGTTGATTCCGCCGGACCTGAAGAAGAACTGTGTGCCGTATTGCAGATTGTCGTTCAGCGTCACTTCGGCGATCACCGCGTCGATCCGAACCTGTAACGGCAGGATGTCGATCTTGCGTAGCATCGCCTCCATCGTGGCCAGCTCGCGTGCGGTGCCGTACACCAGGACGGCATTGTTCTGGTCGTCGGGGATCACACGCAACGTATCGGTGTTGCCCATTTCTCCGCCTCCCGGCTCGAGCCCGCCAAGCAGCGGGTTAGCCCCGGCGGCCGGCTGCTGTCCCTGCGTTGTGTTTACGCCGGGCGGTTGAAGGCCGGACTGACCGGGGATCGGAGCACCGATGCCGCTGGACAGGCTGGACCGTCCGAGGGCCCCGGCTGATCCGCCTCCCAGGCCTCCACCGCCCAGCGAACTGCCCATGCCGGTACCGCCGTTTCCGGTCGTCTGCTGCGATGACTGCGATTGCCTGCGCGCGGAGGGCTGTGCCGTGACATTGTTGGGCGTGAACGCCTGCTGAAGCACGTAGGCGACGTCTTCGGAGTGGCTGTTCTGCAGGTAATAGACATGCCAGCTACGCAGGGTTTGCCGCCGCGCACGATCGATCAATGCATAGACGCGCCGGGCTTCCTCGATGTAGCGCTGCTGGGGGGAGACAACGAGGACGGCGTTGATGCGCGATAAGGGAATGACCCGAACCAGTCCGGCAAGGGCACCGCCATTCTGGCCCCTGAACGCGTCCTGCAAGGCGGAGGCGAAGTCCTTGACGTCGCCGCTGCTGACCGGCAGCAACGCGTAGGACTGCCGGGCGAGGATATCGACGTCGAACGCCTTGGCCAGCCCGATCAGCCCCTCCCGCGCCTGCGGTTCGCCGGCGATTAGCAAGGCATTACGGCCCGGATCGGCGGCGATCTTGCCGCCCTCGCCGACATAGGGCTGCATCACCTTGGCCAGTTCTTCCGCGGATGCGTATCGCAGCGGGACCACCACTGTCCCCGCCGTCCCCGCGCCGCTGGCAACCGCCGCGACGGCCTGCGCGACCGGGACCACACGATACAGCGCGCCATTCACGATGAGTGCCGCGCCATTCTGCGCAAGAAGCGATTCGAGTGTCGGCACGAGCTCGGAGCGATTCAGCGGCCGGACGGTGTGCAGCGTGGCCGTGCCACGCACAGCCGGATCGATCGTGTAGTTGACCTTCAGGATCGTTCCAAGGATCTGTGCCACGACCTCTCTGATGTCGGTATCGGCGAAATCGAGGCTGATATCGCCTTCCCTCTGTTCAACCGCCGGATTCTGTGCAGACGCCGGCTCTCCGGCCCGGCCATAGGAAACCTCGGCCGGCGGCAGGGCGTCCGGCGCGCCGACCGAGCCGTTGACGCGGGGTGGCGCGGCGTTGCCGCCGTTCGGCAGCGGCGACAGGGCCGGGATAGCCGGCGGCGACGGGTGGTTGCACGCAGACATCTGGACGAGGCCAAGCAGAAGGGCCAGCGCTCGGCGCGAATATTGCTTGCGAACGATGGCTTGACGCATCCTTTCGTTGAACTCCGCCGCCCTGCCTGGACGCCACTGATGGACCCGACCGGCAATTGGAGGCGACGCAATCCCTTGTGATCCCAGGGCGCGTTCGCGTGATGTCCGTTGGGCATTGGCAAGAAGGGCGCCACGAGGACGCCCTTTTGCCCGGCCCAGGTCGCGATGTCAGCTAATGGTGGAACATCGACATCAGGTCGCTCAATGCCGGTCTGTTCGTCGGAACATACGGGTTAGGGCCGGACTGGACTGGATTCGGCCGGTTATCGCGGCTGCGGCCTGAGATCGTCGGCAGTCCCCAGTTCGCCTCGATAAACTTCAGGATCGAGACGTGGTCGCCGTATTCATGCGACACATGCCCACCGCGGGTAAGCGGTGACACGACGATCAGCGGAATCCGCGGACCATCGCCGAAGAAGTCGAGCGGCTGGATATAGCCCGAGTCCCAGTATCCCCCGGCCTCATCCACGGTGATGAACACTGCTGTCGACTCCCAAAGCTCGGGCCGTTTCCGCAGCTCCGTGATGATCTTTCGGACGAAGGCCTCGTAGATGCTGAACTTCGAGGACGCCGGATGGCCGTCGTTCAGCCCGCCGGGCTTCACGAACGACACGGCCGGAAGGACGCCCGCCTGGAGATCTGTGTAGAAGTCGCTCGTGTCCTTCAACACCTGCTCCCGCACGGTCTCGTTCGCCATGATCGAGGTCTGATACTGGAACGGGTTGCAGATGTTGCAATAGACGTTCGTCGCGGCGCTGGGATCCTGGACGTATTGGCTGTAACCCTCACCGTACCAGCGGAACGAGACCTCCGCGGCCAGCAACACATTGCCGATGCTGTTGGTGGGTACGGGCGGGATCGCAAAGGTATCGGTCGTATCCACCGAGCCATCGCCGAAGTAGCCGGGATTGTAGTTGTTCAGCAGGTAGTAGTGGCCGTCCTCGCAGTTCGCTGCAATTGCTGTCGGCAGGGATTGCAGGTAACTGACAACCGAGCCGACCCCTGGCTGAGTGGTGTCCGCGCAGGCGCTGTATGACCCACCCCCATAGCCAACCGCTCCATAGCCATCCTGGATATAATAGTTGTTTGTGCCAGGCTGCGGGTTCGGGTTCTCGATCTGGTTGGTCGGCGGCGTGGCGGCGTTGCCCTTACCGTCGGTGTACCAGATGCCATCAGCGAAGCCGGCGAGAATGCTGTCCAGCCCGGTGCCACCCATGCCCGGCTGATGGTAGTTATCGCTGATCATGTATTCGTCAGCCAGTTGCTTGAAGTATGGCATATCGCCCTGGGCGACGTTGTAGAACCCCATCGACGTGGAGCCCTCACCTGTCGTCTGGTCGTTGAACGGGCTGGGTTGGGGCTTGCCGTTGCTGCCCGCGCCGATCGTCACTTCGACCCAGGGATACAGATCGTTTTGGCACCCGCTCGGATTCATGTCCGTCGCCTTCGACGCGTCGCAATCAGCTTGCTGGCGCGCCTGGTAATAACGATGAACCGGGCTGGCTGCGTAGGCGTCATACGGCACACCCGGCGTCAATTGGAAGGGACCGCTGGGCAACGTGTTCACGTCGGTGATCCGCGTGTCGATCGAGTGCGGCACCAGTCCGGTCGCACCCGTTGTCAGCAGACGTAAATCGCGCGGCAGAAGGCCGTAATCCGCGTTCTCGGCCGCCTGGAGCGTCGCGAAAGGCGGCGGCGTCTCATCGCTCGCGAATTGCGCCCCGCCGGCCAATGGCGGCGATAACGCCTGATAGACCGATGTCTTCGTCGGGCTTACGCTGTAGCTGTCGGTCGCGTTGGCCTGATACTGCGCAGCCTGGCCGAATTTCGAGCCAGGTGTTCCATCTTCGTTAACGATGCCTTCCGAAAGCATGTTCTCCACATGGTCGCCGGATGGCGAACGATACGTCCCGAACAAATGGTCGAAACTGCGGTTCTCACCGTAGATGACGATCACATGCTTGATCGAGGTTTTCGTGTTCAGGTCATTCGTCCCGAGCGGCGTCGCCGCTAACACCGATGGCGCAATGACCTGGCTCGCCATAGTGAAGAGCGACGAGCAAAAGAGAAGTCTGGCTCTGAGCGTTCCTAATTGCATTGTGCATCCCCTTTCCGGCCACTGAGGATCGGCCAATGCAAGGATGAACCCGATGCAAGTCGGTCGGCTGACACTTACATTACACGCTGAAGACTCACAGCGTCGTGCGACTGCTATTTTCAACCTTTCTGGTCTGATAAGGGAACAAAAAAGAGGCCCGTGGTGGCTGAGACGCACACCACGGGCCGGAATCAGCTATCTTCGGGTAACCCGGCTGCCGTCGTCTAGCGCTTGGCCATCAGTGTGCCGAGGTCATCGTCGTCGATCGACGACGGCAAATAGACCGCTATGCAGCCGTGCGTCGGGCAAGGGTTGGTCGGGTCCGTGCCGGCTGGGCTACCCGGAGGCACGAATCCGATCGGCACGAAGACGTGATGTGAAACCCTGTCAGCGGCGACTGAATGCGCGGTGGTCGATGTCGATACGCCACTATCATACGCGTACGTCCTGGCGTCGACAGTGCCGAGAATCGGCGTCACCTTGCCGGCCGTCAGGGTGCTTCGGGCGGCAAGGTAGTAGTGCTGTGTCCCGTTGTCGAACCAGACTTCGTCGTTTCCGCCCGCCTGGGTGATGTTTGCCACGACGTCGCCGTTATCGAGATTGATGATGATGGACTGGGTGGTGGCAACCGTGTTCGGTGGGACGACGAAAGCACCACTGCAGCCGATCATCGCCTCATGGCGTGGGCCGAGCGTGAGGCCGGCGGGCGAGCAGTTCGACACCGGATAGGTGGCGATGACGGTCATGGTGCTGGGGTCGATCACTGAAATCCCCCCCTGCGTCGGGTCGGTCGGGAAGATCTGCGGGACGGAAACGTAGAACAGACCGGTCTTTGGCGACCACTGAGGCTGCTCGATGCCGGTCAACGTCGCGTCAGGTGTGCCGTTCGTGCCATCGAACACGATCTTTCCCACGACCTTGCGCGTATCGGTGTTGATCAGCGTTACGAAAGGCGGGGCGTCGGCATTGTTCGCGACAGCGAGGATATGGTCGGCTGAATCCCAGGCCATTTCATCGCAGCGGAACTTGCCGCCGGTAGAGATCGTATCAACGATCTGGAAGCTGGCGATATCGATAACCTTCACGGTGCTATCGCCATCGCCGGCCCAGACCTCCTTGCCATTTATGATAGTCACGCCGTCGGGGCCCGAAATCGTGTTATTCGCGGTGACACCGTCGGCTGCGAATTTCTGGCCTGCAAAGCCGGCAACGCGACCGATGAAGGTGTCGTCGCTGGCATCGAAGAAGTCGACCGATGCATTCGTGCGGTCGGACAGGACGTAGAGGTCGATTTTCGGATCGACGAAGCTGATGTCGAATGTACCGAGACCATTGCCGCCGACATCGATCATATCGACGAGCACCATATGCTCGTCGGCGCGCGCGTGCCCGGCATATCCGGCCAATACCATCATAGGAATCGCCCATCCGGCAGCATGCCTTATTTTGTACATCTTGGAACTCCCTGTTATTTCGTAATGGAGCACAAGTGTTGGCGGCACTCCGGCCTAACTGCTCTGCTGATCGATAGCCGCCGCAAATCAAATTAAGGATAGTTAATCTTCCTGAAACGGTTATCCAAGAAAAACTACAAGGAGCACGCGCGGGACCAAATCCGTAACGGGCAAATAATTCTGTGGGTACTCCGCCCGATTCCCGACAGAGCGACCCCGAACAAGCGCAGAACAAAACCGCAAATTGCGCTCTATTATCGACCGCCGGACGCTACGGCCATGTTGCTTTTCATCGGACTGCCGCGCTCATGCAACAGAATGTTCACGCGCGGGGAGGGGCTCTGAAAATCGGCTGATGCAACGACCACGGATGAATGCCGGGCTGCCCCGATTCCAATGGCGGTGACGGTAATCCGCAACACCAGATCGGCGCTCTGCTGCGATCCGCCGGTATCGTCGGCGACGCCGGCGGCATCGGTCAGCGCCCGGGCAACCACCGGATCGCGGGTTGACATATCGGGGTCACCGTCGGTCAGCACCGTAAGATGCGGTGCGATACGGTCGAACAGATCCGGGGTCATGCCAAGCACGTCCGCGAGTTCGCCAACGCTCTGGAACGGCAGTCCTGGCGGTCCATAGGCAAGCCCCGCCGCCCGATAGTCCGGTGCCTTGGCCCCACCCCGCCGCGGGCTTGTGCCCGACGTGCGCCAGTCAAGGATGGTAGCGGCGAGCCTGTCAGCCATGGCCGGCGTCCCACCTAGTTGGAGGATCAAAGCACGCAGCAGGGGCGCGGATGCCGTGTTCAGATTGACCCGATCGTTTTCATTCTCGACTTGGACCAGAACCGGCGTCTGGCCGACCCGTAGCTTTCGCACCGCACCATCGGCCTGAAACTGCGGGTCCCGGGCCGCCAGCATCAGGAACATGACGTTCGCGACCGCGCCATCGGCCGCCGCCTGCAGGACGGCCTCCTGCTTCAGATTGCCGGCCAGTTGCGTGTCCGACCGGCCGGCCGCGACGATTTGGGTCCCCAGCAGCGCGAGAAAGCCGACCGTCCATAGGACGATCAATAAGGCAAATCCCCTCTGACGATTGCTCATGGTCCTGACAAGAGCGGGGCGACGACGATATCGGGCCATCGCGGCGCACCCTCTCCGGCAAGGGTCACACGAAACCGGATCAGCAAGGGAAGGTCCGGTTCATGCCAAGTAGAAGCCCAAACGCCGGACGGCAGCCAGTAGGCGATCCCAAGCCGGGAAACGCCGTTCATCAATTCCGTCTCCCGCGGCGGCGGTGGCGGCCCCAGGGACTGGCCGTGGTGATGCGGACGCCACCGCAGCACGAGCCATGTACCGGAGATTGCCAAACCGGCTTCGATGCGAACGGGCATCAACCCTGAACCCGGGACGCGCAGCCGGGTGACGCCGGTCAGGCGGTCTGCCGAACCATCCATAGCGGGCCGCGCCGCCTCGTCGCCCGGGGCAAGGTTCTCCACAATGGCGCGAAGGCTGCGGTCCACGGCTTCGAGGTCGGTCTTGCGGTCGGACAAACGGGCGTCCTGCTGCCAGGCGGTCAGGCCGAACCGGACGGTCTGGCTAAGGCCGACAAGCAGGAAGCCGAAGATCGTCAGCGCGACCAGCATCTCCAGCAAAGTGAAGCCGGCAGACGTCCGCGCTTTCATCCCGCGGCGCCCCCGACCTGCTCGGTGTCCAGGCGCACGTTCCGCTCGACGCCGCCGTCGTTCCACGACATCCAGACGCTGACCCCGTACAGAACCACCGAGACGGAGGCGGCAGCCCGCGGTCCGGCCACGCCGATGCGGCGAACCGATGCCGTGGCGACGGGCGCTACGTGCAGGTGCCAGCGAAAGCCGCCCCCGTCATCGCCGCGCCAGTCTCCCGGTGTCAGCTTCGTGCCATGAGTCGCGGCGGCCAATCGCGATTTCGCCCGGACAATGGCCTGATCATACATCGACGCGGTCTGGGTCGCGTGCAGGGCCGTCCCCACGGCCGCCAGCAGCGCTGCCGCGGCCAGGCCGGTGATGATCAGGGCGATCATCACCTCCAGCAAGGTAAAGCCCCGCTGTCGTTTCATCCGGAAGCCAGTTCGTTCAAACTGAGCATGGCAGTCATCAGCGATGCCACGATCCCGCCCACCGCGACACCCATCAGGATCGTCATCGCCGGCACCAGCAGCGACGTCAGGCGCTGTGTCGCGAGGCGCGTCTTCTCCTCGTGGATGTCAGCGGCCCGCAACGCCATGGCAGCCAGTTGCGCGGTTTCCTCGCCGAGGCGCAGGAGGTGGATGGTGCGCGACGGGAAAATCTTCGCGGCTTCGAGCGCCGGTGTCAGCGATCCGCCGCCGCGCGCGGTCAGGCTTGCCCGCTCCACCGCGATCCGTGCCGCTCGGTTGCCCATCGCGTCGCATACGATCGCCAGAGCAGGGATCAGCGCGACACCATTCTGCAGAAGCGTGCCAAGCACCCGCGTGAACCGTGCCGCCAGGACCTCCTTTGTCAGTCCACCGGTGAGCGGCGCATTCAGAAGTAAGCGATCCACCACCAGCCGGATCGAATCCCGGCGCAATGCCCCCCGTGCGAGCAACACGAGTGCCAGAACCGCTACCAGCATGATCAGCCCGTCGGCTCGCACGAAGTTGCCTGCCGCGATCAGAAACCGCGTGGACGCCGGCAACGCAGCGCCGCTTTGCTCGAACATCGGCACGAACTGCGGCAACACCTCGGTCAGCAGTAACGTGACCGCCCCGATCATCGCGACCAGCAGCACGGCCGGATAGATCAGCGCGGAGGTCACCGTGGCATGAAGCGCCCGTTGCCGGTCCAGCAGATCGGCGAGGCGCGCCAACGTCGGTCCCAGGTTGCCGCCCGCCTCGCCCGCGCGCACCAGGCCGATATGCATCGGCGGAAAGCTACCGGGATAGCGGGCCATGGAGGTGGACAACGGACTACCGTCCCGCACCGCATCGCGAAGACCCGTGACTGTCGGCCTGACCCGCGGCGCAGCCGTTTCCTGCATGTAACGCAGCGCCCGATCCAGATCCTGCCCGGCCGATAGCATCGTCGCCAGCTCCCGGATCAGGTCCGCGACGTCCTGCTTACGCAGTCCCCGCCGGCCGCCGACGTCCATGTGCAACAGGCCCGCCCAGCGCGAGGCCTTGTCTGCGGGCTCGGCGCGAACCGGCATGGTGCCCTGCCGTTGCAGACGAGCGATCACCTCCGCCTCTGTCGCGGCGTCCATCAGGCCGGCCAGGCGCTCCCCGCCCGTGCCGATAGCGATGTAGCGGAACATCGTCATGGGTCGGCCCGTATGCTGCGGGTCACCTCCTCAAGGGTCGTCTCGCCCGCCAGGACAGAGGAGAGGCCGGCATCGAACATCGGATCCATCCCGCCCGCGACCGCGGCGCGCTCGATCATGGTGTGGTCGGCGCGGGAAAAGATCAGGCGTTCGATGTCCGGCCCGAGTTCGAGAAACTCCGCGATGGCGGCGCGGCCGCGATAGCCGGTCTGGCGGCAGGCCTGACATCCGACGGCATGGGAAAGCATGATCGGTCTTGCGTTTGTCCTCCGGTCCAGGCCGAATCGCTCGACCAGGGCAGGTGCCGCCGGTTCGGCGCGCCGGCATTCCGGACACAGGCGGCGGACCAGCCGCTGTGCCATGATCCCGCGCAGCACGGCGGTGAGCAGATAATCCTCGACCCCCATATCCCGCAGCCGGGTGACCGCCGCGGCGGCGGAGTTGGTATGCAAGGTCGAAAGCACCAGGTGCCCAGTCAAAGCCGCCTGGACAGCGATCTGGGCCGTCTCGCTGTCGCGGATTTCCCCGACCATGATCACGTCCGGGTCCTGCCGGAGGATGGACCGCAGCAAACTGGCGAAGGTCAGGCCGATTTGCGACCGAACCTGGATCTGGTTGATGCCTTGAAGCTGATACTCAATCGGGTCTTCCACCGTAACGATCTTGCGGGTGACCGCGTTCAGCGCCAGCAGCCCCGTATAGAGCGTGGTGGTCTTGCCGCTGCCCGTCGGCCCGGTGACCAGAACGATGCCGTTGGGCAGGTCCAGGGCGGTCCCAAACTTGCGGATCACCGGCGGCGACAGTCCAAGGCGCGCATAGTCGAACGTCACCGCCGACCGGTCGAGGACGCGCAACACAACGGTCTCGCCATGCAGTGACGGGATGGTGGAAACCCGGAAATCCACATCCTGTCCGCGCACCGCCATCTTGATACGTCCGTCCTGCGGCATCCGCCGCTCCGCGATGTCGAGACGCGCCATGATCTTGATGCGCGACGTAATGGCGGCGGCGAGATGACGCGGCGGCGGTTCCGCCTCATGCAATACGCCGTCATAGCGGTAACGAACGCGCAGCCGGTCCTCGAACGGCTCGATGTGAATGTCGGATGCTTGTGTCTCCACCGCCCGCGTGATCAGCAGGTTCACCAGCCGGATCACCGGCGCCTCGCTTGCCAGGTCCTTCAGCCGTTCCGCGTCCTCTTCGAGAGGCGCCTCGCCTTCAGTGTCCGCAGGCGCACCGTCGGATTCCGGGTACAGCCGGTTGAGCGCGGTTTCCAGTTCGATCGGCACCGCGATCTCCAGTCGCACCCGCCGTCCGGTGGCCATCGCGACGGCAGCTTGCGTGAACGGGTCCAGCGGGTCCGCGGCGGCGAGCACCAGCGTCTCCTCATCGGCCGCGAGCGGGACGGCGCGGGCATGACGCAGGAATCCGGCGCTCAGCCGGTCCGGCAACACCGGCGCCGCGGACGGATACCGGTCGGTGGCTGTGACAGGCACGGACAACAGGCTGGCGTACGCGTCAGCCAGCCCACGCTCCGACACCAGGCCCAGCTGGATCAGGATCGCATCCATGCGTTGATCGGATTCCGCGGCAACCCGGCGCGCCCGCTCCAATGTCCTCTGGTCGCAATGTCCCTGGCGCAGCAATATGTCGCCGAGTGCGTCAAGCTGCTGATCGGTGACGGTGGTCGCCATCCCGGCCGCCTCCCTGCCGTGTCTCCCGATTAGAGCGCGATCGTCTGAGGTTGCATCAACATCAGACGTGAATCGCCCTCTTAAGCAAATGACCTGATGTCCCGATTCCGAGGTGCGCCCACGATGGCGAACTTCAGGTTCGGGACACTGGCTTTTTATTTTCAGTGGCCCGCTTATCCCGGATGTTCGCCGTAAGATGCGACGAACTTCGGACGCAGGACACTACAGTGTGATCGCTTCAAGTCGAAGCAGTCACGCTCTAGGTCCGCGCGGAGACCGCGGGCAAATGACAGGTCAGCGATCCGTCAACGCGTGAAGGATGCTTTGTGGCTGGTTCATTCGACGCAGCGTGGCTTTTGCCGATCCTGGCCGCGCCGTTCGTTGGCAGTTTTCTGGGCGTCCTCATCGTTCGCCTCCCCGACCGGACCCCCATCGTCCTGGCCCGTTCGGCATGCCCCCATTGCGGCACCCGGCTGAGCGCCATCGACCTTATCCCGCTCGCCAGCTTCCTGCTGCTGCGTGGTCGCTGCCGTCATTGCCGCCATCCGATTGGATTGTTTCACCCGATGGTTGAACTCGCCGCCGTCGCGGTCGCGCTCTGGACCGCATTGGCCGTTCCCGATCCCGGCCGGATCTGGGCCGGCTGCGGCCTGGGATGGACCTTGCTGACACTGGCCTGGATCGATTGGACCCGTTTTCTGCTGCCCGATGTGCTGACCCTGCCGCTTCTCCTGGCCGGTCTGGCGCTGACATCGGTGTGGGAACCCGAGGCTTTGACCGATCGCTGCCTCGCCGCCGTCCTGGCCTATTCGTCATTCCAGGGCGTTGCAGTTGTCTATCGCCGATTGCGCGGCCGGGATGGTCTGGGCGGCGGTGACGCCAAGCTCATCGCCGCCGCGGGCGCCTGGTGCGGGTTGGCGGCGCTGCCGTTCGTGGTGCTGGCCAGCGCGGTGCTAGGTTTGCTCGCAGCCTTGGGATTGGCGCTTGCCGGCCGGGACATGACATCCAGGACACCGATCCCCTTCGGCCCGTGCATTGCTCTCGCGTTTTGGCTTGCCTGGCTGCACGGCGGGCTGGCGGCGGATCTGGCGCAGGTGCTCGGGAGGCTGTGATGGGACGATTGGCGGCCGTAACGACGGCAATACTGGTGTCGGCCGGCTCGGGCGTGCCGGCGCTCGCCTGGGAACGCGGCCCGGTCTGCCGCGAGCCGTCAGTAGTCGATGAGATGACCCGCCAAATTCGTGACCGGGACTATTACAGCATTGTCGATCCCCAACTCGTGACCGAGCAGCCCACCGCCGATCCGCGCATGGTCCGTTGTCAGGTGTGCGTCCAGTTAGCCCCGTATGATATGACCCGCTTCGGTGACTACCCGATCAAGCGATGCGTGGCACATGGCTTCGAAGTACAAATCCTTTCCAGCGGCTTCGTCGTACGCGACCTCCGCTAACGAGCGTTCCAAGCCAGGCCAGGTCGGGTTCACCTTGATCGAGATGATCATAGTGATCGTGATCCTGGCCCTGGTCGCCGGACTGGTCCTTGTCAGACAGCCTTGGCACAGCGCCGGCCTCGACACTGACGCGACAGTCCGGGCGTTGTCCAACGCCCTGCGCCTGGCCCGGTCGCGCGCCATCGCCCAGGACCGCGAGATCGTGGTCGTCACCGCCGCCAGCGGCTTTTCGGTCGATGGAGGCGCGGCTTGGCTGCTGCCGTCAGGGGAAGCCCTGAGCCTGACGCGCGTGATCTTCACACCGGACGGAGGATCGTCCGGCGCGACGATCTTGCTCGCCGCCGGCCCGAGGCGTATCGCGGTGGATGTGAACTGGTTGACCGGACGGGTACGCGCGAGGGAACTCGACACCCAGCAATAGCAACCCGCATTGACACTGAACTCTCTACCCCTGTCATGGCTCGTTTCCTGAGTTGGCCCGTTTCCGGCCATGGCCTGCGTCCCGTCATGGCCCGGCGAAAGTCCGGGCCATCCGCTACGGCACGGTGCTTGATCAGACTGCCCTCGCTGTCGCCGGCCATGACGGATGGGGAATGGCCGGGGGCTAATCTTTCCGCCGCCTGGTATAGAACTGTTTTGCCGATATATTAACAATTCACAACATAAATCCAGCCTATAAAGCCGCGTGACCGGGCGCATTCGCCTGCGCTGTAATCCAGGCCCTGGCTCGCCTCGTTTCCGGGTTGATGCGCGCCTCTCGCATTCGCGATTGGTGTTCCCGGGCTGCTCGGGGGATGGTCACCGGGCGAGGTTCCGACAGATGTTGGCCAGCTTCTTTTCCTGGTGGATCGCTCGGATCACAGAGCTTCTGCCAAGCACCTGGACCAATGCCGCCGCCCGCCCGCGGGACGGTGTCGTTATCGATTTGAGCCAGGGCCATGAGATCACCGCCTCGATACGCCGTAAGGGAATTCAAGAGGCCGTCGGCCTTGGCGCCGCCGCGCGCGTGGCCGGCAGGAACCCCGTGCTGCTGCGGCCGCCACAGGAGTCCGTGCTTGTAAAGCACCACATCGTTCCAACCGCCCCACGGCGGGAATTGGATCAATTGTTGCGGTACGAGCTTGCGCGCATAACGCCTTTCCCGGTGGAGGCGTTGTTCTGGCGCTGGGACGCCCATGTCAAACCTGGCGACAGAGCCCGCACCGAGATCACCCTGACGATGGTCCCGAAAATGTTGTTGGCGCCCACTTTGGCGGCGCTCGACAGCGTGGATCTCAAGCCGGACTTCGTCGAGGTCGGTCCGGTGGAGCGACCGCTGTTGCTCCCGGTCGCGGATGACACGGAACTGACCAACGGATCGGCCCTGGCGCGCGGATTGGCTTGGAGTTGCGGCGGCCTGGCCATTGTCGCGATGGTTCTGCCGCTTGTTCTCCAGATAGTCGCCCTGCGCGCAACCGACGACGCCATCACCGAACTTCAGCCCGCCATCAGGCAGGTGGATGTGCTTCGCCGCGGCCTCACGGCCAACGGCGCCGCACGCGAGGTAATTACAAGGGAATCGGAACGAACGGGCGATGTGCTCCAGGTCCTGGCGGCCATCACGCGGATTCTCCCGGATGATAGCTTCCTGACTGATTTTTCATTGCGGGAGCGGCAGATGACGATCAGCGGCCGGACCACATCGGCACCGCGCCTGATCACAGGTCTGTCCGCCGACCCCGCCATCCGCGATCCAGCCTTCGTCGCTCCCGTCACCCGAATAGAGGGGGCGACGTCTGACGTGTTCTCGATCAAGGCGGAGATCACCCGATGACGGCCGACGCCTGGCTGAGCGGCCGGCGGGGACAGGCACTTGCCGTCGCCGTCGGCTTTGCCGCCATCTTCATCCTTTGGTTCGGGGTGCTCGGTCCCATTCGTGCCGGGTTTGAGGACCGGCAGGTTCTGCTGGAGCAACGGCGGGATCTGCTGCGTCACATGCAGGATCTGGCGGCTTCCCTTCCTGCGTTGCGGGTGGCCTCGGCTGACAAGCGCGATGATGGCGCCGCGACGGACACGATCACGCTCCCGGGCACGACAGACGCGGTCGCTGCGGCCGATTTGCAGGAGCGGGTGCAAGCGATGGCAGCGGCCGCCGGGGTCAACCTGACCGCGGTGGAAACGCTCCCTGCGAGCGCGGCGGGCGGCTGGCACAAAGTCTCCCTGCGGATAAGCCTGAATGCTTCCTGGCAGGTTCTGATGGAACTGGTCCGTGCGATCGAGCGGTCGCCGACGCGCATATTCGTCGATGACGTTCATTTTCACAGCCCGGTCGTCGTCTCCCATCCGGCGGCCTTGCCGATCCAGGCATCCATGGTGCTGTATGGTTTCAGGCCTGTCGACGGAGGTACCGGGACGTGATCCGGACGGGGATCGGCAAACTGGCCGGCCTGGGCCTGGCTTTCCTGGCTCTGAGCGGCGCCATCGCGGTGGAGATCATGGCCGGACAGTCCGCACCGGATCGCATGTCGAGCCCCACGGCGCCCATACGCGCGAAGCAACAGCCGGGTCCGATCGAGCCCGCCAACCAAATCGACGGCCTCCTGGGTGAAATCCTCGCCCGTCCCGTTTTCAGTCCAGACCGCAGGCCGGTCGCGTCCAGTGCCCGTGGGGCAAGCGGCCTGTCGCGGCTGACCGGCATCGTCGTCACCGGATCACAAAAGATCGCCATCTTCGCAGCGCCGTCCGGTGGCCGCTCCATCGCCGCGGAAGAGGGGGCGCATGTCGGCGCTTACGAGGTGAGGGAAATCACCAGTGCGGGCGTCACCGTTTCAGGACCCGATGGCACGGCGGTCATCACGCCCATCTTCGATCCTGCCGCCCCGCCGCCCGCCAAACCAACACTTCCGGCGCGCACGGAGAAACCCAAGGTGCCGCCGAAATAGATCGGTTCCTCAGCATACCACTCCAAACTGGGACGCTCCGCCACGGCTTGGCCCGGACATGGTCAGCGTCGTCTGAAAGTTGGCGGATCTTTCGGTGTCTGGCCAGCCGTAAGGCAAGCGTCTTATCCGTCATTCGCCGGCCGTTCGCGCAGCCGCCCGACGATGCCGGTGGGGAAGAAATAGACGATCACCACGAACAGACCGCCCATCCAAAGCAGCCAGCGATCCGGATCGAACAGACGCGGCAGCACCGGCAACCCGGCGAACATCCCCGACAGCACTGCCATACCCGGCTGCAAGTAATACTGCGCCAGCACGATGATGATGGCGCCCAGCATGGGCCCGTACAAAGTCCCCATGCCGCCGATCACGGTCATCAGCAGGATCGAATCGACCATGATTTCGAACGACATCGACGCCGACGGACCATTGTAGCGCAGCACCAGCGCCAGCATCGCGCCGGCCAGCGTCGCCATCAGTGCGCCGATCACGCCGGCCAGCGTGCGATGCAGCACAATGGAGAAACCCAGCGCCTGGGCGCGGAATTCGTTCTCACGGATCGCCTGCAGCACCCGGCCGAAGGGGGAATTCACGATGCGCAGCATCAGAAGGAACAGCAGCGTCGTGGCCAGGAACACCAGATAGTAGGTGACGATCCGCCCATCCATACGCACGCCGAGAAGCGGCCCGTCGAGAAGCCTAAAGGCTGGTGTTAGCACGCGCGGCAAGGAAAAGGTCAGCCCGTCCTCGCCGCCGGTCAGGTCGCGCAATTGCGTCGCCATGATCAGGGCGAAGCTGGCCAGAGCCAGCGTCATCATCGAAAAATACAGCGCGCGCAGGCGCAGGCTGACGAAGCCGATCGCGGTCGCCAGCACCGCGGAGACGGCCAGTGCCGCCACCACCCCAAACAGGATCGCGCCCCATCCCACCGGCAGCGTGGTCAGCGCGATCGCCTCGCCATAGGCGCCGATGCCGAAGAACATCGCATGGGCGAAGGAAACGATGCCGGTGTAGCCCAGCACGATGTCATAGCTCGCCGCTAGCACGATGAAGATGCAGATGCGCTCCGCCACGCCCAGTGCCTTGGTCCCGGGAAACAGGAACGGCGCCCCCAAAAGAGCCAGGAACCCAGCCACCAGCAGCACCGACAGAACGCGGCTGCGCGGCCGGTCGCCGGACAGGATGCCATCGAGGGTCATGACTTCACCAAGGGAAACAGGCCACGCGGCCGCCAAAGCAGGACCGCGACCATGAGCAGGATGTTGGATCCCAGCGCCAGCTTCGGTACCAGGAAACCGGAATAATTCGTGATCAGCCCGACCAGGATGGCGGCCACGAACGCGCCCCCGACCGAACCCATGCCGCCCATGATGAGGATGATGAACACCAGGATCATCATCTCCGGCCCGATCGCGGGGGTGACCAGGCCCTGATAGACGCCCCACATCACGCCGCCCACGCCCGCGAGGGCCGTGCCGGCGACGAACACGCCCACGAACAGGCGCTTCACCCGGAAGCCCAGCGCTTCGACCATTTCAAGATTCTCGACACCGGCCCGCACGGTCAGGCCTAGCCGGGTCCGCGACAGCAGCAACCACAGGCCGGCATACACCGCCAGTCCCAGACCGACCGCGACCAGGCGGTAAATCTCGATCGCGGCCCCGGCGATCTCCACGCTGCCTTGCAGCGCCGCCGGCTTCTGCACCGGGATCGGGTTGGCGCCCCAGACCGTCACCAGCAGTTCCTGCATCACGATCAATCCGCCGACGGTGATCAGGATCTGCCGCAGATGCGAGCCATAGACCCGCCGGATGATGACGATCTCGAAGATCAGGCCAGCAACGCCGGTCACCAGGATCGCCGCCGTCAGCGCCGCCGCGAGCACGGCCAGGGAAGCGACCCAGGAATGGCTGGCCGCCATGCCCGGAAGCGCTCCCACCACCTCGGTCGCCACGTAGGCGCCCAGGCTGATGAAGGCGCCATGGGCGAAGGTGATCACGTCCATCAGGCCGAAGATCAGCGTCAGGCCCGAAGCCATCAGGAACAGCATCATTCCCATCGCGGCGCCGGCAACGGTCAATGTCAGCCAGGTGGAAAAACTCATGAACGGCAGCGCGGCCAGCGCAAGGATCGGCAGCAGCAGGTTGGCCGGCCAGTCGATCCCGCTCAGGCGCGTCGAAGCGATCCGCCCCGCGCTCATTGGTGGCTCCCCAGATTAAGGCCGAGAAGCCGGGTTTGCAGCGCCTCGTCCGCGGCGAGGTCGGCCATCAGGCCGTTGTGGACGACGACGCCGTTGTCCATCACCGCCACGTCGTCGCCGACCGAACGCGCCATGTGGAAATTCTGCTCCACCAGCAGGATCGTGGTATCGCGCGCCTTCAGTTCGAGCAGGCAGGCGATAAGCTGGTCGATCACCGCGGGGGCGAGGCCTTTGGTCGGTTCGTCGATGATCATCAGCCGTCGTTCTTCGACGATAGCACGGGCCACCGCCAGCATCTGCTTCTGGCCGCCGGACATCAGCCCGGCCCGGTCGTTCCACTTGGTTTTCAGGATCGGGAAGAAACGGAAGACGTCATCCAACCGCGCCGGGTCGAAGCGCCCGCCGGTGGCGGCGAGCTTCATGTTCTCCTGCACCGTGAGCTGCGAGAAGATGCCCATCGTTTCCGGCACATAGGCAATGCCGAGCCGAGCGATATCCGGCGTATCGAGCGCGTCTATCCGCGCATTGTCGAAATGGATCGCCCCGGCGCGCGGCTTCCATAATCCCATGATGCTTCGCAATGTCGTGGTCTTGCCGGCACCGTTGCGGCCGAGAAGCATCGTCACCCGTCCGCGCCGCACGCTCAGATCGACGCCGTGCAGGATGTGATACGCCCCGATATGCGTCACCACGCGGTCGAGCTGGAGGAGGTCGCGGTCAGCCATTTCCCGCCTCCCTCTGGCGGATGCCAAGATAGGCTTCCTGCACGACCGGCAGCGCCACCACCGCCGCGGGCTCGCCGTCCGCCACCAGCGTTCCGTTGGTCAGCACGATGATACGGTCGGCGAGGCGGCGCACCACGTCCATCTTGTGCTCGACCAGCAGGATGGTTTTGTCGCCGGCCTGCTTGATGTCCTCGATCAGGTCGAGGATGACCGGCACTTCATCCACGCTCATGCCGGCGGTCGGTTCGTCGAACATGAAGATGTCCGGCTCCAATGCCAGCATCAGCGCCACTTCCAGCTTGCGCTGATCGCCATGCGACAGGGCGGCGGCGTGGGTGCGCGCCCGCGCGGTGAGTGCGACGCGGTCGAGGTAGTGTCGCGCCTTCTCGATCAGGTCGTGATGCCGCGACGCCATGGAGAACAGATCGACCCCATTGCGCGCCCGCGCCTGCACCGCGAGGCGGACGTTTTCGAGCACCGTCAGGTTCGGAAACAGGTTCGTCAGTTGGAAAGCGCGTCCGATGCCGCGCCGGGTGCGCCTGTCCGGGCCAAGAGCGGTTACGTCCTCGCCCTTGAACAGCACGGAACCGGCGGTCGCCGGCAACTGGCCGGAAATAAGATTGAAGTAGGTCGTCTTGCCTGCGCCGTTGGGGCCGACGATGGCTGTCAGCGTCCCAGGCTCGAAGGCGCAGGTGACGGCGTTGACGGCGATATGGCCGCCAAAGCGCACCGTCAACTCGCGCGTTTCAAGGATGGGCACTTGCGTCAGTGTTTCGTGAGAATGGGCACCTGCATGTCGTTGATGCCGATCTCCCGCGTAAGCTCGGGGATTGCCCAAGGGGATTTCGGGTCAACCTTGATCTTGAAGCCATACATCGACTGGAGCGCCTGATGGTCTTCCTTGCGGAAGATCATCTTTCCTTTGGGCGTGTCGAACGACATGCCTTCCATGGCGGCGATCAGCGTTTCGGTGTCGTTGACGCCGTTGGTCTTGGTCAGGGCGGCGACGACGGAGGCGGCGGCAGCGAAACCGCCGGCGGTGAAGAAATCGGGTGGCGCGTTGAAGCGTTTCAGGTGTTCGGCGACCAGCCAGTCATTCGCCGGGTTCTTCGGGATTTCATAGTAATAATAGGTCGCCCCTTCCATGCCCGGGAAGTCCTTATAGGCAGCCATGGCGGGGAGGATGTTGCCCCCCGATGCGACCTCGACGCCGAAACGCTCGGGTGCCAGCGATTTCAGTGCCGCCATCGGGTTGCCGCCGGCCCAGATCAGGAACAGCACCTTGCGGCCCTGCTCCTTGGCCAGGGCGTCGAATATGCGCTGAGCAGGGGCGGTGAAATCGGTCGTCGTCGGCGGCGCGTATTCCTCGTGTACCAGTTTGGCGCCGGTGTCGGCCAGCGCGGTGCGAAACGCCGCCACGCCGTCGCGGCCGAAGGCATAGTCCTGCGCCAGGGTGGCGACCACGGTGCCGGGCTTGCCGATCGCCACCGCGTTGGCGATCGCGTCCTGCGAGGAGTTGCGGCCGGTGCGGAAGATGTAACGGTTCCATTTGTCGCCGGTGATCGCGTCCGCCACCGCCGGCTCCACGATCAGCACCTTCTTGAACTCCTCTGCCACAGGCAGCATCGCCAGGGCGACGGCCGAGGAGGTGCCGCCCACGGCGATATCCACGTTCTGATCGCCGAACGCCTCGGACAGCACGTTACGGCCGACATCCGGCTTGGTCTGGCTGTCCTTCTCGATCACGTCGATCCTGCGTCCGGCGACGCTCATCGTGCCTTTGGTGGAATACTCCAGGCCGAGTTTGAAGCCCACGATGGTTTGCTTGGCATAGGCTTCCAGCGGGCCGGTTGAATCGGCGATCAACGCGACCTTGACGGGCTCGGCGGCCCGCGCCGGGAGCGTTGCGGTGAGGCCAGTGGCGATGGCCGCCGCCAGTAGGAATTTCAAACCGTTCATCGAGGTTTCTCCCGGAAATTCATAAGGTCTGTGTAACCTTGGCGTTGAGGCCGGCATTCCGTCGCCATCTCATCGCCAACTTGGTTGTATTCCGCCCCTACGCCGGAATAATGGACTTGAAATACCGGGGTCGCAACGGGTGTGATGCATGGTGCCGGCGCACACCGGAGAAACGTATGGACCGTCAGACCAGCGGTAGCGCCTCGGTGACCGTCCCGCGGCACTCCCCAAACCCGATCGACACGTAACCGTTCCGGCGCGCGGTGCCGCGGAAGATCACCTCGTCACCATCGACCAGGTACGTGCGCGTCTCGCCATTGGGCAGCGACACCGGATTGCGGCCACCACGGGTCATTTCCAAGAGGCAACCCTCCGAACCGGGGGTGGTGCCGGAAACCGTGCCGCTACCGAACATATCGCCGGGCTGGAGGTTGCACCCGTTCGACGTGTGGTGAGCAACCATCTGCGCGACGGTCCAGTACAGCATCTGGGCGTTGGAGCGTGACAGCACATGCGGCGTCGCGCTCGTGGCGCGCATCTTCGGCGTCAGCAACAGCACCTCGAAGTCGATGTCGAAGCATCCATGCGCCTGATCCGCCGGATCGTTCAGATGCGGCAGTGGCGCCGGGTCACCCGCGGGACGCGGTGGCTGTGCGAGGCGGAACGGAGCCAGAGCCTCGGTGGTGACGATCCAGGGCGAGACGAAGGTCGAAAGGCTCTTGGAGAGAAACGGACCCAAAGGCTGCGATTCCCAGGCCTGGATGTCGCGCGCGGACCAGTCGTTCAGCAGGCAGAAACCGGCGATGTGCCGGGATGCCTCGGCGATCGGGATCGGATTGCCGATCTCGTTGCCGGGGCCGATCCAAACGCCCAGTTCCAGTTCGTAGTCCAGGTTGCGGCATGGCCCGAAATCCGGGGCGGCTTGTTCCGGCGGCTTGCGTTGCCCGTTTGGGCGGCGGACCGACCCGCCCGACGGCCGCACCGATGAGGCGCGGCTATGATAGGCGACCGGCACGTATTTGTAGTTTGGCATCAGCGGATTCTCCGGCCGGCTAATGGTGCCTGCCGTGTGGGCGTGATGAATGCCCGCGAAGAAATCCGTGAAGTCGCCGACCCGCGCCGGCAGATGCACCGTGCAGTGCTCGGCGGCGTGCAGCAGCCGGTTGGCGATCGTCTGGATTTTCGTGGAGCCCGCGCTCTTCGCATCCAGGATCTCGCCGATCCGGCGCCGGAGCGCCTGACGCGCCGCCGGCCCGGCTTCCAGCAGCGGATTGAGCGTGCGCCCGCTTGCCGCCTCGGCCGCATCTCGCGCCGCGCCGGAGAACAAACCCGCTTCCAGCGCCGCGCCGATGTCGAAAATCCGGTCGCCGATCGCGGTGCCGCCGCGTCTGGTCCCGCCGTCAGGGCTGAAGACGCCTAGCGGAAGATTCTGAATGGGAAACGTCGCATGGCCATTGGCTGACGTGACCCAACTGGTGCGGCCGGAAGCGTGTGTCTCGTCGATCATTGGCGTTCTCCCGTGAATACAATGTCCGGCCCACCTGAGCTGGGTATGTGGTGGCGGGATGGATAGCGCGCGGCGCGCGGGACGTAAAACCGGCTGGGTCGCAGGTGCGCGAACCTTGCGTTCGCGATGGGCCTGGGTCAACCTGATCCCCAATCAGCGCTCAGACGCTAAGGCTTTGGGGAGGAACTGGATTTGGGGGAGCAGCCACTCCGTCTCACATCGCCAATCATCAGCCGTGGGGCTGTCCCGGCAATCGCCCATGAGCCGGCTTTTCGAAGGTGGTAGAACTCACAAGACCTTACTTGGGGCAGCGTACGCACGCGGCCTCTCAGACCGATGCATGGTCCGATAAAAAGGCATATGACCGGGGAGAAAACGAAGTGGATCAGACGCAGAAACTGACTCCCGAACTGATCGGGCGCGCGATCGACAAGATGACGTTGAACAAAGCCCTGATTTTCATCGTTGGCGTCGCCGCTGCTGGATTTTTCTTCGATTCGTTTGATATCGTTGTCGTCTCCTATGCGCTTCCATTGATAAAAGTGGAGTTCAATCTCGACCCGAAACAGATCGGCCTGATCGGTTCGGCCGCACTCGCCGGAATGGGGCTTGGGTCCTGGATGTGGGGCTGGGTGGCCGATCGCTGGGGAAGGCGTGTGGTGTTCGCGGCGACGGTGCTGATGTTCTCGTTTTTCACGGGGATCGCCGGCCTGTCGATGTCGCTGGGGTTTCTCGTCGGTGCCCGTTTCCTGACCGGCCTTGGTCTGGGCGGCATGGTGCCGATCGATCAGGCCCTGGTCGCGGAATATGCGCCTGCGCGCATCCGCGGCCGGATCAGCGCCACGCTGCCGCTGTGCTGGCCGATCGGCATCTTCGCCGCGGCTGGCGACGGTCTCCTCATCGTGCCGCATTTCGGTTGGCGCTGGCTGTTCGCGATCGGCGCGCTGCCCGCAGTGCTGGTTTTCTTTATCCGCCGCGGTGTCCCCGAATCGCCACGCTGGCTCGCCAATCAGCAGCGGCACGACGAAGCGCGCCGATCATTGGCTTACGTCGGGGTGGACGACGCGGTGATCGAGCAAGCGCGGCGTGAACTCGCCGCCGCGCCCGCATCCACATCCCAGGTGGAGCGGGAGGCGACGTTCGCGGGTTTGTTCTCCGTTCAATATGTCCGGCGGGTCGTGCATACTTGGATGATGTGGTTTTGTTCGGGTTTCGCGGCCTCGGCATTCAGCGTGTGGCTGCCGTCGATTTACGCGACCTATTACCACATCAATCTGACCCGGACGCTGGTCTATACGTTCATCGTCGCCGGCACTTCGGTCGTGGGACGCGTGGTCGCGTTCAGCCTGATCGATCTGTTCGGCCGCAAGGCGCTGATCTGCATCGGCTATGGCGTTGCCGGATGCGCGGCCCTGTGGTTCACCCAGGCAACGACGGAAACGGCGCTGCTGACGACGGCGATGCTTTACGGTTTCTTCGCGGATATCGGATCGCTGGCGATGACCGTCTATACGCCCGAAGTCTATCCGGTGCGCATCCGCGGCAAGGGGGCTGCGATCGCCATGGGGTGGGGGCGGTTTGGGGGCATGGTCTCACCCATCGTGGCCGGGTTCCTGATCAGTGCCGAGAACCTAGACATGGTCTGGGGCCCGATGGCGGCGTTCCAGTTCACCTCGGCCGGCGTGACGTTGCTGCTGGCACATGAAACCAGTGGGCGGAGCCTGGAATCGGTGGCGAAGCCGGCCTGAGGGATTCACCTGCCATTGGGAGGAAGGAAGCGACACGGAAAACCGCCGTCATGGCCCGAACTGTCGCCGGACCACGATGCGCGCGGAACGTCGCTCCTTTCGCTGACTGGTTTAATCCAGGAACGAACGCAGCGCCCTGGTAACGAATTCCGGGCGTTCCCGCACCGAGGCATGGCCGGCGGCCGGCACTTCCAGCACCTGGCTCCCCTTGATCGTGTCGTTCATCCATTTCGCCGCGTCCTTGAATGCCTGGCGTTCGCTGGAGCCGAGCATGATCAGCGTCGGGGCGGTGACTTTCCTGGTTTGCTCGCGGGCGTCCAAGGTGGCGAGCGCCTCGCAGGCCAGGGCGTAGCCTTCACCGTCGCAAGCCTCGAACGTCTCGCGCACGTGACGGACATTCGGACCATTCCCGGCGATCGACTCCGCGGTGAAAAATACCTGTAACAGAAATGGAATCAGGCTTTTCACACCATCCTTCCTGGCGGCGGCGGCGCGCACGGGCCAGTTGGCGCGCGCTTCATCGTCGTAGCGCGGTGAGCAGTCGGCCAGCACGAGTTTGTCTACCATCTCCGGATAGGTGCCGGCGAAATGCTGCGCCACGCTGCCGCCCAGGGAGATACCCATGAGGTGGAATTTGGTCAGACCCTCGCGCAACGCGACCTCGCGCAGTTGTTCGGTCAATTCCGGCACGCCGTATTGGTGACCGGGCAATGGGGTGCCGGGGTGGCCGGGAAGGCTGTAGGCGACCAGTTCGTTCCGATCCATCAGCGGATCGAGCACGTCCCAGAAGCGCCACGACTGGCCGAGACAATGGATCAGCACCACCGGCTTCCCGGCGCCGCGCCGGTGCAGTTTGATCAGACCCGGATCGAGCGGTTTCGGGTGCCAGTTTTCCATGGACGCTTGTCCTCTTGTTGTTGAATGACTCTATCTGGTTCGGCTTGATTCAGGAAGGATTGCGGCCGCTCGCCATTCGTCATGAAGAGGCGACGTCCCGACCGGATTCGCGCATCTCGGGTCAAGTGTGTGGCCAAGGTCCGGATGTCTGAGACCAACTGTCCTGGCCAGCGCTGGGCCGGCAAGAAAGACAGTTTTTAACACGGAGGAAGAACGAGGACCACGGGAGGGCCACGGAGAAACGCACGGGGATCAGTCGCATGGTGCCCCAGCAATCACCGCCGAACGTAGAGGCTATGGCGTAACCATCCAGGTCCGGCCGTTATTTTTGGGGCAGCGTCACCCGCAAGCGCGTCGCGCGAAGCGCCATGCTTTCTACCTCCGTGGCCCTCCGTGGTCCTCGTTCTTCCTCCGTGTTAAAAACTGCCTTGCTTGCCGAAGGTCGAACGCCCGGATCCCATCATGCCCGGCACAACCGCGCGACGATGTCGGAATCCCATAGGACGCAGTCCGAGCCGCCCGTCGCGGCAAGGTGCCGGTTCAGATGGCCCGGACAAGCCGGGCCAAGACGTATGGGGAGCGATAATGACGTAAGCGGAAGAATAATGACGTATGGGGAGGGCCACGATGTGTGGGGAGGGGCCATCGCCGGGAGGGCCGTGATGGGCAGGACCGCAACGGACGGCAACATAACCAGGACGATACCGCTCACCCCGCCGGAAACGCGGCCTCATCCCGCGGATGCAGCACAAACCCCGCCGGACGGCCGTTACGACGGGCAGCTTCCGTCGGCGGCAGGGAAACCTCCCAGGTCAGCGCGTCGAAGCGATACCCATTCACCGCATCGGCCGCCCTCGAAACGACATAGAGCAGCGGCGGCACCATCTCATCCGGTTCCACCAGCCTAGGCGCGCGTCCCTCGCGGCTCCAGTCCCGCATTTCCTGTGCCATGCCGGGCGTATTGGCCCCGGCACCGGGATTGACGATGTTCACGGTGACGCCAGTGCCAGCCACCTCCTTGGCCCAGATCTCGGTCGCCATCTCCAACGCCGCCTTCGATGACCCATACGGCAAGCACCCCGCGCGGTTCATCGTATCCAGCTTGGTCGTGACGTTGACGATGCGTCCCCAGCCTTGACCCACCAGGATCGGAGCCACACGACGCCCCATCTGGTCAGCCGCGACATAGTTGGTGTCCATCACGGTCTGGACCACCTCATCGCTGACCTCCCAGAACTTCCGGGGCTGCTTCCGGCGGAACCGGTCCGGGTCGATATAGGTGAAGGTCAGCCCGGCATTATTGACCAGGATATCCACGCGCCCGAACGCCGAAAGGGCCTCGGCCACGACGCGGTCACATTCGGCCGGTGAGCGCAAATCGGCGACCATGGCGCGCACACCCGGGGCGCCTTCTAGCGCCGCGGCATCCTCCGGGATATGCCCGACGGCGAGCACGCGCACCCCGTTGGCGGCCAGGCCCAGGGTCATCCCGCGTCCCAGGCCCCGCAGCCCGCCGGTAACGATCGCGACGCGGTCAGGCATGAGGCACCTAAGCCGCCGCCGTCCGGGACGAGCCTTCCGTCCGGAAATGCGGCATCACCTCCTTCGCGAAGCGTCGCAGGTTCTGACGCGAGGTTCCGCCGCCGTTCAGCAGTATATACTCGACGCCCTGGGCCTGGAGCCGCTCGATCTTGCGGCAGATCTCATCCGGCGTGCCGTACAATGCGCTCTCCTCGCTGGCTTCGCGCGTGTCGGAGAAAGCCATGATGCTGGCGGTGTTATTGCCATCCGGTCGTTGGCTGATGGCGTGCAACCGACGCTGCGCCGTCATCCGCCGCTCCACCGCCGCGGCCTTCTCTTCTTCCGTATCGGCGACGAAGAAGGCGCGGGCCACGCCGACCTGAGACGGGTCGAAGCCGAAGCCGTTGGCCAGCATCGCCGCCTTGTAGGTATTGAAGCGATTGATCGTTTCGTCGATCGAAGCGAACTGATCCAGCAACAGGTTATGCCCGTGCCCCGCCACCTTGCGGATACTGTCCGCATGGCCAGCACCTTGCCAGAACGGCGGGTGCGGCTTCTGGCTGGTCGGCGGCTCGACGATGATGTCCTCGAACTGCCAGAACTTGCCATGGAACGAAAATCGCTCGTTCGAAGTCCAGGACCTGGTGATGATGTCGATCGATTCCTCGAAGCGGGCGCCGGCATCTTCCATCGGGATGCGGAAACCGACGAATTCGTTGTGCCGGTAACCCTTGCCGATGCCAAAATCCAGGCGGCCGCCGGAAAGCAGGTCCACGGTCGCGGCTTGTTCGGCCAGCAGGACCGGGTTGTGCCAGGGCAGCACGATGACCGCTGTCCCAAGGCGCAACGTGGTGGTCTTGGCGCCAATCCAGCTCAGCAGGTTCAGCGTGGCGGAGACCTGGCCGAACCCGGTGAAATGATGCTCGACAATGAAGGAACTGTGGTAGCCGAGCGCTTCGGCTTCAATAAGGTATTCGATGTAGTCGTTAAATCCGGCTGCGCTATCGACGTCCGGCGCGCCGCCCCGTTGTGCCTGCGCGGCTCCGAAAAGTCCGAAACGCATGGTCGTTCTCCCTGGTTCTTGCAAAGACTTTGTCCGGAAGCGTGAGGAAAGTCCATCCCGACACCCAGCGGCGGATTGCCTCCGCGCCGGCCGGCCGGTGCGATTGGGAGCCGAAAGCCCCCGGACTGTCGCCGGGTCACGAGAGTGGCGGGGCAGCCACGTACCAAGCTCATCGCCGATAGGTACGACACACTTGCGATAGTAACCGCTTGCAACGCTTCCCATGGCCGGCCGCTTGGCCCATCAATGATCCGAACGGGATCTTCGACGGGGACTGTTGTTCCATGAAAACGATAGATGCTGCCACGCGGCGTGTGGCGCTTGCCCAGACACAGCTTTTTCAGGCGCTGAGGCCGGACGATCTCGATGCCATTGTGGCCCGGACGGTCGTGCGGTGGATTTCGCGTGGTGCGATCATCCTTCGGCGCGGCGATCCCAATGGCGGCATGATGGTGATCATGTCCGGCCGGGTGCGGATCAGCGTCATCT
Source organism: Rhodopila sp. (assembly GCA_031291715.1). Taxonomy (GTDB): domain Bacteria; phylum Pseudomonadota; class Alphaproteobacteria; order Acetobacterales; family Acetobacteraceae; genus Rhodopila. Next base: position 7,227 of record JARLIN010000012.1, on the reverse strand, counting down.
CGGAGGACGGAAAGGAGGTCACGCTCACCGTTCTCGGCACCGGCGAGGTGCTTGGCGAGCTGTCGCTGTTGGATGGGGAACCGTGCAGCGCTGATGTGACCGCGCAAGAGGACTGTGTCCTTCTGCTTATCGAACGCGGTCAGTTCCTGCATATGTTACGGTCTAACAGCGAGCTTTGCCTGCACCTGATGGCGCTTCTGAGCCGCCGTCTGCGACGGGCGAACGGAATGCTGGAGGATATGGCGCTACTCGACCTGCCAACCCGGCTGGGTCGGCTTCTGGTCCGGTTAGGAAACGACTACGGCGTTCCGGTTCGGAGCGGCACGCGCATCGAGGTCAGGCTGTCCCAGAAGGATATCAGCACCCTCGTTGGCGCATCTCGGGAAAAGGTGAACCGGCAGATACGCCAATGGGAGGAGGATGGTGTACTGGGCAAGGACAACGGCCGCATGGTCATTGTGAACGCCCAGGCGCTGCCGTCGCTGAACTGACGCCGATGACCGGCCGTTGATCGCATGACGGGTTCGGCTCACGTCCGGGCGAAACCGCTATGGCTGCGAAAGCTGCGGCTCGTCACCGGCCTGACGCTGTTTTACTATGTTACGAGTCACCTTCTGAATCATTCGCTTGGCAACATCTCCATCCCAGCGATGGAAGCCGGCATGGTCGTGCAGAAGTGGGTCTGGCAGGGCGTTATAGGGACCGCTGTCCTCTACAGCGCGCTTACGACGCATTATCTGCTGGGACTGTGGGCCTTCTATGAGCGACGGCACTTTGGTTGGACCGTGACCGAAGTGGTACAACTTGTGCTCGGACTGAGCATCCCGTTTCTGCTGATGAACCATCTGTTCGTCACGCGAATCTCATTGGCTGTGTACGCCACCGAGAAAGGCTATGCGCAGGAATTATACTCCTTCTGGGTCAGCGCGCCGCACCTCGGGGTGCTTCAGGTGTCGGTGCTGATCGTCGCCTGGATCCATGGCTGCATCGGCCTTTACCAGTGGCTGCGGCTGAAGCCGATGTTCACCCGATGGATGCCGTATCTGTTCTGCTCGGCGATCCTGCTGCCGGTCCTGGCTTTGCTGGGCTTCTTCCAGGGCGGTCGGACGATGCTGAGCCTGGCACAGGACCCGGCCTGGCGGGCGGCGAACCTCAATCCCTGGCAGATCGGCACACCGCCGCACAACCAACAACTGGTGCTTTGGCGCGATCGGAGCCTGTGGACGGCAGCGGCCCTTCTTGCCTTCGTGCTGCTGGCCCGCCTTGTTCGCGCATGGCGGGAATGGCGGGGCACGGCGATCCGCGTGACCTACCCGAACGGCCGTTCGGTCCGTGTGCCGATCGGCTTCAGCGTGCTGGAGGCGAGCCGGAGCGCGCGTATCCCGCACGCCAGCATCTGCGGCGGCCGTGGTCGCTGCTCCACCTGCCGCATCCGTGTCATCGCCGGTACGGGCCGCATTCCGCCCCCGTTACCTGGCGAGCAGGCCGTACTGCGTCGGATCGCAGCGGAGCCCGTGGTGCGGCTGGCCTGCCAGTTGCGGCCGATGGGCGACATCAGTGTGGTGCCGCTGTTGCCGGCGGACTGGCCGCTGGCGGCCCTGCGCCGCCGGGAATGGCCGATGCCGGGTGAGGAGCGGTTTATCGTCGTCCTGATGGTGGATATGCGGGATTCAACTCGCCTGATCGAAACGCGGCTGCCGTTCGACGCGGTTTTCATCGTGGATCGCTTCGTCACCGCGGCCGGCGCGGCGGTGGACGCAAACGGCGGACGTGTCAGCCACTTCCTGGGCGATGGGCTGATGGCGACATTCGGGCTTGGATGCGGATCGACGGAGGCCTGCCGTCAGGCGCTCTCGGCGCTGATCGCGATTGGGCACAACGTCGAAAACCTCAATCGCGTGCTGCTTGCCGAAACCGGGGAAGAGATCAGGTTCGGCGTCGGCGTGCATTGCGGTTCGGCGGTTGTGGGAGAAATCGGATACGGCGCGATGCGGACCTTTACCACCCTGGGTGACGCCGCGAACGTCGCCGCCCGCCTCGAAGGATCGTGCAAACATTTTGGCTGCGAGGCCGTGATATCACACGATGTCTGGAGGATCGCCGGTCTGTCGCCGGACGCACTGCCGGGACGAGAAACCACGTTGCGGGGGCGCAGTGAACCGCTGCTGGTGCATCCGATCGAGATGGTAAGGCAGTTGAAGGAATTTGTAGCTATGCGGGACGGGGCCAGCGTGTAACCGCGATCCCGTCCCGCATCGTCGGCTCATGGTTCGCGCATCCCTTCCGTCAGGGTGGGGACCACGCGCGACATCAGATAGGCCAGCACCGTCCGCCGCCCAACCTTGATGTCCGCCGTCACCGGCATGCCTGGGGTCATGTGGAACCCGGCCGGCAGGTTGTGCAGCTTCATCTCATCCAGCGACAGGCCGGCACGGAAGAATGTCGCTCCGCCGTTCGCCTCCGGCTGGGATATGGGCGGCCGGCTCGGACGCTCGCGGCCGTTCCGCGCATCAGAGAAGCTGTCGGCGCTGACGGTGTTCAGCGTGCCGGTCGCATAGCCATAGGTCGTATAGGGGAACGTGTCGAACTTGATCACCGCCGGGTTGCCGGCCTGAACGAAGCCCGCGTCGCGGGCAGGGATGCTGGCCTCGATCTCCAACGGCGCGTCGGTCGGGACCAGCGTGATCAGCTCGTCGCCGGACTGGACAACCGAACCTACCGAGACCTTCGCCACGCTCAGGACGACCGCGTCCCGGTCGGCGCGAAGGTCAACCAGATTTCGACGGAGACGTGCCTTGTTCTGCTGCTCAAGGGCGTCGGACAGCTTGCGTCCCTGTTCCGTCAGTTGCTGCGCCGTCTCGCCCTTGATTTGCTGCACATAGGCGTCGCGTTCGGCGATCAGCCCGTCCAGGTCGCTTTTCGCCGCCGCGTTATTGGCGAAGGCTGCCTGCAGGGACCGGTTGATCTCGGCCCGCTGTGCGCCGGCATCCAGCGTGTTCAGTCTGCTGCCGACCTGCATCTGCTCGAGCTGCTTGCGCATGCCCTCTTTCGTCTGGGCGACCCTGAATTCCTCGGCGTAGCTCGCGATGTCGGTCTCGGTCTGGGCAACCTTGGCCTTCGCGCTGTCGATACGCTGGCGGTAGGTTTCGAGTTTCGCCGTCCTTTCGGCGTGCCTCTGGGCGAAGATCATCGCCTGCAACTGGCTCGGGGGACTGCCGTTCCCAAGGTAGGATCGGCCTTCCGCTTCGGCGTCCAGCCGATCGACTTCGGCTTGCAGGCTGGCCACCTGCGTATCGAGCGAACCGGCATCCGCCGCAGCGAATGTCGGGTCGAGCATCGCCAGCCGGTCGCCGGCGTGCACCACTTCGCCCTCGTGGACATCGATCTGACGGATGATCGAGGTATCCAGCGGCTGCACGACCATGTTCGGTATCTTTGCGACGACCTTGCCGGGGGCGGCGACGACACGATCAACCGGGTAGCACCCCATGATCCCGATGGACGACAGGATCGCCGCGGCGATGACCCAGATCGTTACGCGTCCGCTAACCGGGATTCGATCCGCGATGACCGCCGCGGTCGGTGACTGGAATTCCAGCAAAGCCCGTGTGTTGTCGGGGGGCGCGGCGAGTGTGGTGACGGACATGGTTCAAACTCCCTGTTGAGCGGTGAGCATGTGGCGGTTCTGCTGGTGCCAGAGCTGCTGATAGGTCGGGCAGCGGGTGATGAGTTCGCTGTGGGGCCCGACATCCAGGACGCGCCCTTGATCGAGCACGAGGATCGCGTCGCAATCGGTGAGGGAAGACAGCCGGTGGGAGACGATGACCATGGTGCGGCCGCGGGCCATCTGCGCCAGGTTGGCATTCACCAAAGCCTCGCTTTCGGGGTCGAGCGCGCTGGTGGCTTCATCCAGGATCAGGATGCGCGGGTCGTGAACCAAGGCGCGGGCGATCGCCAGCCGCTGCCGCTGACCCCCTGACAAGTTCGGCGAGCCTTCTTCGATCATCGTTTCGTAGCCGTTCGGCAGGCGCTCGATGAACTCCGCCGCGCCGGCAAGACGCGCGGCGCGCACCGCGTCTGACAGGGTCAGGCCCGGACGGCCGGCGAGAATGTTGTCCGAGATCGTGCCGCGGAACAGGAAGTTCTCTTGCAGCACGACACCCAGGTTGCGCCGCAGATGCGCCAGGTTGATGTCCCGCAAATCGATCCCATCGATACTGACGATACCTTTGTAGTCACGGCTGATACCCTGCAGCAGGCGCGTGACTGTGGACTTGCCAGAACCGCTGCGGCCAACCACACCCAGTACCGTTCCGGGCGCGATCCCGAAGCTGATCTGATCGAGTGCGGGTGCGGTGGCGTTGGGGTAGCTGTAGGCGACTTTACGGAACGAAATCGCGCCCTGGAAGCGAGGACGGATGCCTGCGGCCGGATCCGCCGATTCAGGACGCTGGTTCAGCACCGACGCGGCCAGGGCGGTCGCGGTGCGGACTTCACCGATGTCTTCCATCAGCTTGGCCAGACTTGCCAGAGGCTGGGCGACACGGGCACTCAGCATCATGAACGCGACCAGGCCGCCGACGGCGACCGTTCCGGGATCGGTGAGCGCGATGTAGGCGCCGACCAGCAGCACGCCGCGCTGCATGAAGCCTTCGATCGGATTGATGATCATTTGCGGCAGGTTGGCCAGCCGGCCGGCGGCGACTTTCGCCTGTGTGGCTTCGGCAGCGCGTGCGTCCCAGCGATCCTTTTGTTGGGGCTCCAGTGCGAGGGATTTCACGGTGCGGATACCGTGCAGCGTTTCGACCATGACGCTGGACTTCGCCGTTTCAGCATCGATGAAGCGCTTCACGCGCCGGCTCATGGGCTTCATGAATGCCACGATGATGCCGGCGATCAGGCCGGCGCAGAGCAGCACCATCCACGAAAGCACGGGCTGGAGGAAAAACAGGATCGGTAGCAGTACGATCAACGTGACCAGGTCCAGCATCGTGGTCAGCAGCTTGCCGGTCAGGAACTCCCGGATCTTCGTGATCTGCAGGCCGGTCATCGACCAGATGTAGCCAGCCTGGTTGTGTTCGAAATAATCCAGCGGCAGCCGAAGCAGCCGTTGAAATACGTGCAGGTTCAACTTTGCATCCACCCGAGCGCCGACCACGAGGATCAATTGGCGGCGGGCATAGCCGAGCAGTGTTTCGGACAGCATCGCAGTGCCGATCAGCAGCGAGATCAGCACGAGGGTGGACAGGCTCTGGTGGGTTACGACCTGATCGATGACGGTCATGACCATCAGCGCGGGCAGGACGGTCAGGATGCTCAGCACGATCGAGGCCAGGCCGACGTCGCGCATCGCGTGCCGTTCCATCCACACAAGTTCGGCGACCCAGGCCAGGGAAAAGGGGGCGTCTTCGCTTGCGGCGGTGCGCTTCGCGCGCATCAGGATGGCTTGTCCGCTCCAGATCCTGGACATCTGGGTTTCGTCCAGGGCCACGGGCGGATCGGCCGGAGCGAGGCGGGAGTGCCGGATCCAGACCAGGCCGCGTTTCTTGTCGTTGGCGACCAGGAGAACGGCGCTGCCATCCGTCAGCAGCAGAACGACGGGCGCGGTGAGGTCGAGACCGGTCAGTGGCTTCCACGGGAGGTTCACGGCTTTGGCCCAAAGGCCGCTCGAACGCAGCCAGTCTGTCAGGGCTGCCGGCGACGGTATCTCGTCCGTGGGACAACGCAGATCGTTGCGTTCGAGTTCGACGCCGTGGAAACGGGCGGCGGCCGCGATTGCCATCAGGCGGATCTGGATCGCCACCGCGCCGCCTGGGGTCGACACCTGGCTGGGATCAACCGGCCTTATTCCGGCCTGTTGGCCCTCATGTGAAACTGCATCCATCGTCACGCTCCCTGGTCGTCGCAGCAGGATCGCTGTCGAACGCGTCAGTGCCAATTGATGGGGGAGGCGGAAGTGACCGTGGACACAAGGCCTGGTGGAAATCCGTTTCGGACAAAGATTTTGAGCAATCGACATGAAACGTGACTGAGGTCACCGAGAGACATGTGCTGCCGATGCATTTTCCGTGTCGCCAACTGGATCGGAACCACCCGGTTCAGTCAGAGGCGATGACCCGAACCGAGACTCTTTCGACATCGGGAAATAACGCGAGACAACTGGAGAAGACACATGACGCTCAAGTTCACAATACTGAATGACAACGCCGATCCGACCTTCAATCAGCTCCTCGGCATCAACGACGAGGGGAAGATTGCTGGTTATTTCGGCAGCGGCACGCCGCCGACCGTGCATCCGAACAAGGGCTACACGCTTTCGCCGCCTTACACCCAGGGATCCTACCAGAACGAGAACTTCCCTGGTTCGCAGCAAACCCAGGTCACCGGCATCAACAACAACGACCGCACGGTGGGTTTCTGGGCTGACGCCAACGGAGACAACTTCGGCTTCGTGGACCATGACGGGACGTTCACGAACGTTGTCGATCCGAACGCACCGAAGGCGGCTCCCGGCGTGCCGACGGTGGAACAGCTTCTTGGCGTGAACGACCACGACGTGGCGGTTGGTTTCTATGTTGACGCCCAGGGCAACTCTCATGGCTTTACGTACGACATCGGGAAAGGAAGCTTCGACGCGGTGAATATCAAAGGATTCGCCAGCGTCACCGCCACGGCGATCAACAACAAGGGCGACATCGCCGGGTTCGTGCAGAACGGTGCGAACACCGAAGGATTCCTCGATGACGACGGCAAGGTTCAACTGCTGGCCGGGCCGAAGGGCGCGGTTTCGGTGCAGGCTTTAGGCGTGAACAACGAAGACGAGGTTGTCGGGTCGTTCACCGACGCCGCGGGAAACACGCATGGTTTCCTCTACGATGCGCAATCCAAGAGCTACACGACCATCGATGATCCCAATGCGCATGGCATGACGGTGGTGAACGGCCTGAACGACAAGGGGCAGCTTGTCGGCTTCTACCTCGATGCCGCCGGCAACACCGACGGTATGCTGGTCCAGATCTCCGGCCATCACGGATCCTGATACCGGAGCCTGGCGTGGCGTTCGTTGCCGGCACGGACGCCACACGCTTTACGGCTTGTCGGGGGGGGCAATACCAAGCGGCGGAAAGACTAACCCAACGCCATTGCCCATCCGTCACGGCCCGGACGGTCGCCGGGCCATGACCACATGACTTTCGCCGGGCAAGGACAACATGCGCGGGCCGGCCG
>JARLIN010000121.1 GCA_031291715.1 Rhodopila sp. | reverse complement strand
GCATGTCGCCTCCCGCGAGGTCGCGGCGGCGGAACTGGGTCTGTCTCGGGACCCGCGGTCGCTGGGCGTGGCGCTGCGGTGCTTCGCGGTGCGGCAGGGAACGAAATTCGAGCTCGTACAGGCAGCGGATGCCCGGCTGACCGACGGGTTCCACGAATACGAGGATACCGGAGCCCTGCGTTGGACGGACGGGTATGCGGCCCTGCCGATCGGGGCATTCGCCCCGTTCACCGGCCCGATGGAGGTGGTGCTAACGCTGGCCGCGACGACGACCTATCCGGATTACGGGGACGGTGCGAAGCGCGAGGCGGCTTAACCCCGCGCTGCCTACATTGGCGTGGCCGGCATCTCTCGGCCGGCCACGCAAGGGTTCCTTATTGGCGCGATACGACCGCCGCCACGCAACGATTGCCGCGGTTGCCCGAACCGGCTACCCATTGGGCTTCGGAACTGACCGGAGCCGAGATGGACAAGAACCTGCATGACAGGCTGACCAACTGGCGGCGCCATCTGCACGCGAATCCCGAACTCACCCTCCATGAACGAAATACCGCTGCTTTCGTGCAGGCGCGGCTTGTCGAACTCGGCGTGCCGTTCACCGCCGGCATTGGCGGCAACGGTGTCGTCGCGACTATCAGCCGCGGTCAGTCGAACCGCTCTGTAGGGCTCCGCGCCGACATGGATGCGCTGCCGATCCAGGAAACCAGCGGTGTGCCTTATGCGTCCACCAACCCGGGCGTGATGCATGCCTGTGGGCACGACGGGCATACGACCTCGCTGCTGGGCGCGGCGGCGCTGCTGGCGGCTGACACAAGCTGGTCCGGCACCGTGCAGCTTGTCTTCCAGCCAGCCGAGGAAGGTGGCGGCGGCGCGAAAAGCATGATCGCCGACGGGCTGTTCGAGCGTTTTCCGATGGAGCGCATCTTCGGCTACCACAACTGGCCCGGCCTGGAGGCAGGCACCGTTGCTGTCCACGACGGCCCGGTCATGGCGGCCGGCAATCGCGTCTTCTTCACCATCACCGGTCATGGCGGCCATGCGGCGCTGCCGCATCTGACCCGCGACCCGATGATCGCCTCCGCCCATCTGCTGCTGGCGTTGCAGTCGATCGTCTCCCGCTCGGTCGATCCGCTGGACAGCGCCGTGATCACAATCGGTGTGATCCAGGCCGGGTCGGCCGCGAATCAGATTCCGCATGACGCGGTGATGCGCGGCACGATGCGCACATTGCGCAATGACGTACGTGATCAGGTCGAGCAGGCGATCCGGCGTATCGCCGAGGGTGTCGCACGCAGTTTCGACGTCTCGATCGACGTGGCAATGCCGCCCGGCAATCCGGTGACCGCGAACACGCCGGCGGAACGGGACCTGGCGGCCGAGGCGGTGGCGGCGGCCGGCTTGCCATTACGCCGCGATATGGCACCGGCAATGACGGGCGAGGATTTCGCCTGGTACCTTGGGCAGCGGCCCGGCGCCTTTGTGTGGATCGGCAACGGACCATCAGACGGCGGGCGGGAACTGCACAACGCCAACTATGATTTCAACGATGCGATCCTGCCCGCGGCGGCGGGATATCTCGCGGCTGTCGCCAAACGGGCACTGGGATAAGCAGCCGCCGCGCTTGCCTGAGGACCGGTTCATCCCAACCTTGCGGTTTGCGACAACCGCACCAGGAGAACCGCCATGGCTGAAATTCCCGCGGACTTTCTTGATATCCTGACCCAGAAGAAGGCGTTCGCCCACATCGCGACAACCCAGCCGGACGGTTCGCCGCAGGTGACGCCGGTCTGGTTCGATTACACGAACGGCGTCATTCGGGTGAACACCGTGAAGGGGCGGGTGAAGGCGCGCAACATGTCGGTCGGTTCCAAGGTCGCGCTATCGATTGTCGATCCCGACAATGCGTATCGCTACATCCAGATTCGTGGGGCGGTCACCAAGGAAACCACGGACGGCGCGGTCGCGCATATCGACAGCCTGTCGAAGAAGTACCTCGGGAAGGACGTCTATCCCTGGCACAACGCCAAGGAAGAGCGTGTGACCTATGAGATTACCCCTTCAAGCGTTCAAACAATGGCATAGCGGCCAGGTCACCGCCGCCCAAGGACCGTGCGAGCTGCTCATCGTAGTCCAGGGTAAACCGCAACGCAGGCAAGGCATCTTTCCGGTTACGCTGGAGGGATGGTGAACTACACTTTAATTTGCGTCGCCCGCGGCGCGTGCCGTCTAATCGGGTCTGACGATTCGGGCTAAAAAAGCACCGGAAAGGCGTTGGCATCGGGCGTATGAACCTCGTTGTCCCATGAGTGGGATGCGGGTTCATGCAGGCGCGGTTCGCGGCCGGATACCAGCCGGCTTTCAGATCAGCATCGGGGCGGGGCGTGTTGGAAAGCAAACGCCTGTGATCACGTGCCGAATGTGGGCGAAGCCCGCGCGGCGGGGTGGATGCGTTCCTTCATCATCGGAAAGGGGCGGCGGGACATGATCAAACTGACAATCAATGGGCAGGAGCAAAGCTGGGACGGCGATCCCTCGTTGTCGCTGCTTTGGTATCTACGCGATGAGGTTGGGCTGACCGGCACAAAGTTCGGTTGCGGCGAGGCCTTGTGCGGGGCTTGCACGGTCCATGTGGAAGGCCAGGCGGCGCGTGCCTGCATCACCGCGATGTCGGATGTGGCGGGGCAGAACATTGTCACGATCGAGGGCCTTGACCCGAACGGCGACCATCCGGTGCAGAAGGCATGGCGCGAGACCAACGTTCCGCAATGCGGCTACTGCCAGACTGGGCAGATCATGCAGGCCGCGGCCCTGTTGAAGGAAAATCCGCATCCGTCAGACGACGAAATCAGGGACACGATGTCGGGCAACATCTGTCGATGCGGGTGTTACCAGCGGATACAGGCCGCGATACGCCTGGCAGCGACGGGGGCCTGAGCCATGTATCAGCACATCGCTCCTCGCATCGAAAACGTCTCCAGGCGCGCGGTTTTGCGTGGCCTCGGGATAACCGCCGGTCTGGTTCTCGCGGCCCCCGTTATGTCGCGCCGCAGCATCGCGGCTTATGCGACCGGTGCCGGCAACATGCCGCACGGGACGGTGAATGATCCGCGGGTCTTCGTGGCTATCGCACCGGATGGCATCGTTACGATCATAGCGCATAGGGCGGAGATGGGCACCGGTGTGCGCACCAGCCTGCCGATGATCGTTGCGGATGAAATGGACGCGGACTGGGATCGCGTGCGCGTCCGCCAGGCGCCCGGCGATGAAGTGAAATACGGCAACCAGGACACCGACGGTTCGCGCAGCACACGGCATTACCTGATGCCGATGCGTCAGATTGGCGCCGCGGCCCGCATGATGCTGGAGGCCGCCGCCGCCACGCGGTGGAACGTGCCGGTCAGCGAGGTGAAGGCCGTCAACCACGAGGTCGTCCATACCGGAACCGGACGCAAGCTGGGTTATGGCGAATTGGCGATTGATGCCGCCAAACAGCCCGTGGCCGCAGTGGCCGATCTGCGACTCAAGGATCCGAAGGATTTCCGCTATATCGGCAAAGGCCGTGTCAGCATCGTTGACCTGCACGACATCACCACGGGCAAAGCGATGTATGGCAGCGATACCCGGCTGCCGGGCCTGAAATACGCGGTCATCGCGCGGCCGCCCGTCGTCGGCGGAAAACTGGTCTCGTTCGATGCGGAAGGCGCCTTGAAGGTGTCTGGGGTGGAAAAGGTCATCGAGGTCCAGGGCTGGCCCTGGCCGTCCAAGTTCCAGCCGCTCGGCGGCGTTGCCGTGATCGCACGTAACACCGGCGCCGCGATCATGGGGCGGGAGGCGCTGAAGATTGTCTGGGATGACGGGCCGAACGCCAACTATGATTCCGTGAGCTACCGGGCCGAACTGGAGGACGCGGCACGGAAGCCGGGCCTGGTGGTGAGGAATAACGGCGACCCGGAAGCTGCCCTGAAGTCCGCGGACAAGGTTGTTGTCGGCGAGTATTACATTCCGCACCTCGCGCATGTCAGCATGGAGTCGCCTGTCGCGACGGCGCGTGTCACCGGCGATAAGGCGGAGGTCTGGGCGCCGGTCCAAAGCGCCGGGGGAACGCGCGAAGACGTTGCCAAGACACTCGGCATTCCGATCGAGAACGTCACAATCAATGTGACATTGCTGGGCGGTGGGTTCGGCCGGAAGTCGAAATGCGACTTCGCCTTGGAAGCGGTGCTGATCTCCAAGGCAATCGGGGCACCGGTGAAAGTGCAATGGACGCGCGAGGATGACATTCGTCACGACTTCGCTCACACGGTCTCGGTCGAACGGATCGAGGCCGGACTGGATAAGAGCGGGAAAGTGATCGCGTGGCGTCACCGCAGTGTAGCGCCGACCATCGGCTCGACCTTTTCAGCGGGTGCCACGCACGAACTTCCGTTTGAGCGCGGCATGGGGTTGGTTGACCTGCCATTTGATATCCCCAACATCCGCTGCGAAAATCCGGAAGCGACCGCGCACACCAGGATCGGTTGGTTCCGCGCGGTTTCGAACATTCCGCATGCGTTCGCCATCCAGACGATGGTGGCCGAGATCGCACAGCAGACCGGACGCGACCCGAAGGAGATGCTGCTGGAGCTGATCGGTCCGGCGCGCATCGTCGATGTCGCATCGTCGGTCAAGGAACCGTGGAATTACGGCGAGCCGTTGGACAGCTACCCGATCGATGCCGGGCGCCTGCGTCGTGTGGTGGAGCTGGTCGCCGAGAAGGGTAACTGGGGCCGCTCCGTACCGAAAGGCCATGGGCTGGGCATCGCGGCGCATCGCAGTTTCGTCAGCTACATCGCGACCATCGTGGAGGTGGCGGTGGACGATAAGGGCAAGCTGACGATACCGCGGGTGGATACGGCTATCGATTGCGGCACCTTCGTCAATCCGGAACGGATTCAGTCGCAGATCGAAGGCGCAGCGATCATGGGCCTCAGCCTGGCGAAATATGGTGAGCTGACTTTCAAGAATGGCCGGGCGGTACAGGGGAATTTCGACGACTTCCCCTTGGTGCGGATCGACGAGGCGCCGCTGGTGACGAATGTCTACATCGTGCCGGCCGGTCCGGACGTGCCGCCAAGCGGGGTGGGCGAGCCAGGGGTGCCGCCGTTCGCGCCGGCGCTGTGCAACGCCATCTTCGCCGCGACTGGAAAGCGTATCCGCAGCTTGCCGATTGGAAAACAGCTTGAAGGAGCGTGAACGGCAAGAGGACGCAAGACAAGCCAAATGAAAACCGGACGCGCCGGGCCATGGTCACGGCCGAATGTTCCAGCCTGCGCCTTATGCCCGCATGACACTCGCGTCGATCCGGGCAACCAGATCGGCGGGTAGCGGCCCCGCCGTGGCCGCCGCGACGCAACCAGCCAGCTCGGCGCGGTTCTTGACGCCCAGCACCAGCGTATCGATCGGCAGGCCGAGCGCGTAGCGGTGCGCGACGATCGCGGGGTCTTCACCGATCTCCGCGCACAGGGCCCGGAAGCCGGCGGCAAGGGCATAATCCCGCATCTCGGGATGGTCCGCCGGCAGGTCGCGGTCGATGGCCGCGGTTAGCGCCCCGGCCTGAACCGCCCGGATGCCCATGACACCGACCCCGTTCGCCCGCGCCGCTGCCATGATCTCGCGCGGCTTGGAGGGGCCCTCGTAGAATTTCAGGCCGCCCGGCGAGTCCAGCAGATTGGCGATGCACTGCACCGCTCCCGGCTTCGGGTCCTCGGCCAGCACCTCGATGATCGCGTCCGGATGCCCGATCCCGGTCAGGCCCCAGGCGCCGATCAACCCCTCGGCTTTCAGCTTCTCGAACGCCGGCCGGACGTGGGAGCGGAACAGGGGCAGGGGAGTCAGCCGGCTGACATCCGGCGCGTTCCACATCGGATGTCCGTCCGGCACGAGGTTCGAGTGAAGGAAGAAAATGTCTAGCCGGTCCCGCTGCAGCAGGCGCAGGCTGGTTTCGATGGATTGCCGCAGCACGCGGTACACCCGGTCCGGGGGCGGGTTGCCCAGGTTGCACTTGCTGGTGAGGTAAACGCCCTCGGGCAGCCGGCCACCGAACGCCTCGCCCACCACCCGTTCCGCCTTGCCATCGCCGTAGCGCGGGGCAAGGTCCAGCAGGTTGATGCCAGCCGCCACGGCGGCGTGAACGGTGGCCACGCATTCCTCGAACGTGGTCTGGCCCCAAAGCATGCCCAGACCGCCGCCGCCAAGCGTGAGGGTTGAGACGGGGAAGAGGGAGCCGAATTTATGTAAGTTCATGGGGCGTCCTCCGGCGTTGTTTGCCCGATCAGTCGCAGGTTGCGGTCTTCACCGCAATCGCAGCCCTATGCCGCCTCGTCCCCCCTCAAACCCAGGGCGACACGCCACCCCCAGCCGCCGCCCCATGCCCGGATGGGGCCTCCGCCAACGACCGGTTGATCGCCCGCAGCACATTCCGCTTCGTCAGATCGAATGCCGGAGCCAACCTGTCTCGCGGGCGCGGAAGATCGACCGGAAGCGTCTCCTGCACCCGCCCGGGATGCGGCCGCATCACCACGATACGGTCTGCCAGTACAACCGCTTCCTCGATATCGTGTGTCACCATCACCACCGTCGGCCGCAACTCCCGCCACAGATCCAGCAGCAGGTCGTGCAAACTCGTCCGAGTGAAAGGGTCCAGCGCCGAGAACGGCTCATCCAGCAGCAACACACCAGGATGCCCGATCAGCGCCCGCGCGATGGCGATGCGCTGCTGCTGCCCGCCGGACAGTTCACGCGGCCAGCGTGCCCCATGCCCGGCCAAACCCACCCGCGCCAGCAGGGACGCCGCCCGCGCCTGGCGCTCGGCCGCGGCCAGACGCCTGCCGCCGAACGCGATATTCGCTTCGGTCGTCAGCCAGGGTAGCAGCCGAGGCTCCTGGAACACCGCGCTGATCGCGGCGTGCGTGCCGTTCAACGCCACGCCATCCACGGCGATGGTGCCGGTGCTGGCCCGGTCCAGCCCCGCGATCAACCGCAGCAGCGTGGTCTTGCCGCACCCCGATCCGCCGAGGATGGCCACGATCTCCCCAGTGCCGACATGGATATCGACTCCGCGCAGCGCCTCGGTGCCGTCGGCGTAGGTCTTGCCGATGCCTTTGACGACAAGCTGGGTCATAGCCTGATCCTGTTGGTATCCTGCCAGCGCAGCACGGGACGGCTGAGCGCGACCAGCACGCCATCGGATATCTTGCCCAGCACCGCGAAGATGATCATCGCCACCAGGATCGAATCCGCGCGCCCCATCTGCTGGCCATCCAGAAGCAGATAGCCGAGACCCTCCGAGGCGCCCATCAGCTCCGCCGCCACGACGAACATGAACCCCAGCCCCAACCCGGTGCGGAGCGAGGCGATCCAGGTCGGCATCACAGCGGGCCATGTGATCCGCAGCGCGATCCCCGTGCGGGACAGGCCGAAGACGCGCCCGACCTCGATCAGCTTCCGGTCCACCGACCGGATGGCGCTGAGAATGCCGAGATAGACCGGGAAGAACACACCCAGCGCGATCAGCGCCAGTTTGGACGTCTCGAAAATTCCCAGCCACAGGATGAACAGCGGCACCCAGGCGATCGACGGGATCGCCCGCAGCGCCTGGATCGACGGATCGAGCAACCGCATCGCCCAGGCACTGGCGCCATTCAGCATCCCCAGCAGCGTGCCGGCGGCCGCGCCGATGGCGAAGCCGAGCAGCACGCGCGCCATGGTCGCGACGACATGGGTCTGCAACTCGCCGGAGCGGGCCAGTGCCCACGCCGTCTGAAACAGCCGCGACGGCGGCGGCATCAGCCGGCCGGGGGCCAGCCCGGCGCGCACCGCGATTTCCCAGACAATGGCGAGGCCGGCCGGAATGATCAGGCCAACCACCCAGGCGCCGCGCCTCATGCGCCGATGGCGCGGCCGTAGGACGGATCGATCATGCCGTTGGTGATCGCCGCCATATCCAGGCTGGCGTCCAGGACACCGGCGGATTGCAGCGCCTTGCCGGCCTCGATGATCGTGCTGGCCTGCTTGTCCCCGATCTGGCCGCTGGAGATGTCGGTGCGTTCCAACTGGCGGGCAATGACCGCCTCCGGCAGTTTGGCCGCGGCGACCAGCGCGGCGTTCAGCTCCGCCGGATGGGCGAGCGACCATTTGCGCGCGGTCTCATAGGTCGCCAGCACGCGGCGGACGATTTCGGGGTTGGCGGCGGCGAACTCTTCCCGGACGTTCAGCACGCCCCAGGTGTTGGCTTCCGGCTTGCGGTAGAACAGGCGCGCACCGGACTCGACTTCGGCGGCGGCCATCATCGGATCGAGGCCGGCCCAGGCGGCCACGTCGCCGCGCTCCATCGCCGTGCGCCCGTCCGCATGCTGCAGCAGCACCAGCTTCACGTCCTTTTCCGACAGCCCGGCGTCGGCCAGCGCGCGGACCAGGAAGATGTGCGGGTCGGTGCCGCGGGTGACCGCGATGCGCTGGCCCTTGAGATCGGCCACGGTTTTGATCGGGCTGTTCGCCTGGGTCACCAGCGCGGTCCACTCGGGCCGGGAATAGACATAGATGCTCTTGATCGGGTTGCCGTTGACCTTGCCGATCAGCGCGGCGGCCCCGGCGGTCGAACCGAAGTCCAGAGAGCCTGCGTTCAGGAATTCCAGTGCCTTGTTCGATCCGGCGGACTGGACCCAGCGGATCGCGATGCCGTCCTTGGCGAACGCGGTTTCCAACAGCTTCTGGTCCTTCAGCACAAGGCTGACGGGATTATAGGTGGCCCAGTCGATGCGGATCTCTTCAACCTTCGCGGCCCGGGCGCCACGCGTGGCAACGGTGGCGAGGGCGGCCGCACCCAGGGCGCGCCGGGTAATCATGGACGTCATGAGCTTTCTCCGGAACTTTCCGCGTGAAAAGAGCAGGATATGGCCCGTTGGCAAGAGGGGTTGCGCCTGAAGAAGAAACCTTTCTTCGCCGTCCGCGGTCAGGGGATAGATCTGCTACGAATTCCGCCGCTGCTGCACCAGTTCAACCATGATCCCTTCCGGACCGCGGATGAACGCCAGGTAGGTGCCCGCATCGCGGGTCAGCGGACCGATCGCCACGTCCGCGCCCTTGGCCCGCAATTCGGCGATGGTGGCATCCAGGTCTTCGACCGTGAAGCCGAAATGCTCCAGCCCGTAATACGGAAACGCCGGGGCAGGGGTCATCGGGTCGTGCGGATGGGTTGGTGCGATCAAGATTTTCTGCCCGCCGACCCGCATGGTGACACGTATCTGGCCGGGATACAGCGTGCCGGGCGGGTAAACGCTCCGGGTCACCTCCGCGCCGAACATGGTTTCGAAGAAACGTGCCGTCGCATCCGGATCCGGACTACGCAAATGCACGTGGTCGAATGTGAAGCTCCGCATGAACGGATATTACCGAAAATCGGATGACGGGAAAAGCCAGGACGCTTGCATCTGCTTCCGTCATTGCGCACTCTGACCGTACGACATCGAAGCCAAGGGCGGACAAACCGCTCGGCTTAACGGTGTCGGGAGGAGATATATCAAATATCATGACAGAACAAGCGACACCGCTTCTGTCGGTTCGAGGTGTGACCGTTCGCTTCGGCGGTGTCGTCGCCCTGGACGATGTGACCTTCGACGTGATGCCCGGCCAGATCGCCGGGCTGATCGGCCCCAACGGGGCGGGCAAGACCACGCTGTTCAACTGCCTCAGCCGGCTTTACCAGCCCAGCCGCGGCGAAATCCTGTTCGAGGGCCAGTCGATCCTGTCCGTGCCGCGGCATCGCATCCCGATGATCGGCATTGGCCGCACCTTCCAGAACGTCGCGCTGTTCGATCGCCTGACTGTGCTGGAAAATGT
Source organism: Rhodopila sp. (assembly GCA_031291715.1). GTDB lineage: Bacteria > Pseudomonadota > Alphaproteobacteria > Acetobacterales > Acetobacteraceae > Rhodopila. The sequence continues at coordinate 15,623 of JARLIN010000121.1, read as the reverse complement.
CATGGTCGGCCGCCACAGTCGCACCAGCGCCGGCTTTGTCGAAAACGCCCTGCGCCTGCCATCGGTGGGGCGGGAAGAAGCGGCGGTGCGCGACAAGGCGATGGACCTGATCGAGTTCATGAACCTGAGCGCCTTCACCCACAGGGTCGCCGCCGGCCTGCCATTCCCCATCCGCAAGCGCGTCGAACTCGCGCGGGCACTGGCCGCCGAACCCAAGCTGCTGCTGCTGGACGAACCGGCCGCCGGCCTCAACCACGACGAAGTCCATACGTTGGAAGGCCAGATCCGCCGTGTGCGCGATGTGCAAGGTGTCACCGTGCTGCTTGTCGAACATCACATGAGCCTTGTGATGTCCGTGTCCGACAAGGTCGTCGTGGTCAACTTCGGCCGCAAGATCGCCGATGGCCGGCCGGAGGAGGTCCGTCAGAACCCGGACGTGATCCGCGCCTATCTTGGCACCGCCGCCTGATGACATCGTTGTTGAAGGCTAACGGCCTCAGTGCGTGGTATGGACCGATCCGCGCGCTGTATGACCTTGATCTGGTGATCGAGCAGGGGGGCGTGACGGCGTTGCTGGGTGCGAACGGCGCCGGCAAGACCACCACCCTGCGCGCGATCTGCAACATGGTGCGCCGGTCGGGGACGACATCGTTCCTGGGCCGCGACATCAGCCGCCGTTCCACCGAGGACATCGTCCGCATGGGAGTCGCGCACGTGCCCGAAGGCCGCGGCACGTTCGTCGCGCTGACGGTGGAGGAAAACCTGCGCCTGGCCTTCCACACGCGACGCGACCATGCCGCCGCCCGTCGCGATATGGATCTGGTGTTCGATTACTTTCCGATCCTGAAAGAGCGGCTGCACCAGCAGGCCGGCACTCTTTCCGGCGGTGAGCAGCAAATGCTGGCGATCGGTCGAGCGCTGATGCTCGGCCCGAAGCTGATGCTGCTGGACGAACCGTCATTCGGTCTTGCGCCGCTGGTCGTGCGGGAGATTTTTCAAATCCTCCGCCGGATCAATGAGCACGAGCAGGTGTCCATGCTGATCGTGGAACAGAATGCCGCGTTGGCCCTGGACCTGGCCGATCATGTGTACCTGCTGGAAACCGGAAAGGTTGTGACGTCCGGCCCCTCGGCGCTGGTGCGGAACGACGAGGCGTTGCGAAAATCGTATTTGGGTTATTGAGGGTTTCCGCATGGAATTCTTTCTCCAGCAGTTCGCTGCCGGTCTGACCAGCGGGGCGATCTATGCCTGCGTCGCCCTTGGTCTTGTCATGATTTACGTATCGACGGACCACATCAATTTCGCGCAGGGCGAGATGGCGATGTTCGCCACCTATCTGGCCTGGGCGATGATCGATGCTGGCCTACCTTACTGGGTCGCGTTCGGCCTGACCGTCCTGGTCGCGTTCGCCGGCGGGTTCGCGATCCAGCGTGTCATACTGAAACCCTTGGAGCGGGCACCCGTCCTTGCTCTGGTGGTGTCGTTCATCGCCCTGCTCTCGATCTTCAATGCCGTCGCCGGGATGATCTGGAGCTACACGATCAAGCAGTTTCCCAGCCCGTTCCCGAGCCGTGACCTGTTCGGCAACGGTTTGGTCAGCGTGCAGCAACTCGGCGTGGTCGGCGTGACGCTCGTCATGCTGGGGCTTTTGACCGCGTTCTTCCGCTTCACGACCCTGGGCCTCGCGATGCGCGCCGCCGCCCAGAATGCGGATTCGGCCCGCCTCATGGGGGTTCGGGTATCGTGGATGCTGGCGCTTGGCTGGGGCCTGGCGGCGGCGATCGGCGCGATCGCGGGCATGCTGGTGGCGCCGATCGTCTTTCTGGACCCGAACATGATGACAGGCATCCTGGTCTATGGCTTCGCGGGCGCCCTGGTGGGCGGTATCGGCAACCCAATGGGCGCCGTCGCCGGCGGCTTCATCGTGGGGGTGCTGGAAAACCTTGTCGGCAGCTACGTCATCGGCAACGAGCTGAAGCTGACCTTCGCGCTGATCATCGTCATCGGCGTGCTGTTGCTGAAACCAGCCGGCCTGTTTGGCCGCGTCATTGTGAAGCGGGTCTGAGCCATGACAACAAGCTGGGCGATGAAACGCGGCGTCGGAGTCACGTCTATCCTGTTCTGGATCGTGCTCGCACTGCTGCCGCTGATTGGCTTCGTGTCGGAGTCATCAAGTTTCGACTATTACATGTTCATGGGCCAGTCGATGCTGATCTATGCGATCGCCGTGCTGGGCCTGAACCTGCTGATTGGCTTCAATGGACAAATCTCGCTGGGCCACAGCGCTTTTTTCGCGTTGGGCGCTTATACCGCCGCGATCCTGATGAATTTCGGCGGCTGGCCGTATTGGGCGACGCTGCCGATCGCGGCCGTGGTGTGCTTCGCTGCCGGCCTGCTGTTCGGTTTTCCGGCCTTGAAGCTGGAGGGACACTATCTGGCGCTGGCGACGTTCACGCTGGCGATCGCCGTGCCGCAACTGCTGAAATACAAGGCGATCGCGGGCTGGACCGGAGGGGTCGGTGGCGTGCTGCTCGACAAGCCGGACCCGCCCGAATGGACGCGACTCTCGCCCGACCAATGGCTGTACTATGTCTGTCTGGCGGCCGCGATCCTGTTGTTCTGGGTCGTGTTCAACCTGCTGCGCAGCCGCAATGGACGCGCCCTGATGGCGGTCCGCGACCACAGCATGGCGGCCAGTACGATGGGGATCGACCTTGCGCGCTACAAGACGATCGCGTTCGGCATCTCGGCGGGCATTACCGGCGTGGCCGGTGGGCTGTCGGCGATCACGGTCGCCTATGTCGCGCCTGACAGCTTCACGCTGCAGCTTTCGATTTCGTTCCTGGTTGGACTCGTGGTGGGCGGTATCGCATCGTTGCCGGGCTGCCTGGTGGGGGGCGTCTTCATCGTGCTGGTGCAGAATTCCGCGCAGTCGATATCGGACTGGATGAAGGCCACGTTCGCTTTGCGGTATGATGTGCCGGCCTGGGCGATCTACGGCGTCCTGTTGCTGCTGCTGATGTATTTCCTGCCGGCCGGCATCGCCGGCGGGTTTGCCCAGGCTCGCACCTGGTGGACAATGCGAGGAAGAAGGGGGAGACAACAATGACAAGGCTGACACGGCGAACGGTTCTGTCCGGTGCCGCGACGTTACTCGCGGCACCCGCGATCGCGGGCGGGAAATACAGCCCGGGCGCATCCGACACCGAGATTAAGATCGGCCAGACGATGCCATACAGCGGCAACGCCTCGGCCTATGGCGCCAACGGCCGTGCGCATGCGGCGTATTTTCGGATGATCAACGAACAGGGCGGGATCAACGGGCGGAAGATCAATTTCATCTCCCTCGACGATGGCTACAGTCCGCCTAAAACGGTGGAACTGGCGCGTCAGTTGGTGGAGCGCGACCAGGTGCTGTTTCTGTTCGCGCCGCTCGGCACGCAGTGCAACACCGCGATTCAGAAATACATGAACCAGAAGAAGGTGCCACAGCTTTTCGTCGCCACGGGCGCGTCCAAATGGGGCGATCCGGCGCATTTTCCGTGGACGATGGGCTGGCAGCCGGATTACCGCACCGAAGGCATGATCTACGCCAAGCACATCAAGCAGACGGTCAAGAATCCGAAGATCGCGATCCTGCGGCAGAACGATGACATGGGGAACGACTATGTCGGCGGCTTCCGTGAGCAGATCGCGGCGTTCAAGGACACGATCGGCGCTGACGCGATCGTCATCGAAGCAACATACGAGGTGACAGATCCGACGGTCGATTCGCAGATACTACAGTTGAAGAATTCTGGTGCGAACGTCTTCTACAATGTGACGACACCGAAATTCGCCGCCCAGGCGATCAAGAAAGCCGCCGAAATCGGATGGAAGCCGGCGCAATATCTGGTGAACGTCTCGGCCTCGGTCGGTGCGGTCCTCCGGCCAGCCGGGTTGGAGAATGCGCAGGGAATCATCACCGCGCAATACATCAAGGACGTTACCGATCCACACTGGGCGGATGCCGCCGACTTCAAGGAGTGGAAGGCGTGGATGGACAAGTATAACAGCACGGCCAACCCGTCGGAAAGCGCCAACGTAACCGGATACGCGGTGGCGTTCACGGTGGCACAGGTGTTGAAGCGGTGCGGCGATGACCTGACGCGGGAGAATGTCATGCGCCAGGCCGCAAGCATGCACGATTTGGAAGTGCCAATGCTGTTGCCCGGGATCAAGTTGAACACCAGTGCGACTGATTTCTACCCGATCGAGTCGGTTCGTCTCTCACATGTCGAAGGCGAGCATTGGACCCTGTTCGGGGATCTGGTTTCTAGGGACGCCGCGTAGCTTTTTCATCGTGCCGTAGCAGGGCTTGGCGCCGCCGGATTGGGTCCGGCCGCACCGAGCCCTGTCGGTTCTATCGTCATGGCCGGGCTTGTCCCGGCCATCTGCGCACGGACCGTGGGGGGGTGTATGGCCGGGAAAAGCCCGGCCATGACGATAGAGACAAGGCCATGCTGCATCCGCACCCTTGTCCTGATGCGTATGGTATCCTGATGCATATGGGGCCAAGCCGGCCATGACACGGTGGCATGGTGGCACGGCCAGCGCGGCGACCTCAGCTAGGTTATCGCCCCCGGCCATGCCGGGCAGGCATCAATCAGAAGGGCCGATCGCCACAAATCGTGATCCGGTGCATGATCCGGGTTTCCGCCGGATAGTCGTTTACCGCGAAATGCTGTGTGCAACGATTATCCCAGAACGTCAGCGTTCCGGTTTGCCAGCGCAAACGGCAGGTGAACTCCGGACGGATCGACTGCTTCATGAAGAAGTCGATCAGCGGCTGGCTTTCCTCATCCGTCATGCCGTCGAAATGCTGCACGTGCCCGCCGATATACAGCGCCTTGCGGCCCGTCTCGGGATGGGTGCGCACCAAAGGATGGATGCTGGTGGTCTGCACATTGCCCGGGTCCTTGACCTTCATCTCGCTCATCTGCCGGTCGTAACGCTCCTTGCGGGATAGGCCGCCGGCTGACTTGAAGTTGTCGCCGACGCAGACGGTGCGAAGTTGACCGGCGATGGCCTTCATTCCGTCGGAGAGACTCTCATAGGCCAGGTACTGGTTGGTGAAGATCGTATCTCCGCCAGCCGATGGAACTTCCTTGGCATACAGCATGGTGCCCATGGCCGGGCTGGGCGAGAACATCTGGTCGGTGTGCCAGGACCCGCCGAAGTTCTTCTTGTCGGTGGGGCGCTTGATGATTGCCAGGATTTCCGGATAGTCCGCCATGCCTTCCATGAACGGATGCAGGTGGATCTCACCCCATCTTCGGGCGAAGGCCAATTGTTGGGCCGGCGTGATGTCCTGGTCGCGGATCGCGATCACCAGATTATCGAGCAGAGCGGCACGGATTTCCGCCAGCACTTCATCCGAGAGGTCCTGTGACAGATCGACGCCACGGATCTCGGCCCCCAGTGATCCGCCGATTTTTTGGACGTCCAGGTGGCGATATTGCGCGTTTCTTGGTGCGTTCATGACAGAAGCCTCCTTCCTTGCGGGAATGATGACTCCGGTCAGCGGCAGATGGCAAGCCGACGGGCGGGCCACCGCCCACCCGCATTGCTCTGATACCAAACGGTGAAAAGAGTGACACACCAACACTCATCCTGGCCCGGCGTGGTCCGGGCCATCTGCCGCGGCACAATCCTAATTCAGACGGCCCGGACTATCGCCGGGCCGTGACAGTGGAGGGCAGACAGTGCGTTATTCTTTTCGCCAGTTCGTATAACTCGTTCATTTAAGAGGGCGATTCTCGTCTGAGGTTGATGCAACCTCAGACGATCGCGCTTTAATACATATGCATGCCGCCGTTGATCGACAGCGTCGATCCAGTAACGAAATCGGCATCGTCCGCGGTCAGGAAGGCGACACCGCGCGCGATATCCTCGGCATGGCCCAGGCGTCCGACGGGAATTTTAGCGACGATCTTGCGCAATACTTCGCCCGGGACAGCGCGCACCATCTCGGTATCGACATAGGCCGGCGCGATTGCGTTGACCGTGATGCCATACCGCGCGCCTTCCTGTGCCAGCGCCTTGGTGAAGCCATGGATGCCGGACTTGGCGGCGGCATAGTTGACCTGGCCATATTGCCCCGCCTGGCCGTTGACACTGCCGACATTCACAACGCGGCCGAACTTGCCGTCGCGCATGCCCTCGAACGTCAGCTTGCACATGTTGTAGCAGGAGCCGAGGTTGGTATCGATTACCGCGTCCCACATGTCCCGGCGCATCCGCACCAAGGTCCCATCGCGGGTGATGCCTGCGTTGTTCACCAGGATTTCGATCGGCCCGTGTTCGGCGATGACCTTGGCGATGCCGGCTTCGCATTCGTCGAAGTTGCTGACGTCGAACTTCACGACCGCAATGCCGGTTTCCTTCGAGAACGCCTCGGCGGCCGCATCGTTGGACGCGTAATTCGCAACGACAGTGCGCCCCTGGGCCTGAAGCGCCAAGCTGATCGCCGCGCCAATACCCCGAGTCCCGCCGGTAACCAGTGCAACGCGTGCCATCGGTCCCTCCCTTTTTGTTGGTCAGACCAGGGCACTCTTACCACTTTCACCGGACATGCAAAGGGCCGAGCCGGCTGGAATCGGCGGTTTACCTAGGCCTTACAATGGATTTACCACCGCGTTCGCCGCTCGTCGCGGCATACTCAGCAGTAGGACGGCCACCGAACCAAACTGGAGAACCGCCGCCGCGGCGAAAACCAGCGGAGCCTCGCCGCGGTTCTCGTCGCCTACCAGTGCACGCAGGGTCCCGAAGGCCCGCGGTCCCGGCACGCGCCGCCCGGGCCGATCGGCTCGATCCTCGCGCGCGGTGCAGCCGGCTGTGCGGTCGCGGCGGAGACACCGCCGCGACCACCTTCCAGCCGAAAAACATCCGCGAACGAGGGCCGGCTGTCTTCGCGCCGTGCCGGAGAATGCCGCGGACCCTGTTCGCCGCCTGTCTAAAGCCGGTTCAGCGCTCCAGGCACATCGCGACGCCCATGCCGCCGCCGATGCAAAGAGTCGCGAGACCTTTTTTCGCATCCCGCTTCTGCATCTCGTGCAACAGGGTAACCAGGATGCGCGCGCCCGAGGCGCCGATCGGATGACCGATGGCGATCGCGCCGCCGTTGACGTTCACCTTGCTGGTGTCCCAGCCGAGATCCTTGTTCACCGCGAGCGCCTGGGCGGCGAAAGCCTCATTGGCCTCCACGAGGTCCAGATCGTCTGGCTTCCAGCCCACGCGGCTCAGGACCTTGCGCGTGGCCGGGATCGGGCCGGTGCCCATCACCGCGGGATCGACGCCGGCGGTGGCGAAGCCGGCGATCCGCGCCAGCGGGGTCAGGCCCCGTTTGGCGGCTTCGCTGGCGGTCATCACGATCAACGCCGCGGCCCCGTCATTGATGCCGGAGGCGTTGCCGGCGGTTACCGTGCCATCCTTGGTGAAGGCAGGGCGCAGTTTGGCCATGCCCTCGGCGGTCGAGTCGTGGCGGATATATTCGTCGTCCACGACCTGGATGTCGCCCTTGCGGCTTTTTACGGTGACGGCCACGATCTCTTCCTTGAACCGGCCGGCCTTCTGCGCGGCGGAGGCTTTCTGCTGCGAGGCCAGCGCGAATGCGTCCTGCTGTTCCCGGGTGATCTGGTATTTGCTGGCGACGTTTTCCGCCGTGTTGCCCATGTGATAGCCGTGGAACGCGTCCCACAGCCCGTCCTTCAGCATGGTATCGACGAATTCCAGGGCGCCCATCTTGGTGCCATTGCGCAGGTGCGCGGCGTGGGCGGACAGGCTCATGCTCTCCATGCCGCCGGCGGCGACGATGGCGCTTTCGCCGGTGCGGATCTGCTGCGCGGCCAGGGCGACGGCGCGCAGGCCCGACCCGCAGACCTGGTTGATGCCGAACGCGGTCTTGGAATCCGGCATGCCGGCCGCTCGCGCCGCTTGGCGGGTGGGGTTCTGACCTTCGCCGGCGGCCAGGACCTGGCCGAAGATCACCTCATCCACATCGGCGGCATCGACCCCGGCGCGCGAAAACGCGGCCTGGAGGGCAATGGCCCCGAGTTGTTGGGCGTGAACCGAGCTCAAGGCGCCGTTGAAGCTGCCGACCGGCGTCCTGGCTGCCGAGACGATGACGATGTCGTCCATGTCCTGCTCTCCCTTGCGGATTGTCCCGCGACTTGCAGTCTACTGCCCGTCCGCGAAGAAGTGCGTAAGGCAGCGCCAAAAAGCAAGCGGGGGGTCTCATAACACCGGCCCGAAGTATCGGGTCTTCAGTCGCCCCTTCGAGCCGCTGGTATCAAACCCCGAGCTTTCCCGCCATGTCCTGGATGTCGGTGGCGACGATATCCCAGTCCTGATCCGCCGCGTAGTCACGCTTCTGGTGCGGTCCGTATTCGCCGGGGCGAGGGAAAAACGCCGTCATCAGACCGCAGGCCCGTGCCGCGGCCAGGTCACCGTTATGCGCTGCCGCCATCATGACCTGGTTCGGCGCCAGGTCCAGCAAGCGCGCGACGCCCAGATACGTCTCCGGGTCGGGCTTGAAATGCCCGAACAGGTCGGACCCGAAGATCATGTCCCAGGGGATGCCGGCGAGCTTTGCCATGTTCAGCAGCAGCGAGACGTTGCCGTTCGACAGCGGCCCAATGATAAAGCGGGACTTCAGCCGGGTGAGGCCGGGCACGGAATCGGGCCAGGGATGCAGCCGGTGCCAGCCCAGGTTGATATGCACGAGATCATCCTCGGACAGGCCCTTGATCCCGAAATCGGTCACCAGACGATCCAGCGAGGCGCGATGCAGGTCGTCCAGCTTCGTCCAGGGTTGTTCCCCCTTGCGGACCCGATCCATGGAAGGGTGGTAGGCGGCCCGCCACGCATCGACCAGTGCGGGCCAATCGGCGGTCACGCCGCGGCTGGCGCCATAGGCGGTCAGGTCGGCGATCAGGCTCGACCGCCAGTCCACGACCGTGCCGAACGTATCGAAGACGATGGCGACGGGTTGCTTACCGGCCATGATGCACCTCCCTCTGTTGGACCGGAAGGAAACGCGTCGGGGCCGCCCAGGTCAAGCGCGGCGGCGAACGGCCTTGGCGCGCGGCATGCGTGCGTCGCCGTCCAAGGTCCGTAGCCAGTCCCGCAGCGGGCGCCACAAAGAGGGTTCCGCCCGCGATCCGGCGATCATGCCAATGTGGCCAGCCGTTGGCTGGAGCAGCACCGCGCCTGGAATCAGGCTGGCGAGCGGGCGGGCGGACTCCGGCGGCACGATGCGGTCGCGACCGGGGGCCGCGACGAAGGTTGGCGTGGCGATCGCGGTGGGATCGACCGGCAGGCCGGCGATCCTCCAGGTGCCGCGTGCGGGCGCGTTCTCTCCGTACCATTCGCTCAGGCAGGCGCGGGCGACCTCGGCCGCCAGCGGCACGCCGTCGTTCAGCCAGTCTTCCAGCGCCACGAAAAGCCTGGCCCGTTCGCTGTCAGGCGGCAGGCGGGCAAATCCGCGGTATTTGTCGGCGACGCTCCAGGGATCGAGCATCGCGAACAACGATTGCAGCAGATCGACCGAGAGCGCCTGGCTGAACGCGAGCGCCGGTTCCAGCAGTGGCAAGGTTTCCGCCGTCCGGATCGCGCGCTCGGGGTCCGGTGCATGGAAATCCCACGGTGCCGCGAGCAGCGCCAGGCCATGGATCAGGTCCGGCCGGCGCTGCGCCGCGGCCACGGCAAGGGTGCCGCCCATGCAGTAGCCCGCCAGCACCGGCGGCGTGCCCGCGGCCCGCACGGCGGCGGTCATCGCCCGCTCCATCCGGCCGGCGACATAGTCGGTCAGGGTGAACCGACGCTCTGTTTCTCCCGGCCAGCCCCAATCCAACAGCAGCGGACGCACACCCTGGCCGGCGAGCCAGCGGAGCATCGAATGTCCCTCGGCCAGATCGAGCACATATGCCCGATTCACCAGGCTCGGCACGAAGAGAACCGGGCGCCCGCCGGCGGTGCCGTAATCAAGCAGCCGCGTGTTACCCTCCGCCCAGATCGTCGGCGGATCGGTCAGGGTCCGCTGCCAGTCATGCCGCCGATAGGCCGCGATGCCCTCGATCAGCGCGGCATCCTGCCGGAGGGTCTCGGCCACCACGGCGGCCGGGAAGTCACTGTCGTGGCTTCCGTCCTGTACGGCCTTTTGGATTGACTGGAGGATCGCCGCCTCGCTCGAGTTCGGCCAGCCGGCGTTCCAAAGCGGCGACGTGGCGCGCGAGACGTTCGATCTCAGCATCGCGAGCGTCAGGTGCAGCAGCAGCGGGCGCGGCCCGCGACGCATCAGCGGCCCCGGCTTGTCCGCCCGCTCCGTCATGTCCCGGAGACGCGGGCGGGTGGCTCCACCGGGAAGTGGGCTCGCGCGGAAGGCCGCGCAACACGGCGGACATCGTCCCGGCCCATAGCGCCATGACCGTCTGCCATGATTCGCGTATCTCCGGGTCGGCCGCCATGGCGGTGAGCTCGCTTTGCCACAAGGTGATCCAGTCCTGCGCCAGCTTGCGCGTGTCGGGCACATCCTGTGTCGTACGTTCGCGCGGCTTGGAACCGCTGAATCCGGCCTTGTCCTGGGCGGCAGCGTCCCGTCCGCCGGCGTCGCGACCGGCGTTGTTCATTCCGGCGTCCGCCATCATGCTCCATTCATTCTCCTCGCAGGCCGGACCATAGGCGCGGCGGATTGCCGACGAAACGTTAAACCGGCGCCAAGTGGGAAATCAGATACCGAATCAGACTATCGCAAGTGCGAAATACACGGTAGGGTGAGGCATAGCTACGAGGTATGCATGGCTGTGTCCGCTGAGACCCTGCCGGAGACGAAATCCGGCGAAAAGCCTCCGGTCGTGGTGAAAAAGTATGCCAACCGGCGACTATATAATACCGAAAGCTCCAGCTATATTACGCTGGACAACTTGGCCGAAATGGTACGGCAAGGGCGGGATTTTGTGGTCTACGACGCCAAGAGCGGCGACGACATCACCCGAAGCGTGCTGACCCAGATCATCGTGGAAGAAGAGGGCAAGGGCCAGAACCTGCTGCCCACCAACTTCCTCCGCCAGCTCATTGGGCTGTATGGCGGGTCGATGCAGGGGCTGGTGCCGAAATACCTCGAACATGCCATGACGTCGTTCGCCCAGCAGCAGGAGCAGATGCGGACGGCGATGCAGAAGACCATGGGAACGCTGTTCCCTTTCGGCAATATCGAAGAGGTCGGGCGGCAGAACATGGCGATGATGGAACGGGCGTTCAGCCTGTTCACGCCGTTCTACCGGGGAACCGAGCCAACCAATCCTTCCAATATTCATGAGTCCGAAATCGAGGCGCTTCGGTCCGAGATCGAACGATTGAGGCTGGAACTGGAAGCCGAGAAGAAGAAAAAGAAGTAGCCGGCGAAAGTCAGAGTGTGATCGCGCCAGGTTGAAGCAATCACACTCTAATACCGAGCGCCGTAAAGATTAACCCACGGGCAGCCCCCTTCGTCATGGCCGGACCTGATCCGGCCATCCGTGCCGGACCAACTCATTGATGAATAACAACTTACCGAAATGCAACTTGTGCCCGGATCAAGTGCGGGCACGATGTGGAGGAAGCCGGCAGAAAGTCGGTGTCAACGTGACCCGACGACGTTGTTTGAGAGGGCGATTCACCTCTGAGGTTGATGCAACCTCAGATGATCGCGCTCTGGGTTCCGGCGCTTTTCGCGGCGGTTATGAAAGCCCGTATCAGCCCCGCATCCTTCACGCCTTTGCTTTTCTCGACCCCTGACGAGACATCGACCGCCTGTGCTCCCGTTTGTCGGATGGCGGTCGCGACGTTATCCGGCGTGAGGCCACCCGCCAGCATCCAGGGGGCGGGCGCGGCCCATCCCCGAAGCAGCGACCAATCGAACGTCGTGGCGTTTCCGCCCGGCCGGTTTGCCCCCGCCGGGGGTTTCGCCTCCAGCAGAAGCCTGTCCACGCCAAGCGGATCGGTGGGAAGGTCGGCGATGCTGTTGATCCCCACGGCGCGCCAGACCGGCAGTCCAAACCGGGTCCTGATCGCGGTCAGAGAGTCCAGCGCCCCGTAGATCTGCAGCACATCAAGCCGCATCACATCCAGTACGCTGGCGATAACCGACTCGGTCGGCTCCACGAACAGCCCGACACGGGGCGGGCCGCCAGCGACCCGTGCCGACAGCGCAGAGGCCGTTTCCGGTTTCACGTAGCGAGGGGAGGGGGGGAAGAACACAAACCCCACCCAGTCGGCGCCGGCTTCAACCGCGGTGTCGAACGCGACGGGATCGTTGATCCCGCAAATCTTGACCTTGGTCATCGGATGCTGGCGGCGATATCCGCGGCTGCGGTGCCGGGATTATCCGCACCGGTGATCGGGCGCCCGACCACGATCCAATCGGCGCCAGCCTTCACCGCCTGCGCCGGAGTCATCGTTCGCGCCTGGTCGCCGGCTGCCGCTCCTTCGGGCCGAATGCCGGGCACGACCAGTTTCACGGCCGGACCCAACGCCTGGCGCAGCATCGCGACCTCCAGCGGGCTGCATACGAGTCCATCCGCACCTGCGTCGATGGCGAGGCGGCCGAGGCGAAGAACCTGTTCGGCTGGTGTGGCGGAGACGCCGATGGCGCGGAGGGCGTTCTGGTTCAGGCTGGTCAGCACCGTGACGGCCAGGATCATCGGGCGATCCGGCCCGGCGTTGGCCGCCGCCTGGTGGGCGGCCTGGATCATCGCCGAACCGCCGGATGCATGAACGGTCAGCATCCGTGGCCGCAGCGGCAACACCGCTCGCACGCCGCCGGCCACGGTGTTCGGGATATCGTGCAGTTTCAGGTCCAGGAAGATCGGCGCGCCGGTGATACCGCGAAAGCCATCGGCTCCATTCGCCAGGAAGAATTCCAGTCCCAGCTTCAACAGGCCGGCATGGGGGCTGACGGATTCAGCCCAGCGGCGCGCGCGATCGGTATCGACCGTATCCAGGGCGACGATAAGGGGTTTGTTGCCGGACATCACGCCCCCGGTGGCAGCGATAGCGGCGGCGTGGTGCGCGCCTTCAATTCCTCGATCTGCGCTTCCAGCAGCCGCACGGTGCGTTCCGCCCGGCGGGCTCGTCGCCGTTGCGCGAGTTCAGACACCCAAACCACCAGCGCTCCGAGAAGGAAGGCGATTGCCATCGCGACCAGGATGGCGATCGAAAGATGCACCTCGATGCCATACCCCGTCGGCCAAAGACCCAGCCTGACCACCTCGGTGTTCGACAGCGCGAACAGCACCAGCGGCAGGCAGAGGATGAAGGTAACGATCAGGAACAGCATGGATAGCGCGGACCTCTCAGGCCTGCTTGCGTTCCGCCAGGGAGGCCCGGGGGATCTTGCCGGCATTCACCCGTAGCCGCAGTTCCTTCCCGGCCTTGAAGAAGGGAACCGATTTTTCGTCCACTGAAACGGAGGCACCCGTCCTCGGGTTGCGTCCGGTGCGGGCGTCGCGGTGCTTGACGGTGAAGGCGCCGAAACCGCGGAGTTCAACCCGCTCCCCTCGTGCCAGGGCGAAAGTTATCTCTTCGAAGATCGTGGCGACGATGGATTCCACATCCTGGCCACGCAAATGCGGATTAGCATTTGCCAACTCCGCGATCAGTTCTGATTTGGTCAAAATGGTCCCCCGGGGAGTCAGTTCCCGGAACGTTGCCAGACGGCCCAGGCGCCGTCAAGACTAACGCTTTGTGAAATCAGCGTTTTCCAAACGCCCTGTAGCATCGGGCCAAGTTCGCCGGACAATGCGCGACTGGCGAAACCGCTCTCGGAGACATCTTCGACCGGCAAGTTGGCCGGTAAGCCCTTCGCGGACGTGAGCCAGTCCTTGGCCTCGCGTTCGCCGCCGATCGCATCGACCAGACCCAGACCCAGCGCCTGCCGGCCCGTATAAGCCCGGCCGTCGGCCAGGGAACGGACCTTCACCGGGTCCATGTGGCGGCCGCTCGCGACCATCCCGACGAACTGGTCGTACATATCGTTGACCAGGCTCTGAAGGACCTCTTTTCCCTCGGGCGACAAAGGCCGCACCAGGCTGGGTTCATCCTTCAGCGGGCCGGAGCGGATGACCTGCGCGCTGATCCCCAACTTGCCAAGGAGGCCGGATACCTCGCCGGTTTCCAGCAGGACACCGATTGATCCTGTCAGGGTCGCTTCGCGGGCGAAAATTCGGTTGGCCGGCACCGCGATCATGTAGCCGGCGGACGCCGCGAGCCCGCCCATCGTCACGACGACCGGCTTCTTGGCGGCAACCCGGGCGATCGCGTCGTGCAAGGTCTCGCCGCCGGCGACGCTGCCGCCGGGGCTGTCGACCGACACGATCAGCGCCTTGACCTTGTTGTCATCGGCCAGGGCGTCGATCGCCTCGATCAGCTTGTGGTCCTCGGTGATCAGGCCTTTGACCGAGACCCGGGCGATGTGCGCCCCGGTGGGTGCCAGGCCCGCGCCCCGCAGCCCGACAAGGGCCGCGACCACCAGGGCGATAACGGTGAACACCCGCCAAAAGACAAGGCGGCGCTTGAGGCGCCGCCTGTCCAATAGCAGATCGGTCTCTAGCGACATGATCCGCTAGCGGCCTTAGCTGTCCTGCGCCAGCTGGTTGCGGCGACGAATCGCGGCCCCCAGGATGTCGCCCAGCGAGGCGCCGGAGTCGGAGGAGCCGAATTCGGCCATCGCCTGCTTCTCTTCCTCGACTTCCTTGCCCTTGATGGTCAGGGTCAGCTTGCGCGACTGACGATCGACCGCGGTGATCTTGGCATCGACCTTCTCGCCCACGGCGAAGCGGTCGGGCCGCTGATCCCCCTTGTCGCGCGCCAGTTCCGCCCGGCGGATGAAGCCGGTCAGGACGTCGTTGACCTTGACCTCGATGCCGTTGGCCTGAACCGCGCTGACGATGCAGGTCACGATGTCGCCCTTGTGGACGGTGTCGAGGATGGTCGCGGCCGGGTCGTCACGCAGCTGCTTGATACCCAGGCTGATGCGTTCCTTCTCCACATCGACGTCGAGCACCTTCGCCTTGACGATCTGGCCCTTCTCATAGCCCGCCATCGCGGCTTCGCCGGCTTCGTCCCAGGACAGGTCGGACATGTGGATCATGCCGTCGATGTCCGCGGACAGGCCGATGAACAGGCCGAATTCCGTGATGTTGCGGATTTCGCCCTCGACCTCGGAGCCGATCGGATGCTCTTCGACGAACTGCTCCCACGGGTTGCGCTGCACCTGCTTGAGGCCCAGCGAGATACGCCGCTTGGAGCTGTCCACGTCCAGCACCATGACATCGACTTCCTGGCTGGTGGAAACGATCTTGCCAGGATGGACGTTCTTCTTCGTCCAGGACATTTCGGACACGTGCACCAGGCCCTCGACCCCCGGCTCCAGCTCCACGAAGGCGCCGTAGTCGGTGATGTTGGTCACGCGGCCCGAGTATTTGGCGCCCGGCGGATACTTCGCCGCCACGCCTTCCCACGGATCGGCCTCGAGCTGCTTCATGCCGAGGCTGATGCGCTGGGTCTCCGGGTTGAAGCGGATGACCTGCACCTTGACCTGCTGGCCG
>JARLIN010000120.1 GCA_031291715.1 Rhodopila sp. | reverse complement strand
GTACGCCGCGATATCGGTGTCCAGCCCGCTGTCGTCGTAGCGTTCCCGGTGCACGACGACCGAGGGCGGCAGCCGCATCGACACCGGACGGCGAAACACCGGCCATCCGACCGGCAGCCCCGCGACCGGATAGACGCCGGCGGGCAGACCCAGCAGCGGCGACACCCGTTCGATGTGGCTGCGCACGTAGCTGATCGGGCAGGTGCCCAATCCCACCGCGTCCGCCGCCGCCATGAACTGACCCATCGCCAGCGCGCAATCGACCGCCGTGTTCAGGAACGTGTCCAGGTTGTTGTTGGCGTGCGGCATTCCGTGCATCGCGCAAAGGCGCTGGCCTCGGCGCATGTCGCCGCACCACACCAGGAACAGCGGCGCGGTGGCGATCCAGTCCATCGAGCCGATCCAGTCGGCGATCTGCTTGATCCGGGGGCGATCCCGCATCACCACGATGGAGAATTGCTGCAGGTCCGACTTGGCGGGCGCTGACTGCGCGGCTGCCAGCAGGGCGTCCAGCAACGAGTCGGGCACGTCCTGGTCGGTGTAGCGCCGGGTCACCCGCCGGTCGATCAGGCCGGCGATCGCATCCGGAACGTCTGTCCCGGGAAACTCGATTCCGAACCGAGCCCGCAGCAAAGCCTGACTGTCGGCCATGATCGTTCCCTCCGCATCTTTGATCATTGTCCGCCACCCTTGCCGGAACACCCGGGACGCGCAAGGTTCACGTCAAAGCAACCCGTCATCAGAGGAACCACCATGCCCGCGTCCTATGCCAATCACCGTGCCCAGCTCAAAGCCATCCTTCTCGGTTGGGGCATGCCGGAGGACAACGCGGAGATCACGTCCGACATCCTGTCATGGGCCGATCTGCATGGCGTTGACAGCCACGGGATCTCGATGATTCCCGGCTATGACGGGCTGCGGCGTTCCGGCCGGGCGAAGATGGATGTGCGTCCGAAGATCATCCGGGAGACACCGGTTTCCGCGCTGGTGGATGGCGGTGGCGGCCTTGGGCACGTCCCGGCGCATTTCGCCATGTCGGCGGCGATCAGCAAGGCCAGGAGCGCGGGCGTCGGACTCGCCGTGGTGAAGCATTCCGCGCATTTCGGCGCCGCCGGCTACTACACGCTGATGGCGGCGAAGCAGGGGCTGGTCGGGATGGCCTGCACCTCGGCTTCCGGCATCCAGGTGGCGCCGACATTCGGCAAGCAGGCGAAGCTGGGCACCGACCCGTGGTCCTTCGCGGCGCCCAGCGCGGATGGTGTGCCGTTCCTGCTCGACATGGCGACCACCACCGTCGCCGCCGGCCGCATCCGCAACAAGGCGAACGAGGGCCTGCCGACACCGGACGGTTGGGTCCTGGACGCGGAGGGCAATCCGTCCAACGATCCGCTGGTGGCGAAGGAGAAGGGCGGTTTCCTGACCTCGCTGGGCGGTTCGCCGGAGAATTCCAGCTACAAGGGCTACGGGCTGGCGGTGATGGTGAATATCCTTGCCTCCTGCCTCTCGGGTGCGACGCTGATCACCGATCCGATGCACACCAAGAAGCCGGTCGGCATGGATATCGGCCATTTCTTCATGGCGATCGATCCCAATCTTTTCCGCGAATCGGACGATTTCCAGAAGGATGTCGCCACCTTCATGGGCGCACTGCGTGGGACGACGCCGGTCGATCCGGCTCGGCCGGTCATGGTGGCGGGCGATCCGCAATGGAAATACGCGGAAGCGCGGATGAAGAACGGCATCCCGGTCGGCGCCGGCCTGATGAGCCAGGTGCGCCAGATCGCCCAGGCTGCTGCGGCGCCTTGGCTGCTGGACTAAATCGCCGCTCCCTGTCAGACCGGCCCGCCCCAGGCCGGACCAAGCAGGAGAACTGATCCAGTGTCGAAGCAGGTGCAATCCAGGCGGGTCACCGTACCCGCCATCCGCGCGCTGAAAGGCCGCGAAAAGATCGTCTGCCTGACAGCCTACACGGCTCCCGTCGCGGCGGCGCTCGATCCACATGTCGATGTTCTGCTGGTGGGCGATTCGCTTGGCATGGTCGTCCATGGGCTGCCGACTCCCACCGCCGTGACGCTCGAGATGATGATCCTGCATGGCCAGGCGGTGGTCCGGGGATCTTCCCACGCGATGGTCGTCGTCGATCTGCCGTTCGGAACGTTTGAGGGTTCGCCCGAGCAGGCCTTCGCGGCGTCTGTCAGGGTGATGAAAGAGACCGGCTGCCAGGCGGTGAAAATCGAGGCCGGGGAGGGACTGGCCGGAACCATTGCCTTCCTGGTCCAGCGTGGCGTTCCGGTGATGGGTCATGTCGGCCTGCGTCCCCAGGCGGTTCACATCGACGGCGGGTTCAAGGCGAAGGGCAGGAACGACGACGAACGCGCCCGTGTGATCGCCGAGGCGCGGGCGGCCGAGGACGCCGGCTGTTTTGCGATCGTGCTCGAAGGCGTGTCCGAAGAACTTGCCCAGGAGATCACCCGGATCGTCCGCGTGCCAACGATCGGGATCGGCGCGTCCCCCCATTGCGATGGCCAGATTCTCGTCACCGACGATATGCTCGGCGTGTTCGAGTGGGCGCCGAAATTCGTCCGCCGCTACGCCGACCTGCGCACCATCATCACCGAGGCCGTTTCGCGCTACGCCGCCGATGTGCGCGCGGGCACGTTTCCGGGCGCTGACGAGGTCTATCGCTTCAAGTCGAAGGATTGAGCCGCTTCACCCGATCAGGTGAGCCCACCTGATCGGGATTTGGTCAAAAAGGGTTGGGAAGAGTCGAAGACCGGACGGCGGGATAATACCGAGCGCCGTAAAGACTGACACATCGGCCACTATCCCGTCGTCGTTATGGCCGGACTTGATCCGGCCATCCGTGCCGGACCAATTCATTGATGAATAGCCACTTACCGAGGTGCAACGGGTGGCCGGATCAAGTCCGGCCATGACGCGGAGGAGGCGACGAAGAGTCGAAGACCGGGCCGCCGGTATAATGCCTCAAGATGTCCAATGCGGGGGCTGCCAGGACCAGCCGGCCGGGCTGCGCGACCACCATCCCGGCATCCACAGATTGCCATGGCCCGCGGCCGGCACGTACTGCCCGCTTGCCCAGACATAGCCGCTGCCGTTCCAATCCCAATGGCCTGGCTGCCACATCAACGGCTCCGCGGTGACCGGGGGCTTCGGGATCGTCTCCTGTATCGGATTGGGCACGGGCGGGTAGGGGTTGCCATCACTTGGCTGGCTCCCCGTGCAGCCAGCGAGCAGGCTCACGGCCAGAACGGCGGCCAATGTCGGAAAATGCTTCATCGTCTTGCTCTCTCCGGCGACAGGGGGATCATTCTGGTACGAGGATAGATACCACGGCCTGGGCGGCGATACCCTCGCCGCGGCCGGTAAAACCGAGCCTTTCCGTCGTGGTGGCCTTCACCGACACGCGGCTGGCATCGACCCCCAGCAGCGCGGCGAGACGTTCGATCATCGCCGGGGCGTGCGGGGTGACTTTCGGCCGCTCGCAGATCAGCGTCACGTCCGCGTTGACCAGCCTTCCGCCCCGGGCCGCGATGCGCTCCGCCGCGTGGACCAGGAATCGCGCGCTGTCGGCATCCTTCCAGTTCGCCTCGCTCGGCGGGAAATGCCGGCCGATATCGCCTTCGGCGAGAGCGCCGTAGATCGCATCGCACAGCGCATGGATGCCCACGTCGGCGTCGGAGTGGCCGGCGAGGCCCTTGTCATGCGGCACCGTCACGCCGCACAGGATCAGAGGCCGGCCCTCTTGGAAGACGTGGACGTCGAAGCCCGTGCCGACGCGGGGAACCATTGAACCAGCCATGATACGCTCCAGCCGGATGAGGTCTTCCGGGTATGTCAGCTTGATGTTGTCATCCGAACCGGGGACCACTTCCACCGTCTCGCCGGCGGCTTCCAACAGGGAGGCGTCGTCGGTCGCGCCCGTCAGGCCAGCCCGGTGGGCGGCGAGCAGCGTCTGGAAACGAAATGCCTGCGGCGTCTGGGCACGGAACAGCCCGGTGCGGGGAACGGTCTCGGTGATCACGCCACGCACCACCCGTTTCAGCGTGTCCGCGACCGGCGCGGCAGGGATCGCGCCGGGCGATTCCCTCAGCGCGGCGAGCAGGGCTGGGACCGTACCCCCGGGAATGACCGGACGAGCGGCGTCGTGGACGAGAACGATATCGGGATCGTACGGTGCGAGGGCCTCAAGGCCGGCGCGCACGCTGTCCTGACGGGTCGCACCGCCGGCAACGACCGGCAGGCACCCGATGACGCCATGCAGCGCCGCCGCGATCGGTTCGACATCGCCGACCGGTTGCAGCAGGGAGACATGTTCGGCCAACGCCTCCGCCGCGTGACGGATGACCGGTTTGCCGGCGATCGACAGGAACTGCTTCGGCGTTTCCGCGCCGAAGCGGGTGCCCGAGCCGGCGGCGACAAGGATGGCTGCGATGCGCATGGGGCGGAGAGATGCCGTCGCGCGCTTCTCCCGTCAATGTGGGGGAGAAAAGACCGGGGCGAGGCTCGCCTTCGTTACCTGGCCTCGCCGCGCCGCCGGTCGACTCGCAACCGGCGCATCTCGACGTACTGCCAGATCAGCAGCACCGGCACGCCCACCACGATATCCCGTGCCCGGCGAACCAGCGAAACACCCAGCGACAGCTCCGGCGGCACGCCGAAGATCGCGCCCAGGCCGGCATACCCTGCCTCCTGCACACCGGCGTTCACCGGCACCAGGAAGGCAACGGCGGCGACAGCGCTCAGCAGCGCCTCGATCGCCAGGGCGTCGTCGAAATCGATCGGCACGCCCAACGCGTGATAGGTGATCCAGCCGGCCGCCCCGGTGCTGATCCAGCCAAGCAGATGCATCAGGAAGCCAAGCGCCAGCTTGCCGGTATGACCATAGATCAGAGCAAGCTCGGCCTTCAGCACCTCCATGCGTTCCCCGGCATCGGTAAACCAGTTGCCGGCGATACGGCGGCCAAGACGGGCAAACACCGTCGCGGCACCTTTTTGCGCCCAGACGAACCCGAAACAGGCCAGAACCGCCACCCCGATGCCCACCTCCACCGGCACGGCCAGGCCCGAACGCGGGGCATGCGCCAACAGGACGCCAAGCCCGATGCAGGCGAAGGCGATCTGCGCCAGGAATTCGGCGGTGACATCCACGACCGTGGATGCGGTGGCGGTGTGCCACTCCACCCCATGCAGCGTGACCGCCCGGGCGCCGAAGACGAAGCCGCCGACCTGGGAGAACGGCAGGCAGTTCGCCGACGCGTCCCGCACCATGCGTCCCCAGATCAACACCCAGGGCCGGCGCATGGTCCGTGCCGGGGTGATCACGTCCCAGGCCACGCCGAGGATGACAAACACCAGGATCTGCCAGCCGACGATCAGGCCGAACTCCGGCCAGCCAATCCGGCTGACCGCCGTGACGATGTTGCCAAAACCGTAATAAGAGACCAGCAGCAGCGCGATGAGCACGCCCAGCAGGGCAAGGAGATAGGACAAGCGTTTCATGATGGACGGCTTCTGCCCGCGTGGCGGTCCGGGGGCAAGCCAAGCCTGTTTCCATGCGTGACATCCATCGTCTATTGAGGCCCCTGAAATGGGAATGGAGTTGCGATGACGACCCTGGTCACAGGTGCTACCGGCTTCATCGGTTCGGCCGTCGCGCGGACCCTGGCGGCGCGCGGCCATGATTTGCGCCTTCTGACGCGATCCACCAGCGACCGCCGCAATTTGGCCGGGCTGGACGCCGAGGTGGTGACCGGCGACCTGACCGACCCCGACTCGCTGGTCCGCGCGGCCGCCGGCTGCCGTTATGTCTTCCACCTCGCGGCCGACTATCGCATCTGGGTGCCCGACCCGGACGCGATGCTGCGCGCCAATGTCGACGGCGCCGTGGCCATGGTGCGCGCCGCGGCCCAGGCCGGCGCCGAACGAATCATCCACTGCAGCTCGGTCGCCGCACTCGGCCAGATTGGCGACGGCACGCTGGCCGATGAGGCGACGCCGATCAAAGAGGCTGATTTCGTCGGCATCTACAAGCGGTCCAAGTACCTGGCGGAAAAAGCCGTGCTGGATCTCGCCCGGCGTGAATCGCTGCCTGTGGTGGTGGTCAATCCCGCCGCGCCGGTCGGGCCGCGCGACCTCAAACCGACGCCCACCGGCAAGATGATCCTGGACGCGGCGGCGGGGCGGGTGCCGGCGTATATCGATACCGGGCTGAACATTGTCCATGTCGATGACGTCGCCGAAGGGCATGTCCTGGCGCTGGAAAAGGGCAGGGTGGGCGAGCGCTACATCCTGGGCGGCGAGAACATGCTGCTGAAAGACATATTGGGTCTGGTCGCGGACGTCGTGCATCGCCGGCCGCCGTTCATCCGCCTGCCCGAAGCCGTCGTCTGGCCGGCGGCGTTCGTGATGGAACACCTGGCGAAGTTCACCGGCATCCCTCCGCTCATGACCCGCGATCACCTGAAGATGGCGCGCAAGAAGATGTTCTATTCCTCGGCCAAGGCGACGGCGGAACTGGGATACCAGCCGCGGCCCGCGCGCCTCGCGGTGGAGGACGCCGTGGCGTGGTTCCGGGCCAACGGCATGCTGCCCGCATGACGACGCTCGCGATCGTGGCACTGCTGATCTGGATCTATCTGCTGTGCCTGCATGGGACGTTCTGGCAGGCGGGACCGGTGCTGCCGGTTTCCTATCCGGCCACCTCACCTTCCGTCGCGGTCGTCGTGCCGGCCCGCGACGAGGCGCCCGTCATCGAAAACAGCCTGCGATCGCTGCTGGCGCAGGATTACGCCGGGCCGTTCCGGGTGATCCTCGTTGACGACAACAGCACGGACGGCACCGGAGACATCGCGCGTGCGATCGGCGATTCGCGCCTGACCGTCCTTACGGGGGCGCCGCGTCCCGAGGGTTGGAGCGGGAAATTATGGGCGGTGAACCAGGGGGTGGCGGAAGCAGGTGCCGCCGATCTGGTGTTGCTGACGGATGCGGACATCGCGCATGAACCCGCTCATGTCTCCGCGCTCGTTTCGCAGATCGAGCGATACGACCTTGATCTGGTTTCGGAAATGGTGAAACTGGCGTGCGATAGCTGGGCGGAGCGGGTGCTCGTGCCGGCGTTCGTCTTTTTCTTTCAGTTGCTGTACCCGTTTGCCTGGGTCAACGACGGACTGAAGGGCACCGCGGCCGCGGCTGGCGGGACGATTCTGATCCGGCAGCGTGCATTACAGCGGATTGGTGGTGTGGAAAGCGTGAGGGGAGCGTTGATCGACGATGTCGCTTTGGCGACCGCGGTGAAGAAGGGGGGGCGGATCTGGCTCGGTCATGCGGACCTGGCCCGGTCGGTGCGGCCGTATCCGTCGGTGCGCGATATCTGGCACATGATCACGCGCACCGCCTTCGTGCAGCTTCGCTATTCGCTGGTGCTGCTCGTCGCGACGACCTTCGGCATGGCCTTGACCTGGCTCGTGCCGCCGGCGGCGGCCCTGTTCGGACATGGCGTTGCGTTTCTCTGTGGTTTGGCGGCGTGGTTTATGCTTTCGATATCGTATCTTCCGACTTTGCGCCGGTTCGGCCGCTCGCCGATCTGGGCGCCGTTCCTGCCGCTGATCGCAAGTTTCTATATGGCCGCGACGATCGGTTCTGCGGTTAACCATTATCTGGGCCGCGGCGTGGCCTGGAAAGGGCGTGCCTATCAAGGGATCACCGGATGAGCCCGCCGGACAACTCTGCGATCCTGGATGTCGAAACCTGGTCAGGCAAAGGCCGGCACGACGAGAATTTTCCGGTCGGGTCCCATCTGATCGCGCGCAAGTATCGCGAGCCGATTCATCGTTACTATGCCTTCGCCCGAAACGCCGACGATATAGCCGATTCTCCGACGCTCTCGGCCCAGGACAAGGTCACTCGGCTGGACATCATGGAAGACGTCCTTCTCGGCCGCCGCACGAGCGGTTCGCCGAGCGCGCTGGCGCTGCGGGAAAGTCTCGCGCGGACGGGTGTGTCGCCCACCCATGCGACCGACCTGCTGGTCGCCTTCCGCCAGGACGCGGTCAAGCGGCGCTATGCGACCATAGACGAACTGTACAACTACTGCCATTATTCGGCGGTGCCCGTCGGACGCTATGTGCTCGATCTGCATGGGGAGAATCACGAGTGTTTCTCTCCGTCCGATGCGCTTTGCATCTCATTGCAGATTCTCAATCATATCCAGGATTGCGCGAAGGACCTGGCTGAACTGGATCGTTGCTACCTGCCGCAGGCGCTGCTCGATCATTTCGGTGCATCGGTCGATGACCTGCGGCGTCCAGCCGAGACACCGGCGCTGCGCCGTGTCTTCATCACGTTGCTGGACAGGGTCGATCGGATGAATCACGCGGCATCCGAACTGCCGGAGATCGTCCGTAATCGCCGCCTGCGGCTGGAAACGGCGATCATTCATGGTCTTTCGAAACGACTCGCCCGGCGGCTCGCGCATAACGATCCGCTGGCGAATCGTGTGAAGCTAACAAAGGCCGATGCGGTGTTCAGTGTCCTGAAGTCGGTATTTTATCTGATATGAGCACGAACTCCGCGCCGCTTGGTGTGGCG
Organism: Rhodopila sp.; assembly: GCA_031291715.1. Lineage (GTDB taxonomy): Bacteria > Pseudomonadota > Alphaproteobacteria > Acetobacterales > Acetobacteraceae > Rhodopila. Next base: position 10,784 of record JARLIN010000120.1, on the reverse strand, counting down.
CAGGCCGACCTGGATGCGGTGGAGACGATCGTAAGGGCGGCGGGGACGTCGTTCTATCACGGCATGCGGGTGCTTCCCCCGGACCGGCGTCACGCGATGTACGCGATCTATGCCTTCTGCCGGATCGTCGATGACATCGCTGATGAAACGGGGTCGTTGGAAGAGAAACGTCGCGGCCTGACCGCCTGGCGGGACAATATCGCCGCACTCTACCAGGGGCGCACGGAAGGGCCGGTCACCCGGGTGCTTGCCGCGGCGGTGCCACGGTTCCAGCTTCGGGCCGAGGACTTCATCGCCGTGATCGACGGGATGCAGACCGACGCCGAAACCGTCGTCGTGGCGCCGGATATGGCGACGTTGGACCTCTATTGCGATCGTGTCGCTTCAGCGGTCGGACGGCTGTCGGTCCGGGCGTTCGGCGATGCCTCGCCCGCGGCTGATCAGGTTGCCCACGCGCTCGGCCGAGCGTTGCAGTTGACTAATATTTTGCGGGATATCAAGGAAGACGCGGACAGAGGGCGGATTTATCTGCCGCTTGAGTATCTCCAGGACGCCGGCGTGCCGGCCGATCCTGGGGCAATCCTGACCGCGCCCGGTTTGCCGGCAGTTTGCGAACGGCTGGCGGCACTGGCCCATGCCTACTTCCGCGAAGCGCGCGACTCGATGGACTCATGCGACCGAACGGCGATGAAACCGGCTCGTTTGATGGGGGCGACGTACGACTCGATCCTCTCGGCGCTCGAAAGGCGAGGCTGGAAGCGCCTGGATGAGCGGGTCAGCCTGCCGAAGTGGAAAAAACTGTGGCTGGCGTGCCGCTACGGACTATTTTAGCGTATCGGGCATACCCACGCGCCTGAATCCACTTGATTTCGTGCAAAGCCGTGACGCACAATGAAGTCAGTCGATTAGGGCAAAAACTTCGCCCCGGCTGTTAACCACTTCGCGCCCTCTTTTGTCCCGGAGCACATGCTCGTGAGCACCTCGTTCAAGCGCCTGATCGCCGCGCTGGCCTTCGTTCTGCCAGCCGCGGCGCTGGTTATCTCGCCGGTCATGGCCGCGAGCCAAGCAAAGAAGCCGCATCACGCGTCTGTCCACAAGGTCAGCGCACACAAGTCGCACAAGAAGACGACCGCTCCGACTGCCAGTTAATTGCCTGTCTGGCACCTCTCCCGTCCGCGGGAGGGGGTGCCTTATCTTGTATTTGCTTCCAACAAAGTTCTGAGCCCCGCCAGGATCCTGGATGGTGGTGGCGGACATCCCCCGATCGTCAGGTCCACCGGCACGGACAGTCCGGTCCCGCCCAGGACAGCGTAGCTCCCCTTAAACACACCGCCGTCCACGGCACAGTCGCCGACCGCGACGACCCATTTCGGGTCCGGAGTCGCATCCCATGCCTGCTCCAGCGCTGTCCGCAGGTTACGGGTCAAAGGTCCGGTCACCAGCAGAACGTCCGCATGCCGCGGGCTGTCCACGAAGCGAAGACCGAAACGTTCCAAATCATACAGAACGTTACTCAGCGCACGCATCTCCAGTTCGCAGCCGTTGCAGCTTCCGGTGTTGACGTGCCGTATCGCCAGGCTGCGTCCCAGGCGCGTCTGCGCGGCCGCCTCCAGCCGCGCACAGAGCGACTGGGTGGTCTCGGGGTCCAGCGGCGCAGCAGGCTCCGGCTGTGGCCTGAGTCGCGGTTTCCATGTCATCACAAATCCATCCCGGAAGCGGGTAGTGCGAAAGAGGCGCGGATCAGGGCGGCATCATTGGCCGCCGCGTTCTCCAGCACGCGTTCGGCCAATGGCCACAACGCCCAGCCGGGGTCTCGGGGGAAAGCGGCGGCGATCTGACCGTGATCGAGCCGCAGCCAGTGCCAGACATCGCCACGTATCGATTCGACGCAAGCAATTCCCTCGCCACTGACCTGCGGCAGCGCGACGGTGATCGGCCCATCCGGCAGAGCCTTCAGGGCGGCACCGACCAGCCGCAGGCTTTCCTCGATCTCGAATATCCGCAGATGTTGTCTCGCGGCTGCGTCGCCTTCGGTGCGGATGGCGATGCGTGGCGAAAGCCCGCTGTAGTCGGAGGCGAACATCGTCCGTACATCGAATGCCCGCCCGGACGCGCGGCCGGCGACGCCGCCAACGCTCAGCGAGGTCGCAAGTGTCCGGCCGGCGGGACCCAGGCCGGTCAGTTGGGCGGGAAGGGCGCCGCTGTCGTGAAGCCGGCGGATGCCTGACAACTGGGAGGCGATGTCGCCCAGTGCGCGCAGGATGACCTGGGAACCGCCTTCCGCGATGTCCATGGCGATACCGCCGGGAACGACACAGTCCATCATCAGGCGGTGTCCGAACGCGGCCTCCGAAGCGCGCAGAAGAATTTCCCGCAGGAAGCCGCAACGGGTTCGCACGGCCTGGGCGTCCGCCAGCCGGCCAACCTCGGCAAGGTTGTCGAGATGGGCGGCGATCCGTTCGGTCTCCAGCATCACGATTCGCAGTGCCGCGGCCCGGGGCGGGACCTGAGCGTCCATCGCGGATTCGGTGGCCTGGGCAAACGCAACGGAGTGGGCGACGGTCGCATCCGCGGAAAGGCGTGCGGCGAAGCGGGCGGCGGCGCGGGGCGATTTGCCGCGCATCAGGCTGAGCGTGCCTTTGTGGGTAAAGCCGAGCAGGCTTTCGGCGCGCCGGATGGCTGGACCGTTCAGGGTCAGGCGGAGGTGGGCGGCTTCGTCGATCTGGCCCCAGATCGGCCCCAGGGGAAGGATCATGGCGCCGTCCTGATCGATGCCGACCAGGGCTGGCGTTTCCGCCGCCGTATTCGGGTGCGGCCGCATAGCGAGGGGATGATGTTGCGGCCATGCGTCGTGGTCCAACCAGGGCCGGAGGTCGCTGGCTCCAAACGCTTCGTGTCCCCACAGATCGTGGATCATCCGCTCGTACCAGGCCGCGCCGGGTAGGACGGGAGACAGGGCGGGATAGAGACCCGATTCGATTGGGGTCGAGACTGGCACGACCGTCAGCGCGTCCGGGTCCAGGAACAGCGCATGGGCCTGGATCGTGTCAGCCCAATGGGCGAGCAGGATCCATGACTCGGCCGCCGACGCGTGCGCCAGGGCGGCCCAATCGGATTGGGTCAGTATGTGGCGGAGCCAGGGGCGGCAGACTTCGGCCTCGGCCGCGCGGATGATCTCGTTCGCCGCGGTCATGGGCGGCCAGCCGTCAGCATGCGCAGCCAGTGTGTAAGTGCGTCAGGGGTGAAAAGACCGAACAGCAGTGTGAGCACCAGCGGCACCCAACCGACCGACAAGACCGCCGCTCGCGGTGACACGTCCGACAGCCGGGACGGGATGCCGGCCAGCAGCATCGGGATCAGGGCCACACCAAGGGGCAGCAGAAGCCAGGGATCGTGGCCGCTGAGCGAGAGCACGACGAGAACGAGGCCTGGAAAGACCCCGAATGGCGGGATACCGCCTAAACCGGCCATCGCGATCGTCGCGGCTGGGCCTTCGGTGATCCGGGTGGCGGCGCGGGTCAGGATCAGCAGGATCAGCAGGACGACGGCGGCGAAGCGTCCATCTGGTTGGCCGATCCCGATCGTCAGCGCGGCGATGCTGGCCTGGCCGAGTTGGAGCAGTGTCGCGCGATGCCGTCTTGTCTGGCCCATCAGCAGGAAGGCACACGCCAGAAGTGCCACCACGGCAATGCCGATCGCGAGCGCTCCGGCTGCCGGGGGCCAGGGCGCCTGGTTTGCCAGCCTGAGGATCAGGATGACCAGCACCACGGCGAGATTCGGGACAACGGCGGCGATCATGGCGTAGCCGGCGAACAGGCTCATGTATCCGATGATCGATGGTGCGGCCGGGATCGTCACCAGGCCAAAGAGGCTCAGACCGGCGGCACAAAATGCCAGGACGGCGCGATCCGGGTGTCGTTCCAGGATGGGCAGCAGCGCGGTGGCGATGGCACCGGTCACTGCGAGCCAGGCGACGATCGGATTCGGGGTCGCGACGGCCAGCAGCATGCAGCCGAGTCCGAGAAGTGCGGCACCGCGCCGTGACGGCCCGGATGCGGTGCGCTCGCGTCCGCTCCAGGCCCGCAACACACCATCGATGGCGATCAGCGGCGTGAAGATCGAGCCGAGCGGGTCGAGCGGGACCGTCAGCGCCCCGGCGAACATCGCGATGGAGAGCGCGAATTGGATCCAGCCGAACCAGGGGGCATGCGCGGTCCGCCCGCTCGTCCTTCGCGTCATGGCCGGGCTTGGCCTGGCCAACCACGACTTTGCCGTATCCAGCACCGCCAGTCGTCGGTGTCCGTCATACGCCGGCGATGACACGGGCGACGGCGCCAAGATCATCAGGCCCGCCGCGAGCGGCAGCGGCAGGACAAAACCCGCGATGGAGACAAGCGCATCGGGGGAACTGGGGCAGCCGGCGAGGGTAATGCCATTCTGGATCGCGACCAGCGCTATCAGATGCATCAGCGGATGCGGCCGGATCGCCGCGAGCAGGATCGCCATCAGGATGATCGCGAGCGGTAACGCGAGGGCGCCTTGCGACTGGCACAGCACCGCCAGGGCAGTGGCGATCAGGATACCGGCTGCCGCGCCGTTCACCGGCGCTGTCCGCACCTCATGGGCGGTCATCCGGTGGTGGACAATCCAAACGCCGCCACCAAGGACCAAGGGGGGAAGCGCCAGCATCGGTCGATGCAGGGCCATCGCCGCCAGGGCGATCGCGGCCGACTGGACAGCCAGAAGGATCGCGGCGGCACCAAGCTGGCGGACTCGAAGCAGGCCGAAGCCCATCACCAGTGCCAGCCCGGCTCCCCCTTGCGCGAGGGCGGTCATGCAGTCCCTGCACTGGTCAGGACGATGATCGTGGCGAGCAGGGCGAGCAGGGCGGCCACGCCGATCAGGTCTGGCAATCTATGCCTGGGTATCCGGCCCAGCCCGGCGTGGATGCCGGCCATGCACAGGATGAAGGCCCCAAGCTTGATGCCCCAGCAGGCCAGGCCGATCAGCCAGTCTGCCGGACCGGCGTTGGCGGAGCCGAGGCCGATCGGCAGGAACAGCCCGCCGATCAAGTCGATCCAGATGAGGCGCCGGAGCCAGCCGGTCATGCGGGACAAGGCAAGGTCGGTGCCGCTGAACATCTGGTCGAGCGCGCTGCTCGTCATGCTGCCGTCGCCATAGAGCAGGGCTAGCAAGGCGGTCAGTGCGACAGCCGAGGCGGCGGCCGGCAGCAGCAACCCCTCGCGTTGCTGGCCGACGATCAGGTCGAGATTGAAGCTGCCACCCATGAGCGCGAGCGTGAACACCGACAGCATCAGTGCGGGTTCCGCCAGGACCGCCAGCGCGCTGCTGTTTTGTGCGGCGAGGCCCGGTAGGGCAGTGCCGGAATCCAGCGCCGCCAGATCGCCGGCGACACGCGCCACCGTCAGCAGGGAGATGACGACCAGCAGGTCGGCCAGCGGTGCCAGAGCCATTCCCAGCGTGAACGACGGCACGAGCGCGGCGGCGGACAGCGTGGCACCCAGGCCGGCGATCGGCGCCAGCCTCGCCACGATCGAAACGCTCTCAAGCGTCACGGGCGTCTTCCGCGACAGGCGGAGGAGATCTCGCCACGGTAACTGGATCGGCGGTCCGGATCGCCCGGTCAGCCTTGCCTCCAACCATTCCATCACGCCGGCGACCGTCGGCGCCGCGACGATCATCAGACCGATGTGCAGGATCTGCGCGAGCAGGGACAGGATGACGCTCATCCCATCACCGACAGCGCAAGCAGCAACGCACCGAATGCGGCGAGCACCAGCCAAAGGCCACCAACCGCGGACCATGCGCGCGGGAGTGGAACCGATGGGATCGGAGGAAGCCGCGGCAAAGCGAGAACGGGCAGGGCAGGGAGGAAGCCCGCGCCGGTGGACTGCGCGACAGGATCGCCGAACGGCAGACCGACCGGCGGCTCCATGCCATCCGCCCAAAGCCCGGCGGCCCGGGACTCCTTGCGCGACCAGCGCAGCGCGATCGTCACGGCGCCGGTCGCCAGCGCCAGCAGGGCGAGCACGGGTAGCGCCAGGTAGCCCGGCGACGAGGCCGATGCCGACAGCAATGCCAATCCGGCGCGTGAGCCGGGAGGGACACCTGTCAAAGCGCGGATCGCCGGTTCAGCCAGCAGCCAAAGGGCTGGACCCGGAAGGACCCCAACGACCAGCGAAATCCCAGCTAGAACCAATAGAATCGCGCGGGTGGGCGACTTGCTCTCTCTGGCGCCGGCGCCGCGCGGGGAGCGTGGTCTGCCCAGGACCGCGATGCCGATAAGGCGCACCGAGGTCACCGTGGCGAGGGCGGCCGATACCGCGATGGCCGCCGCGACCAGGGCCAGCGGAAGCTGCGACAGCAGGCCGCCGGTGCGTGGCGCCGACAGGATGGACTGAAACAGCAGCCAGAGGCACGCGAAGCCGAGGCCCGGCGGCAGCGCTGACAGAGCCAGCAGCCCCACGGCCAAGCTGGCCGAGGTCCCTGGCATCGCGTGAACCAGGCCGCCCAGCCGGGACAGCCGGTAGGTTCCGGCGCTTGTGCCAATCGCGTGGGCTGCCAGCGCGGTGAGGCTTCCCGCCACGCTGCCGCCGATCGCCAGCAACAATACCGCCGCCAGTCCGAAGGAGGCCGCTCCGGGCAGGTCCGCGGCTCGGGCGATCAGGACGAGCCCGACCCCAGCCATCGACAGCCCTGCCTGCCGCCGCGCCAGGCCGGCGACCGCCGCATCGAGATCGGGGGTCGCGGCTGAATGCCAACTCTGGATGATCGCCAGCGCCCCACCGATGATGACCAGCACGAAGCCCCACCCGTTTTGTGCGGCGCCGCCGGACAGATCGGCAACCAGCCGAAGCAACAGGTAAGACGCGGATGGTATGAGCGCCCCGGCGATCAAGGCATCCCGGGTCCAGCCGCGATCTGCCGAGCGTCCCAGGATCAGACCGGCGACTGCCGCGATTGCCAGTGCCGTGGCGGCGGCCGCGTGGTCCGAATCGATCGGTGCGGTGCGAATGGCGTCGAAGCGGGGGGCGAAGCCGGACGGCGTCAGCAGACAAGTGGCGGTCAGAAAAAGCAGCGGGACCAGCAGCACGGCCTGACGGTGGCGATTATTGCGGCTCAGCCAGATGGCGCCACACGCCAGAGCCACGCCGATCGCCAGCGTGATCCCATCGGCGGCGAGTAGGAACGTCGCCGTTCCGGCTAGACAGAACGCCGTCACCCACACCGACTCCGCGTCGGCCAGCGGGGCGGTCGTTGCCTGGAATGCCGCGACGGCGGTGCCGCACAGGAAGGCGATCAGCAAAAAGAAGGCCGACAGCGGATCGAGCGCCAGGTGCAGCGGCAAGCTGGGCGGACCGAGCGGGAGATCCAGCACCGTTGCCGGCATACGGACGAGCAACGGCGGCAGGCAAAGCAGCGTGCCCAGGCCGCATAGGCCGGTGGCCAGGAAACCGGTTATGGCGAGCGGCATAGCGGCGGCGCATGCGCCCAGCAACAGCAGGGCAACGATGTCCACGACCAGGAATAATAGGATCGGATCGCTCACTGACGGCACGGTATCACCGCCAGGCGGATTCGGGATCGGTCGACGACGAGTGAATGTCGTACTGTAACCGACCATGACGCCGCGGTATCTGGGGCGTACGCGTCTCGGCCTGTTGCATCACCGTCCCGTCAGGAACGGCAAATGGCCGGGGCTGGAGTCTCGAGTTGAAGTTGCTCCGACGAATCCGAGCAGGTCACCCCAACCGCTCCATCGCACCCGACATCAACTCGATTTGCCGCGCTATCCGCGCCAGCGCATCGGTTTCGACTCCGGTCGGCCGCGGCGGCAGGTCCGTCTTCCCGGATGCCAGCAGGCGCAGCGATCCGGCGATCCAGTCGCGCCATGTCCGCAACGTGTCGGCCGGCACCTGCGCAGCGAGTGCCGGATCGTGTTGCAGCGTCGCCAGTCGGCCGGCGAACCGGCGCAGAGCGGCATCGATGACCATCGCGGCTTCCAACGGATCCTGGGCCCGCTTACCCGGCTCCAGCAATGCGCGCGTGATCAGCGCCTCCAGCGCGTTGCTCGCGACACCGGCCGCCCGGCGTGCCTGGCCGAGAGCAGCCGGGGTGGCTTCGCCCAGGAGCGTGGAAAAATTGGCCGCCGCATAGGCGCCATGGGCCGCGATCGTGTTCTTCACCTCGGGCGCCACCAGGTCCGGCTCCCGGCTCGGCCACAACAGGAAATTCGCGCCGACGGCGATCAGCCCACCGATGATGGTGAAGGCTGCGCGCGCGAACGCAATCAGCCATTCGCCGGTGTCCGGCGCCCCGGTTTCCACCAGCAGAACGACCAATGGCGTCAGCGCCATCATGAACAAGCCGAAACTGACGGCCCTTACCGCGAAGGCCAACATGGCAAGCGGGAACATCGCGGCGGCGATCGAGAGAGGGGAGGTGCACACAAGGCCGACGCCCGCGGCGATCAGCCCCCCCGCTGCCGTGCCGACGATCCGTTCGATCGCGCGCGTGTAGGTCAGCGAGAAATACGGCTGCATGGTCCCCACCACGGTGATGGTCAGCCAGTGATCGTACGGGGTGAACCAGAACATCGTGAACGCCAAGGGGAATGCCGCCGTGACGGCCGTGCGCAGCGCGTGGCGCAACGCGGGCGATCCCCAGTTGAGGTTCGCGCGCAACGGCCGGATCAGTTGCTGCCAGGCGGGCTGGGCGCGCCCGGCCGGATCGACACCAGGGGTAAGGTTCGCCGGCACCGCAAGCGTATGGGCGATGCGCAGACGGTCGTTGATCGGCGTCATGACGCCTCGCAAGGGGGCGTCGGCGGCCAGGGATTCAAGATCGGCGACGATCGCGTTAATGGCCCGATCGATGCGGCGATGCGCGTCCGGATCGTCGGTGACAACGACTCGTGCAAGGACGAGCAGCAACGGGCGCATCCGCCGGAGGACCCGTTCAGCGATGCCGCGTTCGATCTGCGAGCTGTGTTCCAGCAGGTCGCTCAGCGCGATCAGGCCGCCAAAGATCTGGTCCGCGGTCTCTATCCGGATGACGGCCTGGGCCGCGCGGTTGCTGGCGGCACCGCGCGATCGTGCCGTGTCGAGGACCACGGTTCGGGCGGCTTCGATCGCTTCCCGCGTCGCGCGCCGGTGGATGCGGGCGTGGGCTTCCCAGGCCGCGTCGGTGATCGCCGGGGTCTGGACCAGGGTATGGAGATCGCGGACAAGCTCCGACAACTGCCGGTAAGCCTCAGCTACCGCACGCCGTGCCGGCAGGAACGGGTAGATCCGCCAGATCACCATGGTGAGCAGGATCGCCCACAGGGCGCCGCCGATGAAGGCGGCCGCCAGCGCCGCGGCTCCCGTCAGGCTGGGGATGCCGCGGTCGAGCGACAGGATCTGCACGGTGGCCAATAGCGCACCCAGCTGCTGCGGCGCCTGGCCGTAGATACGGGCGAAAGAGGAGCAGAACAGCCCGAACACGCCGAGCGGCAGGGCGACGGCCGGACCGAAATCGCGCAGCAGGCCGAAGCCGGCGGTGACAGCGGCGCCGATCAGGGCGAAGCTCAGCAGCACCGGGATGCGGCGGCGGATCGGGCCGCCAGGGTCGCAAATGCAGGTCAGCAGCGCGGCGAGGGCCGCCTCACGCAGCGGCGCGAAGGTCAGATATTCGTTGAGCGCGATGATGACGGCGACCGACAGGCCCGCGCGCATACCCTCCGCCAGGCTGATAGCACGCGCGTTGACGACGATGGGCAGGCGCGCGAGGTCGGGTGCACTGAACAGGGAGGCAGACCGCATAGCGATTTATTGACGCTTTCCCTGGAAAAAGTCGCGCAGCAATGTGGCGGCCTCGGTCTCTCGGACGCCACCGACGATTTCCGGGCGGTGGTGGCAGGAGGGGGCATCGAAAATCCGGGCACCGTGATCGACACCGCCGCCCTTGGGGTCGTAGGCGCCGAAGATCAGGCGGCGGATGCGGAACAGGCTGATGGCCTGGGCGCACATCGGGCAGGGTTCCAGGGTGACGATCAGGTCGCAGTCGGGCAGGCGGGGGCTGCCGCGGCGGGCGGCGGCGGCGCGCAAAGCGAGGATTTCGGCGTGGGCGGTGGGGTCGTTATCCGCCTCGGTGCGGTTGCCGGCGCGGGCGAGGATGGCGCCGTCGGGGCCCAGGACGACGGCGCCGACGGGTATTTCGCCCCGAGCGGCGGCTGCGCGGGCTTCGGCGAGTGCTTCGAGCATCGGGTCTGGGGGCATGTGGGTCATCATAGTCGGTTGCTTGTGGCGCGGGGGGATTGTATAGCGTGCGCCGGCGTGGCCGGCCGGCGTAGCTCAGGGGTAGAGCAACTGATTCGTAATCAGTAGGTCCACAGTTCGATTCTGTGCGCCGGCACCATTACCCCCTTGAAAATACAGACAAATTGTTAAGTTCAACGGGCGATCACACGATCACGAGATCAGCCTGACAGGACATTGACAGGACATTAACGCCACGTCGCTCCGCGTCCGAACGCCTACTGGCTCGTCGGGCCGCCGACACCGTGTCGGCCACAGGCCTTTAGGGTATTGCGGTTGGCCGGCGCGGCGTGAGCGTCCAAAAAGGCGAATCGCCGCCAAACTCTCACGCCGGCACCGCGCGGGCACGCTGTCAGGCGGTTGCTGCCAGGCGTGCCAGATCTGCCATCACCGAGCGCATCAATATCGATGCTAGCCGACTGCGGCCGGGGATCGTCTCTTGTTCGAACGCCTGCAGCTTCAACC
>JARLIN010000011.1 GCA_031291715.1 Rhodopila sp. | reverse complement strand
CCCCCCCCCCCCCCCCCCGCGGGGCGGCTGCGGGGGCCGGGGCATGGCCGCGGGGCCATGACGGTGAGGCTGGTCAACCGCATCGATATGGTGGCCGTCCCTTCATCGCCGCACGATTTCACAACGAGTTCAGCGGATGCTTGGGGTACCGGTTACCACCGACAGTTTCTCGGGCCCGGGCAGAATGGGTTGATGGGCTTGCAAATACTCCTGCGGATCCACCGCCAGATAGCGGGACGGCCGATCGGCTTCGTGCTGGAACACCGCGACCGCGGCCAGAAGCCTCTTGTCATCCTCGGACAGACGAATCGCCTCGCGCAAATGGTCAGTCCAGCTTTCCATCGACCAGACCTCAACCCAGCCTTCCGGATGGGCAACATCTTCGTATACTTGCCAAAGGACGGCCCCTGCCCGGCCCCGGACCTGATGGAGTTCACTCATCAGCTTCAGGAACGCGATCCGCTGCGAGGGCTCAACGCGGTAATAGGCTATCTCCATGATCCGTCCGCGCGTGTTGCGCAGCAGCGGCATCAACTCGGGCGCGGGGGCTTCCGGCAGCGGTGCGGCCTGTTCGGCTGCGGACGACGGCGCACGGACGATCGCCTCGATGCTGAAGTAGCGTGCGAGGATCGTCAGCGCCAGGCCAACGACGGAAGCGGTCAGGAAGGTGTGCGGGATGCCGATCTGACCGCCGAGCCAGCCCCAGCCAAAGGATCCGATCGTCAGCGCGCCGTTCTGGGCGAGCTGATAGATCGACAATGCGCGCGCCCGTACCCAGGGCGGACATACAAGCTGCGCCGCGGCCTGGATGGTGGCGAAGGCCGAGGTCCACCCCAGCCCGAAAAGCAGCATACCCAGCGACGCGGGGAGCCAATGACTGGATACCCCGACAACCGCCATTCCGGCACATGATAGCAGCGTGCAAAGGACGACTGTGGCGCCGCGTGACAGCTTGCCGCGCACCACAGGCAGAAGCATCCCGGAGGTAACCCCACCGATGCCCATCATCCCCAGGATCAGGCCATACATGCCGGGGCCGAGATCGAGGTCGCGGCGGACGAACAGCGGCAGCAACGCCCAGGGTGCCGACGCAGGTATCGAGTAGCACGCGGTGCGAACCATCGCCGCCTGGACCGCCGGGGTATTGCGCACGAACCGCATGCCGGCGCGCATCGCGGAGACGAAATGCTCCCTCGGCAGGCCAGTGAAGCGGCGGCCCCGGCGCCAGACGAACAACGCGCTGATCACCGCCACGATCGACAGCGCGTACATCGAGAACGCCAGGCTGGAACCGCCCATCAAAATGAGGAATCCGGCGATCGCCGGCCCGATTGCCCGGGTCAGGTTGAAACCGATGCCATTCAGGGCGATGGCCTGCACCATGTCCTCACGCGGGACCAGTTCAGGGACGATCGCGCTCCAGGCCGGATTGGTCAGGGCGGAGCCGATGCCGATCGCGAAGGTCAGCACCAGCAGCCAGCCGGCGGTCATGAGATGAAGCAGAGTCAGGATCGCCAGCAGGCTCGCGGCCAGAATCGTCCAGACCTGCGTACCCAGCAGGAACACCCGGCGATCGACGATATCGGCCAGCGCGCCGCCGGGAAGCGCCAGCAGGAAGACCGGCATGATGGTCGCGGCCTGGACCATGGCCACGATCAGCGGTTCGGGGGCCAGAGACGTCATCAGCCAGCCGGCGCCGGTGTTCTGCAGCCATGTGCCGAGCCAGCCGATGACGCTCGCGATCCACAAGTTTCGGAAGGTGCCGTTGCGCAGCGGCACAAGGGCGGTGGGCAGGCGCATCAGGTGTGCGGTCCATTACCTGGGTTGGGGATTTCGACACGGATGCGGATTGTCGGGCCGGCGGTGAACGGGCGCGCCGTGATGCCCCAGTCGGCACGTCGCAGATGCCCCGTCGCGGTGATGGTGAGCGCCGAGCGAGTCAGGTCCAGACTGAACGGAAGAGTTTGACCGTGCAAAAGCAGGCTGCCGGCGACCGCATCGCCCTGACAGTTGCCGTGAAACGTCAGATCGGGAAACCGCGACACATCCATGAACTCCGGGCCTATGATCTCATCGCGGATTGCTTCTTCAGACATCACCAAACTGGCCGCTTCGATTTCCAGCACGACCTGACAGGCATCGGGATTGGCCGGATCGTAGCGCATCCAACCATGAAAGCGGGTGAATTTTCCATCCAGCGGAATAAGCCCCAGACCATAAGCTCGGAGTTCGACCTGACTGCCAGGCGGCAGCAAATTGATCTGCTCGGCCAGAGCCGGCCCAGCCAGAAAAACCAGAAGAAGGAGAATGAAGCGCATGGTCCCCCTCTATGCGGTGCGGTCGGCGGCAATTCCGTGGCGCATTTCCGTCGGCCGTCGTCTGGCCACTCCCCCGCACCTGCTGCATACTCATTGATGGACAAGATGAGGATGCGTGTTGTGCCGGTCGAGAAGCAAGCCTACCGTGAGGCGATGGCCCGTCTGGGCGCCGCGGTGAATGTCATCACCACGGATGGGCCGGGCGGTCGCGCGGGCTTCACAGCGAGCGCGGTGACCAGTGTGACGGATACGCCACCGACGCTGCTCGTCTGTGCCAATCGTGCGAATGACTCATATCCCGCGATGAAACAGAATGGCGTGCTGTGCGTGAACACCCTCACGCCCGCGCAGGAGGGCCTGTCGCCGGTCTTCGCCGGGATGACCCAGCATACGATGAACGAGCGGTTCGACGGCTATGCCTGGCATACGCTGGAAACCGGCGCCCCCGTACTGGATCAGGCCGTCGTCGTGTTCGATTGCCGCATCACGCAGGTGGTCGAGGTCGGCACGCATGATGTGTTCTTCTGCTCGGTCGAGGCGGTGCGGACCGGATCCGCGCATGAGGGGCTGATTTACTACGGCCGCGGCTACCACAAGGTGGCTGGACAGACCTGACCGGCGGATCAACCGCTGGCGGTAAAGGGGGGGAACAATCAAAATGACGACGACGAAGGGATGCGCCTGCTGCGAAGTAGGCGTCCTCGGGCGGCGTGGGCTGCTGACAGGTGCGTCAGCGCTGGGCGCGGCGGGGCTTTTCGGATCGGCGAGGGCCGCCGAGCGGCCATTTCGGATCGATGTGCATCATCATATCTCGCCGCCGACCTGGTTGGAGGCCGTGAAGAAGATGAAGCTCGACAACCCGCCGATGGTGAACTGGTCGCCGGAGAAATCGCTGGAAGACATGGAAAAAGGTGGCGTCGCCACCGCCATGACCAGTCCGACGACGCCGCAGCTCGGCTTCCTTCCGGCCGCCGACGCGGCGCGAATCGCGCGGGAGTCGAACGAGTATGCCCGCAAGGTCGCGAACGATTACCCTGGCCGGTTCGGCGTGTTCGCGATGCTGCCGATGCCCTATGTCGATGAAAGCCTCAAGGAAATCGCCTACGCCTTCGACACGTTGCACGCGGATGGCATCGGCATGATGACCAGCTACGGCGACAAGTGGCTCGGCTACAGCGAATTCCAGCCGGTGTTCGAGGAGCTGAACCGGCGCAAGGCTGTGGTCTATACGCATCCGACCTTACCGAATTGCTGCGTCAACCTGGTGCGGGGCGTGCCGGAGGTCGCGGTGGAGTATGGCGCGGATACGACGCGGACAATCGTCAACCTGATCTTCACGGGCGCGTCCCAACGCTATCCGGATATCAACTTCATCTTCTCCCACGGCGGCGGGGTGCTGACGGCGGTAGCGGAGCGCTTGCAGATCCAGATGGTGACGACGCCGCCCTATGTGGGGAAGATCACGCACGCTCAGGTGGAGCATGAACTGAACCGGTTCTTCTACGACACGGCTCAGGTGGCGAACGCGGTGACGATCGAGGCGCTGGCGAAGTTGGTACCGACGTCGCAAATCGTGTTCGGGTCGGATTTCCCATACCGAACGGCGGCGGAGCATGTGAAGGGTCTGTCGCTGCGGTTCAAAGGCGAAGTACTGCGGGGAATCGAGCGGGACAACGCGGCCAGGATACTGCCCGCGATACGGCCGGTTTGATCGGGGGAAGACGACAGTGGATAGCGGTTGCCGAGGCCGCTATCCACCAGAAATAAGCGTGCTGGGCGGAACCTCCTACATCTGCGCGTAGGCGCCGTTCTTCCAGACGTAGAAGACGTAACCGCCGCCAGTCGTGTCTCCCTTCTTGTCGAAGCTGATAGGACCCAGAACGGACGGCCAGTTACCGGAAGCCTTCAACGCGGCTGCAACCTTTTTCGGATCGGTGCTACCGACCTTCTTCACCGCGTCCACCCATACCTGGATCGCGGCATAGGTGTAGAGGACATAACCTTCCGGATCGACGTTCTTCGCCTTGAATTCCTTCACCACGTCGGCCGCTGTCTTCATCAGGCGCGGATCGGGCGGGAAGGTCATCATCGTACCGGCTCCGGCTTCGCCCGCGATCTGCCAGAACTCATTGGTTACCAGAGCATCGCCACCCACCATGGTGGCCTTCATCCCCTGCTCCTTGGCCTGGCGGATGATCAGGCCGGCCTCGGTATGGTAGCCGCCGACATAGATCACCGTGACGCCGGCCTGCTTCAGGCGGCTGACCAGGGAGGAGTAATCCTTTTCGCCGGGCGTGTAGGCGGTGGCCAGCACCTCTTTGCCGCCCGCGGCGTGCAGGGCCTTGGCGGTTTCATCCGCCAGGCCTTTGCCGTAGGCGGAGTTGTCGTTCAGGATCGCGATCTTCTCGTCCTTGAAGTGTTTGGCGAGATAGTCGCCGGCGACCTTGCCCTGCTCATCATCGCGTCCGCAGACGCGGAAGGTGTTCCAGCTTCCTTCGTCAGTATATTTCGGATTGGTGGAGGCTGGCGAAATCTGCAGGATGCCTTCCTCGCCATACACCTTGCTCGCGGGAATCGAACTGCCGGAACAGAAATGGCCGGCGACCAGTTTCACTTGCTTGGAAGCGAGCTGATTGGCGACCGACACTGCCTGCTTCGGATCGCAGGCATCGTCGCCGACTTCCAGCACAAGCTGCTGCCCCAGCACCCCGCCTGCCTTGTTGAGATCTGCCACCGCCTGTTCGGCACCCGCCTTCATCTGCTGGCCAAACGCCGCGTATTCCCCGGTCATCGGGCCAGCGGTGGCGATGTGGATCTGTGCCCGTGCGGGCATCGCCGCGCCAGTCAAAGCGATGGCAAGGGTTGCCGCGGCTCCCAACAGACTGTTTCTCAGGCTCGATTGCATGGATCTTTTCAGCATTGAGCATCCCCGTCTTGTTTATGCCGCACTGCCTGCGCGGCTGGGCGCGAGCCTAGCCCTGAGTTGAAAAAAGAGCCAGAATCCATCCGTCAGACGTTCCAAGGAGATGAAAGCCGTGAAGGCATCCCTGTTTTATTTGCCGAGCATCGGCAGCCGCGCGGAGATCGAGGCGGGCATGGCCGGCATGCGACCCGAGCTTTACCAGCGGATGCTGAAAGAGCTTTCCGAACAGATCAGGCTGGCCGACGACCTGGGCTATGACTCGGTCAGCTTCACTGAGCACCATTTCCACATCGAGGGGTTCGAGGTCTCCAACAACCCGGTGCTGCTGGATCTGTACTTCGCGATGCAGACCAAGCGCATCCGGGTCGGGCAGCTGGGCATCGTGCTGCCGGCGTCCAACCCGATCCGCGTCGCCGAGGACATCGCGATGCTGGACCACATGACGGGCGGGCGGGCCAATGCGGGGTTCGCGCGCGGGTACCAACGGCGCTGGGTCGATATCATGGCGCAGCAGACACATGATATTCACGGCGCCCTGCCCCACCAGCACGATGAGATCGACGCCGCCAACCGTGCCGCGTTCGAGGAAAACTTCCAGGTCATCAAGAAGGCCTGGACACAGGAGATGCTGACTCACGACGGCAAGTACTGGAAAGTGCCCGCCGGAGAGACCCCGTGGACGCTGGATACCACCGAGAAATACGGCAAGGGCGTGGAGAACGGCATCCTGAAGGCGGTCGGCGTCGTGCCGAAGCCGCTGCAGAAACCGCACCCGCCCATATTCCTGCCGTTCGCGTCGTCGGAGAACTCGATCCGCTGGGCGGCGAAAGAGGGGGTGACGGCGATCCTGCCGGCGATGCTGCCAGTTTATGAGAACCATCTGTATGACGTTTATGCCGAGGTTTCGGGACGGCCCCGGGGTCACGGGACGGGGTTGCTGCGCGACGTCATCATCGCCGACACGGATGAGGAGGCAATGGCGCTGTGGCGTGACTCCGGGCAGTTCTCCGGGCGGGCCTGGTTCGAGCCGTTCGGCTTCCGGCGTGGAATGCAGGATCCGAAGACCGGTTCGTTCCTGACGCCGGAGGAAGCGGTGAAAGAGGGCTACATCCTCGCCGGCACGATCGACACGGTGATCCGTGGGGTGGAGGCGAACATGAAGCGGCAGAATGTGGATTGGGTGTTCTGCTACACATATAACAGCCTGATCCCGCATCCGAAGCTGATGAAGTCGATCGAGCGGTTCTACACCGAGGTGATGCCGCGGTTCGCTTAGTTCGTCGTGACAGGGCCGGTCCAAAAGGACGCGACTGTAAAGGGGATGATGAAACGGACCTTTGCTTTTATGTCATGGCCGGGCTTGGCCCGGCCAGCCACGACTTTGGCGCATCCAGTGGATAAAATCCGGCGCTTGGTCCCCGCCGGAGACCCCGCCGCCACGCCTGCTTCCGACCCTTCCCCGACAGTGCAGATCATCGGGCAGGCTCCTAGAAGCAGACGCTCCTCGCCTCGGCTTCGGGGACGCGATATGGTGCCAAATGGAAGCGAGGAGCCTTATTCACCCGAACGGAGGAGCGGATGTGACGGGCGTCTCGATCTCGGTTTCCGGCGATTATCCGGCTTGGTGCCGGATATAGAATTAGGACCTTAATGTGATGTCATTCGACGCCCTAGATCTCTATGGCCCAACTCCACCGACGTCACCAGATCGGCCGCTGGTAAAGAGGTTAATTCGAAGGCTTGGTGTTCAAGAGGCGACATATGTTGTTATCAGCCCAGAGGCCGGTTGTATAGAAGGTGACTGCTTTAATAATGTCACTAAATTAGTTGGACGTTACGGCGGTGCCATGATTACCGGATGGTGTATATGGGAACTTCCGAAACTCTTCGCTCGTGCGGAGCACCATGCCATATGGCAGAGGCCTAATGGCCTCTGTGTTGATCCGACACCAAAAGATGGCGCTTTCTGCAAGATTCTTTTTATCCCCGACCATAATTCGCCTTGGGATGGACCAGGCCACAAGGCCAAAAGAAGTATTTGGCAAGCAAATCAAGAAAAAAAGGACGCTTGGGAACTTGTTCGGTTAGAAACTTTACGCGAAGATCTTTTGGAAAAGAAATCTTTATCAAAAGACAATACTGAGCTAAGAAAAATCGATTCTAAACTTGCGGAAGTTACTAAACTACTATCTGACATGGATCATCTTCTGTATAGTAAGGGACTTTTAAAATTGCGATGATTTGGCTCGACCTGCTCCAGAATCTCCGGCTCCCTCAATGTCCGCTTCACCTTATCCGCGCCAGAAAACTGATAGTCTGTTCGCCACCCGACGAAGGAAAGACAGTTCCAACCCGTTCGGTCCGCCGCAGCCAGTCCGGCGCTCGTATAACCATTTCATGTTCAGTCGCCTCACTCTCCTGTCGGCCACTGTGGCCGGAAGGAGACAGCGATGGGACACTCAGAATTTGATCCGGCAGCCCGAGCGCGGCGGCCGTGGAATGCCGGACGCTTAGTCGGCGCAAAGCGGGCGCTCAAACCACAGCAGGTCTGGGCTATCCGGTTCTGGCTCGACCGAGAGCGACGTCTTCGGGACCGAAGCTCTGTTCGACCTTGCCATCGACAGCAAGCTGCGTGGCTGCGACGTCGTAAAAATTCGGATTGGTGAGCTCGTCAGCGGCGGCCGGGTGAGAGCGAGAGCCACAGTCACGCAGCAGAAGACCGGCCGGCCTGTCCAGTTCGAGTTGCTCGAAGCAGCTCGGTCCAGCCTCCAGACGTGGCTGGAGCACAGGGGCGGCGCGGTTGACGACTATGCCTTCCCGAGTCGCACCAACCACGCGAACCATATCGGCACTCGGCAGTATGCCCGGCTCGTGGACGAGTGGGTGACAGCAATCGGGTTGCGGCGCGAGGACTATGGCACGCACTCGCTTCCCCGGACCAAGGCGTCGATCATCTACAAGGCAACCGGCAATTTGCGGGCGGTGCAACTGCTCCTGGGTCACACCAAGATCGAGAGCACGGTGCGCTATCTCGGGGTGGACGTCGAGGACGCGCTCACCCTCGCCGAGCATATAGAGGTATGAAGCCGGGCGGCCTGCGGGTGATTACCTGCAAGCCGCACCCGACCATCGCGGCCGAACCGCGCCTGATCAGCACCTCCCGAAAGCGGCCGCTCTCCGGGCGGGTCTGAGTGGCGCAGCGGAAGCGGACATTGTAACCAGCCGCCACTCGCTGCGACGTGGAATTTGAGACGGCCCGGTTTCGAGTGATATGTTGCAAATCGGATATTCAGCCAACGGCTAACGCTGGCCGTCGATTGCCGGAGCGCCTGATGCTATGATCATGATGCGTCCTACGCCCACCGCGAGTTTGTGTGATGTCTAATTCCATTTTCCTCCCAGATGCCGTGCGCGCATTCTTCGCTCGAAGCGACCTGCTAGATCATTATGTTCTTCGTCCGCTTAGCCATATCCACGCCAACTGGGAACTCTCGTGGGACCTCGAGGCTGAACGTTACGAGCACGAGCACGACAGCTTTGCCCAGAAGCTGAATTTACTTATCGAGAGCCTTGCACTCACTCGACCACCGTCTCAATATCATGACGGCGAAGACAGCCTCGCGCAGTATGTTGTTGCGCGCCTCAATTGGAACATACGAAAGAACGGACACCGCTGGGTTGGAGCTGACTACGATGCCATTCTTGAGCAAGGCGGACACGGCGACATCGATCAGAAAGAACTGACCCTTGCCGCAGCAGGTCGCATTCATGCCGCCCTCGCGCGCGGCCAGATGCACTTCGACGACATGGAGAAGTCTCATGCGGGCATGCTGGGTGCAGTGCTAGCCATCATTCTGTATCACAGGGCCGACGACCCACCGCACCCCCGAATGGCCGATGAAGACCTTGAGTGATCCATGACCGACGGTGACAGTCACCGTTCTCCCCAATAACTGGTTTCGGTCGATCGCTGCTAACGCCTCCAGGCGGATCAGTGTCCGCTTTTGGATCCGCTTGCCAGATAGCCGGCAGCCACCTGTCGGTTCAATCTCTGCCATTGGCTAAATGTCCGGTTTTCCCTCGATTATCCCGAAACCGGACAGTCGCAAAACCACCCACAGCGGACGGTTGGTCTCGGGTAATATCCGTCAGGCTTTCAGTACCAGCAGCGCAAGTCGTGGGTAGCCGGCACAAGACCCACCATGAGACGGGAGCGCAGTTCGTGCCCCAAACCACCCATATTAGCTCGTCGCGAAGCCGACACGATACCGTCGCCAGTTGGCAAGCCGCACAAGAACCGGCGACGAGAGCACAGCCGGGACACGCCCCCTATTCCGATGGCCCTCGCGAGCTACCCTCGCGCCGCCAGCGCCACACCGGTCAACGTCATCGCCAACGCCACGATCTGCCGCGGCCCAAACGTCTCGCCCAGCAGCACCCCGGACCCGATCACACCCACCAGCGGGGAAACGAGGACCGTCGTCGCGGCGGTCGAGGCGGGTACCATCCGCAGCGCGCGGAACCATGCCAGATAGGCGATCGTGAGCGGGATCGTGGAAATGTAGGCGATCGCGACCCAACCGCCGGGCGTGACGTTGCTCCAGACCGGATGTTCGAAGCTGGCCAGTCCCACGACAAGAACCATACCCAGAAGCGCCTGCCATGCGACGCTCGTCGTGGGCGGCAGGCGCAGCGGATGTTTTTTCGCCAGAACCGTGCCCAGCCCGAACAGAATGGCCGCCAGGAACCCCATTCCGGCCGCGGGTAGTTTCTGCCAGCTCGCCTCGGCCGTATCTGCGCCCACCAGCAGCGCGACGCCGCCCAACGCAAGCACCAGCGCCAGGATCTTTGTCGCGGTCGGCCGCTCCCCCAGCATCGGCCAGGCAAGCAACGATGCCCAGACCGGCAATGTGTAGGTGATCACCACCGCCTCGGACGCCTTGAGCCAGACCAGCGATTGCGTCGTCAGTACGATGAACAGGCCGTAGTTGAGCATCGCGAACAGGATCAGCCGCGGCCATTGGTCACGCGGCGGCCAGAGACGCTCCCGCCGGATGAAAGCAACCAGGAAGGCGAAGCTGAACCCGGCGACACCGCAGGCCGCACGCATCGAAAACGGCGGCAGCATGGTCAGCAGGAATTTCGACTGTGGCCAGGTCAGGCCCCAGCTACAGGCAGTGAACAGCACCAGGGCAATGCCCTCGGTGCGTGCGCTGGCGCTCCGCCTGGGACTGGTATCAGCGGACGTAGACACGGACCTGGCTGGCGGCCAGGGTCGGATCGGTGCGCAGGCCCAGATGGATCCGCGTGGCAGGCACCCGGTCCCGCATGATCGCGCGCATCACGCCGGTAGCGCGTTCCTGGCTGGTGGCGACCTCCGACGTGTCCTTCAGAACCGAGATGACGTCATACTGCACGTTGGCATCCCGGCTCTCCGCCGCACGCACGGCGTAGTGCAGCAGTTCGGTGTAGTCCGGCGACGGAACCGTATAATCGATGGTGACCAGCGGCGTACGTGGATCGATCACAACGGGTGGCTGTGGAGCGGGCTGCGCCTTGGCCTCGGGCGACGGGGCGAAGGTTTTCTGGTCGATCAGCGTGCAGCCGGTGAAGCTGAGCAGCGCCAGCAGAGCAGGCATAAGTCGGGTCACTGGCGATACTCCGGCGCGTCGCGGTCAAGCTGACGCTTGATACTGTCCAAATGCAGCTTCGGCGAGTCCCGCCCGCCCTCATGCCGCATCTGCTCTGCCGTCGCCTCCGCGATTTCGCGCGGGACCGGCACGACACGGCGGCCGGTGGACTGGGCCAGACGTTGCACCTCGCAGGCGCGTTCAAGGTAGTAGAGGTCGTCCCAGGCCTTGGCGATCGTCGGTGCCAGGATCAGAACGCCGTGGTGCTTCATGAAGACGATGTCGGCATCGCCGACGCTGGCGGCGATTCGGTCGCCCTCCGACTCGTCCAGGGCCAGACCGTTATAGGCGTCGTCCACCACCGTGCGGCCATAGAATTTCAACGCGCTCTGCCCGGCCCACATCAGGGGCTCGCCCTCCACCATGGTCAGCGCGGTGGCGTTCGGCATGTGGGTGTGGAAAGCGGCGCGGGCGCGCGGAAGGCGGGCGTGCAGGCGGGCATGGATGTAGAAGGCGGTGTCCTCCGGCACACCATCGCCGGCGATGACGTTGCGATGAAAATCGCAGATCAGCAGGCGGGAGGCCGTGATCTCGGCGAACGACCAGCCGTCGGGATTGACCATGAACAGGTCCTCACGGCCGGGCACCATGAACGAAAGGTGGTTGCAGACACCCTCGTGCAGCCCCAGCCGGGCGGCGGCACGAAAGCAGGCGGCGAGGTCCACGCGCGCCTGCCAGACGTCCGGGCCGTCGAGATCGGCGTTTCGCATGATCGAGGGTGCGGTCATAAGATACAGGCTTGCAGGAAGCCGCCCACTGGGCAAGATGCCGCTCATGGCACAAACCAATCAGCGCATCGACGGCAAACGCCTCTGGGACAGCCTGATGGGCTTCGCGGAGATCGGCGCAACCCCCAAGGGCGGTGTACGCCGCCTGACCCTGACCGACGTGGACAAGCGTGGGCGCGACAGGTTCCGTGCCGAATGCGAGGCGATGGGGCTCACCGTCCGGGTGGATGCGATCGGAAACATGTTCGCGCGCCGGCCCGGACGCGACCCGAATCGGTTGCCGGTGCTGTTCGGCAGCCACCTGGACAGCCAGCCGAGCGGCGGAAAATTCGACGGGGCACTTGGCGTGATCGCCGGGCTGGAGGTGATGCGCAGCCTGAATGACCTTGGCATCGTCACCGAAGCGCCGTTGGAGCTGATCAACTGGACCGACGAAGAAGGCAGCCGGTTCGGTCACAGCCTGATGGGCTCCGGCGTATGGGCCGGCGTCTATACGCTCGATAAGGTGTATGCGCTGACGGACACCGCTGGCGTGGCGGTGGAAAGCGCGTTGGATGGGATCGGCTACCGGGGGCCGGAACCGGCCGCCCCATTCAAGGCGGATGCGTATTTCGAATTGCATATCGAGCAAGGCCCTATCCTCGAGCGCGAGGAGAAGCAGATCGGTATCGTGACAGGCGCCCAGGCACAGGTCTGGTACGACGCGGTCGTGATCGGACAGGACAGCCATGCCGGGACGACCCCGCCCTCGACACGCAAGGACGCGCTGGTCGGCGCGGCGCGGATCATCGACCTCGTGGACCGCATGATGCGGGCGCGGGGGGATGACGGACGCGGTAGTGTCGGACAGCTTCTGGTGTTCCCCAACAGCCGCAATGTCGTGCCGGGGGAAGTGCGGTTCTCGGTCGAGTTCCGGCACCCGAAAGACGCCGAAGTCGATGTTCTGGACAGCGAATTTCCGCCGGCGGCACAGGCAATCGCAGATGCCTGCGGGGTGAAGCTGGAACTGACGACGCTGTTCAAGATCCCGGCGCAGCCATTTGACACATCCTGCGTCGATCTGGTCCGCCAAGGGGCCGCGAAGCTCGGCTACAGCACCCGCGAAATCGTTTCAGGTGCGGGCCATGACGCGGTGTATGTCGCGCGGCACGTCCCGACGGCTATGATCTTCACACCGTGCAAGGACGGGCTGTCGCACAACGAAGCTGAAAGCATCAAGCCGGAGGAAGCCGAGGCGGGGTGCCAGGTTCTGTTCGAAGCCGTGGTCGCCCGCGCCAATCGGAGCCTCTGAGCGGCGTTCGTTACCGCACGATTTCCCGGCTTTCGCTGGAATCGTGACTGTTCGGCGCCCCCTGTTCCCGCGGCGCCGGGTGCTCGCCGTCGCGTCGATCGGCCGAATGTCCTTCGGCTGAATGTCCTTCGACTGAATGTCCGTCGGCTGAATGTCCTTCGGCGCGCACGGCGCGATCATCCCGGTGCACGACATGAACCGGGCGGCGGAAGGTCGTGCGTTCGTGCCGTTCCTTCTCGACGTGCTCGTTCTGGTGGGGGACGCGGTCACTCACCTCGTCATGGCGCTGATGCGTCTGGTCCAATGGGCTTTCAGCGTGCGCGGTTGCAGCGATGCCCAGCAGACCGGCGAAAGCGAAAGCAAAGTAGAGGCCCTTGATAGGCACGGCTGTGGTCTCCTGTGCCGAGGCGTTGGTTGAGCTTCGCCTCGGACCGGAGATCGTTGTCGCCTGTGACAGTGGCGAAACTGGCGCCACGATGTGGCCAATCGTGGCGCGAGGTGGCCCTGCGTGCGATCAGGCGGGCAATGGGAATCGCTTCAGATAAGGCATGTAATCCGGCTCGACATCGATCTGCAGCGTGCCCAGCACGCGGACGACGGCGTTGTAGAACCCGATGGTCAGCGTCAGATCGACCACCTGTTCGTTGCCGAGTTCGGCTTGCAGCGCGGCAAACGTCGCCTCGGCCATGGCACCGTCATTCGTCATCTCCCGCGCGGCTTTCAGCACCAGCTTCGACAGAGGATCGAGACTGGTCGGCTTGCCGTCGGTGTCGTCGATCAGGGCCTGAACGTCGTCATCGCTGACGCCGAAATCATGGCCGAGCTTGACGTGATGCGACCACTCGTAGGGAGAGCGTGCGAGCCAGCCAACCTGAAGAATGGCAAGTTCGCGCAGCCGCGGGTCGAGCTTGCTGCCGTAACGGATGTAGCCCCCAAGACCGGAGAAAGCGCGCGCCGCCTTCGGCGAATTGACCAGGGCCTTGAACAGCCAGATGGGACGTTTGAGCAGATCCTGATCCTCCGGCGCGAGGTCGGACGGTTCGAGGTAAGGAACGCGGGCCATTGGTTTCCTCCATTGAATGGGTTGAGCGTATAGTCAGTTTCGCCGGGGTCAAAATGGCGTCCGGAGTCTCAGGATCATCCAACGATGCGCGCTATCGTCACGTCCGCCGGCACTCTGACTCTAGGGACCAAAACATTCCGGGCGGCGCTCGGGCGTGGCGGCGTCAGGACTGACAAGCGGGAAGGCGACGGTGCGACGCCGCAGGCGACGCTACCACTGCGAAAGGTGCTGTATCGTCCGGACCGCGGAGCGCCGCCGTCTTGCGCGGTGCCGGTGGCGCCGATCGTGCCTCACGATGGCTGGTGCGACGATCCGGCCGATCCCGACTACAATCGTCCGGTACACTTGCCGATCGATGCCAGCGCCGAGTCGCTGTGGCGCGAAGATGCAGTGTACGACATCATCGGCGTGCTGGGTTGGAACGATTCGCCCGTTCAGCCAGGTCGCGGATCGGCGATCTTCCTGCATGTGGCACGGGACGATTTCGCACCGACCGAAGGATGCGTCGCGTTGGCGGCCGATGATCTGCGGCAAGTACTGGCGATGGGGCTGACCGAGATCCTCGTTGTCACGACCTGATTGGAACGAACCGCTCGGCCACCGCCTGGCACCGCAACGCCAGCCGGCAGACCGAGAATACCTTGCCGCCGTCCATGATCCGGTCGGATCGCTCGCGAACGTCGTCGAGGAAATCCCGGTAATAGGTCACCGGTAGGGTGCTGCAATCCTGGTAACGCGTCCGTT
>JARLIN010000010.1 GCA_031291715.1 Rhodopila sp. | reverse complement strand
TGAGGTGGACCCCGGAAACTGGACAGGTAGCTAAGAGAGAGTCTCTCCTTGGGGCGGCCGGACGGCCGAAGGTGAGACATGGCCAATACTCGGAAGAAGCACAACGCTGAGTTCAAGGCGAAGGTCGCGCTGGCGGCGGTGCGGGAAGAAGGCACGGTGGCTGAGCTATCGAGCCGGTTCGGGGTGCACGCCAGCCAGATCCATGCCTGGAAAAAGACGTTGCTGGAGGGCACGGCAGCTTTGTTCGCCAGAAGTCATGCCGGGACGAAGGTCGATGCCGCCGCGGACGAGGCTTTGCTGGCCCCGTTGTATGAGAAGATCGGCCAGCTGACGGTGGAGCGGGATTTTTTTCGCAAAAGGTCTGGGCCATGAAGCGGGCCGCGCGGCTGGCGCTGGTGGACCATGATGATCCGGCCCTGCCGGTCGCCGCGCAATGCCGTCTGCTGAAAGTCGCGCGCTCGACCTTATATTATCAGCCGGTCCCGGTGGGCTCCGACGAATTGGCGGTGATGCGCTGGATCGACGAGCTCCATCTGGAGTACCCGTTCTACGGCTCGCGCCGGATGGCGGTGGTGTTACGGGGCGACGGCTGGGTGGTGAATCGCAAGCGCGCCCAAAGGCTGATGCGGGTGATGGGGCTGGAGGCGATCTATCAGAAGCCCAACACCAGTCGGTCGCATCCGGACCACAAGGTGTACCCTTATCTGTTACGAGGTTTGATCATCGACCGGCCGAACCAGGTGTGGTGCGCGGACATCACATATATCCCGATGGCCAAAGGGTTTGTGTATCTGGTGGCGGTGATGGACTGGTTCAGCCGGCGGGTGTTGGCGTGGCGGCTTTCGATCACCATGGAGACGGACTTTTGCATCGACGCGTTGCGCGAGGCGATGGACCGGCACGGCCGTCCGGAAATATTCAACACCGATCAGGGCGTGCAGTTCACCAGCGCCGCGTTTCTGGACGAGCTTTCGAGCCAGGGCGTGCGGATCAGCATGGACGGCAAAGGGAGGTTTCTCGACAACATCTTCATCGAGCGGCTGTGGCGCAGCCTGAAATACGAGGAGGTGTATATCAAAGCGTATGGTTCGGTGGCCGAAGCCCGTCAGGGCACCGGCGGCTGGTTGGGGTTCTACAATGAGAAGCGACCGCACCAGGCGCTGGGCTATCGGACGCCACGCGCGGTTCATGAAGGGGCGGCCTGTGAGTATGTGGATAACGCTTCCGCATCGCTGCGCGACGCTCACGCGTTGCCCACATACTCACAGGCACATCAGCGGGGAAAGGAAGTAATAATGTATTGACAAGTAAAGAACAGGGTCTATACTGGCCCTCAGGCTTCCCCTCGGATCGGGAGGGGCGTTGGAACACGGTGGGACTCTCTCTTAAGTCACCCCGATTCCTGTCCAACCGATGGGGTCCACCTCAAGCCTTCGTTGTGCCGATACACGAGGATGCATTTGTGCAGCAGTGGTTGACCGAACTGCTGGCTCGAATCAAGACGCACCAAAGGTCGGACATTCATTTCGCGAAGCTTGATGACACAAGGAAGGAGTTGGTCTGCCGATACCTGGAAAGTCTGAACTTCAGATGGTTCGTATCAGTTTCACATAAACCGAACATGCGCGGCCACCGAAACACGCGGGCCGAACGGGTGCGCTCCAAGAACTATTTCTACAATTGGATGGCTCGGGTCTTGTTGGAAAAGGTCACGAAATACTGTCGAAAAGACGGGTTAACCCGGTATCGCAACGGCCCTCAGCGCAAACTGCGCGTCGAATTCTCCAGCCGGGGCGGCATGTTCTATCCCCATACACGCGACTACCTGGCCAAGTTGTGGATACAGAGCCAAGAGAGGAAATTGGTTGTATCTCGGGATGACCTCGCCTGGGATGTGGTTGATATCCAGCAGATTCACCATTTTTCGCACCGGCAGCGGGCCGGCCTTCAAATGGCAGATATAGTGACGAGCGCTTTTTACCGTGGGTTGGGGCAAGCAAATGGCCGCGCGGGCGATGTTCGGTTTTCGTCCATATTGAAACCGCGTGTCGCGGAAGGGCCAGAAGGGGTATTCGGATTCGGCGTGAAATTGCAACCTGACCATTGGGACAGGACGCTCATGGACAATCAACGTGAGATATTTGAGCTATTCGGCGCGCCCCTAAAGGGCGGCAGGCCCCCGGACCCAATTGCCACCGGCCGTATGTAGGCCACCCGTCAGGGATGACCATCGGTTCGGCTGCCTCCCAAAGGAGAGACGTGGGCTTACCCCGGCGTTGCCTGCCATCGCCTGTTTACAAGATTCAATGAGAAGAATCAACGGGTTGCTAACCTATTGATTCGAGTCGTCTTTTCGAGATCGCATCGACAGATCGGGCGACCCGTCGAACAATTCCAGTTCTCCCTGCCGCGAATCCGTCACGTGGGCACTCCGCCGCCGCGCATGGTCACGCCCAGGTTTACGCGGCAGGCGCCGCTGGCCTGACGCTACCAGTGCCATGGTACGTCAGCCGCTTGCCGACGATACCCGCCAACGCTTTTTCAAACCGGGCCATGTCATCGAAGCCGGTCTTGATCCGGTAGGAGTAGCGGAAGCTGAATTCGGCCAAGTAGCGCTTCAGGTGCGCCTCGCTCACGTGCTGATAGACCCCGTAAATCCCGCGCTTCAGAATGCTGAAGCAGCCCTCGATCGTGTTGGTATAGGCTTCATCCCGGACGTATTCCTTGATGGAGTGGTTCACCGTTTCGTGGCTTTTGAACCAAGTCCCGGCATGGCTGTAGACGTTGCTCTCGTCGGTCATAAACCGGCTGTCCGGGTGGGCATGGCGAGCAATGAGCGGCGCGAGATTGGCGGCGGTCACATGCGGGACGTGGAACATGCGAACCCGGCCGCCGCGCTCGACCAACGCCGCGACCGCTTGCTTTTCCGGGATCGGACCATAGGCACGGTTGGCAGCCTTTCCCCCGACCCACGTCTCGTCCGCTTCAACCGTCATTCCACTACCGCCGAGGGGGCCAGCTTCGCGCCATTCCGGTTCTTTCATCGCTTCTCGGATACGATGCGTCATGAACCAGGCGCTTTTCAGCGTGATTCCCATGGTCCGGTGGATTTGGTTGCTCGAAACGCCCTTCTTGCTGGAAACCACCAGATAGACGGCCTTGAGCCAATCACGCAGGGGGATATGGCTGGCCTCGAACACGGTGTTGACCGTTACCCGGAACTGCTTCCGGCACGCATAACACTTATATACTCCGGGGCGAGTGGCCTTCCCCTTAAGCAGGCCAATCCGGCCAGTCTCGCCACAATGGACGCAAACCGGACCATTCGGCCACACGATGCTTTCCAGCTTCGCATAGGCTTCGGCTTCGTCGCGAAAGTAGGGCTTGTCGAGAACGCTGGGCATCGGCTTGGCTCCGTCTATGCGCAGAACCTACCATGCCGACCTGGGTTTGACAAGTATAATATTGCCCCCTGGCCGATCTGCTGCTCGAGGCTCTCGGCACAGTCGTTTCTCCGGCAACCAGCGGAAGGGACACTCGTGATGAGTCCGAAAATCACATCTGATCATCTCGGCCGGGGTGCCATGGTCTATGTCCGTCAATCAACCATGGGACAGGTGCTCGAACATACCGAAAGTCAGCGGCGCCAATATGGCTTGGGGGAATCGGCGCGGGATGCCGGGTTCGCGTCGGTTACCGTCATTGATGATGACCTTGGCCGCTCCGGATCGGGACTCGTGGATCGGCCGGGGTTCCAGAAACTAGTCGCCGCGGTCTGCACCGGCACGGTCGGTGCGGTATTCTGCATCGAGGCTTCCCGCCTGGCTCGCAACGGACGGGACTGGCATCATTTGGTTGACCTATGCGCCCTGGTCGGAACGCTGGTGATTGATCCGGATGGCACCTACGACCCGCGCCTGGTCAACGACCGGTTGTTGCTTGGCCTCAAAGGAACGATGTCCGAATATGAACTCAGTCTGTTGCGGCACCGTGGCCTTGCCGCGCGGAATTCCAAGGCTCTGAGGGGTGAGCTGCGCTTCGCGCTGCCGCCGGGCTACTGCTGGAACGAACTCGGACAGATCGAGATGGACCCCGACGAGCGAATTGCCGACGCGATCCGGTTGGTGTTCGCGAAGTTCCGCGAACTCGGCAGCGCCCGCCAGGTGATGTTGTGGTTACAGGATGCGGCGCTGAAGGTGCCGGTCATGCGGCGCAACACCACGGTCTGCCGGATTGAATGGCGACCGGCGGCTTATCACGCGGTGCTGCTGGTCCTTCGGCATCCGGTCTATGCCGGAGCTTATGTCTTCGGCCGGACCACGCAACGGACAAGTCTGGTGGACGGGCGCCCACGCAAGACCACGGGCCATACCAAACCTCGGACGGAGTGGAATGTACTGCTGCGGGACCATCATCCCGGCTAGATCAGCTGGAAGGAGTTCGAAGCGAATCGGCAGTTGGTGTCGGAGAATGCCCACATGAAGCGCCGCACTGACAGGAAGTCCGCGCGAGGCGGCCGGGCATTGTTGACCGGGCTGGTCCGGTGTGGCCGATGCGGCCGGACCATGAGGGTCTTCTATGGTTCCGCCGCCGGTCACGCCCATCGTTAACACTGCCGCGGAGACGACAGCCATATCGGCGGATGGTTGTGCATCGGCATCGGCGGCATCCGCGTCGATAAGGCCGTCGCCGCCCAGATCATCGAGGCCGTCTCGGGCCATGCCGTTGATGCCGCGATCCGGGCCGTCCACCAATCCGCTCAGGTTGACGCTGACATCCGTCTGGCTCTCTGCCGCGAACTTGAGGAAGCGCGCTTTGACGCTTCACTTGCCGCACGCAGGTACGAAGCCGTCGATCCCGCAAAACGTCTTGTCGCGCGCGAACTTGAGAATCGATGGAACACCGCGCTCGAGCGCGTTGCCGCACTCGAGGAGCGCATCAACCGTCACGACGCCGCTGCGCTGTCACGGCCGAAGATGGACGAAGTAGCGCTGATGGCGCTCGCACGCGATCTGCCCGCTGTTTGGAATGCCCCCGGAACGGATGCCGGAACCAGACAACCCATCACATATATACTTATAAGAGAGGTGTTGGTCGACCTAGACGATACCGCCAACGAGGCCGTCGTAACGATCCATTGGATTGGCGGGCGCCACACTGAGTTGCGCATTTCGAGAGTCCGTTGCGGCCGCTATCCGGAGGGCCATCACGTCAGTCCGGTTGACGCGGTTCGCAAAATCGGCGGCCAATGGCCCGACCGTGAGGTAGCGGGCACATTAAATCGGATGCGTTGCAAACCAGCCGATGGCAAGGCGTGGACCACGGTTCGCGTCCGAGATCTGCGTGAACAACTGGGGATTGCGTCGTTCGATCCAAAAGCGGACCGACCCGAAACAATCTCCGTCGACCAAGCTGCGAAACGGCTCGAAATCTGCGTCGGCTCGGTTCACAAGCTGATCCGGGAAGGAACGCTCCCCGCGACGCAGTTGATCAGGTCGGCACCCTGGCAAATTCCGGTTGCCGCGCTGACTTCGGACAGCGTCCGACTGGGCGTCCAGGAAATCGTTGATCGCCGACCCTGCAAATCCCAGCTTCTTCAAGACGATAGGATGACCCGGCTGCCAAACCTTTGACCCAAAGGATGCACTATGTCGCACGACGCCCGCGTTTGCCGCGAGAGGCGAACAATGCGCTACCGGAAGGATCCTCCTTCAGCATCTGTTGGACGAGCACGGCCAAGCCGTCTATGCCTTTGCGCATGTCGGTGTAGCCGCACGCCAGCCACACATGCATGCCTCCCAGTGGAAGCGCGAGCGCGCTGACCGCTTGTTGCGGCATCGGTCCGCTCCGCGGCCCGATCATCCCTCACGCCGCACCCTGAGCACGCGGCGCAATGCCCGTTCGTCCACTTTGGCGTCGACACGAACGTTGGCGCCGTTCGGCACGGTGATCTCAATCAAACCCACGGAACTGGCGGTTGGGATGAGCGGCGCGGTGACAACCGCCGTGGCGGCATCCGTCAGCTCGACCCGCGCGAAGCCATGCATCACCGCCGGCACCTCGCCGAGAAGGCGGCGGCGCCAGGAATACAGCAGCCCGGTACCAAATACCGTGTTTACGCGCCATCCCCGCCAACGACGCGCCTGGAATCCGAGTCTCGGCGACGATCGCCCGCTTCTACTCCAGCGGTCAACGGCGGCGGCGCTCCGTCCTGACCACCTCGATGCGTGCCGAGCGAGTACCCGTATGAGTGCTCATATGAGTGCTCGCCATGTCATCGCTGTCAGAGATCACGTTCGCTAACCCGTTCGTCCTCGTCATG
This sequence comes from Rhodopila sp., assembly GCA_031291715.1. Taxonomy (GTDB): domain Bacteria; phylum Pseudomonadota; class Alphaproteobacteria; order Acetobacterales; family Acetobacteraceae; genus Rhodopila. The sequence goes on along the minus strand of JARLIN010000010.1, from coordinate 517 downwards.
ATGGGATCGGATCATATCCCCGCGGCCGATACCATGTGGGCGCGCCGCGACGCTTACGGGCGATGTGCCAACAGCAACCCTTTTCCATCGTTCGATGTAGGTCTGTTTACCTCGCATTAACGGGTCTCACACAATACTCCAGCAGGCAAAAAATCTTGCTGTCCGTGGCATCCGAACTCTCGGGGTGCTTTGGATGGCTTTAGCGGATTGCACACCTGATATTTGCAAGAGTGCTGCGACACAAAAGTGTCCTCTTCTAGGCAACCCGACGGCAGGTAAACCCTCATGACAGCCTCAAGCTTTACACCCACACAGATCGCGGGCATGACGACTAGCGCAATAGCGGCGCTCGCCACCGATATCATCCAGGGGTTTACCTCGGCGCAGGTGGCGGCGCTGTCGTCCGCCCAGGCCACGGCGCTGACCCTGGATGAGGTCTCGGCGCTGACCACCGCCAACGTGGTCGGGCTGAGCACCGCCGCCGTGGCGGCGCTCAGTTCCGACCAGGTGATGGCGC
>JARLIN010000119.1 GCA_031291715.1 Rhodopila sp. | reverse complement strand
CTGCTGCTGGAGGAACTGAACCTGGCCAGCCGCCGCGATATCCTGGCCGGGTTGCTGTCCTATGCCGAGCAACGCGCGCTGGAGATCGGCATGACGATCGCCGGCGGGGCGTCCGTAGTGCTGCTGGATGAGCCAACCGCCGGCATGAGCAACACTGAAACGGATTACGCCATGGCGCTGATCCGTCGTGTCACCCAGGGCAAAACGCTGCTGATGGTGGAGCACGACATGAAGGTCGTGTTCGATCTCGCGGATACGATCACGGTGCTGGTCTATGGGCAGGTGATCGCCTCCGGTCCTCCCGCGGCCGTGCGCGCCAATCGGGCGGTGCAGGAAGCCTATCTGGGGGCGCTGGAATGATGCTCGAAGTCCGCGACCTCCACGCGTATTACGGCCAGAGCCATATCCTGCATGGCATCGACCTTGATGTCGGTGAGGGCGAGATCGTCTCATTGTTGGGGCGCAATGGCGTCGGACGATCCACCACCTGCAAGGCGATCATGGGGCTGGTGCCGCCGCAGGGGCGGGTCATGTTCCGGGGGCGCGATCTGGCTGGGCTGCGCAGCGACCTGATCGCTCGCGCCGGGATCGGGTATGTGCCGGAGGACCGTCAGGTGTTCCCCACACTCAGCGTGCGGCAGAACCTGGAACTCGGGCTGAAGCGGGCAGGCCGGTTCGGGCGGTGGACGTTCGACGACGTGTTCCGGCTGTTTCCGAACCTGGCGGCGCGGCAGAACAACCCGGCCGGCGTGTTGTCCGGCGGTGAGCAGCAGATGCTGACGATGTGCCGCACGCTGATGGGCGATCCGGACCTGATCCTGATCGATGAGCCCACGGAAGGACTGGCGCCGCTGCTGGTGGAGCAAGTTGGGGTGCTTCTGGCGGAGATCGCCGGCCGTGGGGTCTCGATCCTGCTGGTCGAGCAGAAGCTGACCATCGCGCTGAAGATTTCCCGCCGGCTGTATGTGATGGGCCACGGGCAGATCGTGTTCGAGGGCGCGCCCGAAGATCTGGCGGCGAATACGGCGATCAGGCAGGAGTGGCTGGAGGTTTAGTCCCCCTGCCGCACCTGGTCCTGGTTGAAGACGGCGGTGAGAGTGATATATGATGTCGATATCATATATGGATGCTCACGCATGCGCATGCTAGTCGATCTTCCCGACGCCCAGATCCAAGCCCTGGCGGCGTTGTGCGATCGGCTCAGGCAGCCGCGTGCCGCGTTGATCCGCGAGGCGGTCGCCGAATACCTCGAACGCCACACAGCGAAGCCAGCCGCGGCGGCATACGGTCTGTGGGGCGCCGAGGCGATGGACGGGTTGGCCTATCAAGAGAAAGCCCGCACCGAGTGGTGAAAGCTCTGCTCGACACCAGCATCCTGATCGATTTCCTGCGCGGTGTTCCCGCGGCACGCAACGAACTGAACCGCTATGAGGTCAAGGCCATCAGCGTCATCACCTGGATGGAGGTGATGGCGGGGGCGCCCCCAGCGGCGGAGCAAGGCACGCGGGATTTCATCGATGGGTTCGTCCTGGTCGGACTGGACGAGAAGATTGCCGAGCGTGCGGTGACGTTACGCCGGGCGCATCGGCTCAAGTTGCCCGATGCGATCGTCTGGGCCTCGGCTCAGGTCAACGCGATGCTGCTCGTCACGCGGGATGTCAAAGGCTTTCCGGCGGACGATCCGGGTGTTCGGATGCCGTATCGGGTTTGATCGCCGCCTGTGATGATCAGGCGTTGACCTGCTGCATCGCCTCCGACCGATGTCCTTTCTGGTGAAAGTAGTTCTTCCGGTAGAATTCCAGCACCAGATCACGGTAGACCGCCGGCGGATACCGCGCGGGGTTATCCGCCGTTACGCAGCTCGGCAGGCATTCGATCACCGAGGACGGGTTCGGGCTGTGGAAATACGCGATCGAATACCGGTCCGTCCCCGACTCGTTGATGACCCCATGCGGCGTGGACAGGAACCGGTCGTTCGACCAGCGCCGCATCATGTTGCCCAGGTTGATCAGGAACGTCCCCGGAATGACCGGCGGCGCGAACCACTCGCCGGAGGGTAGCCGCACCGCCAGTCCGGGCACATCCGTCCGAGCCAGGGCCGTCATAAAACTGTTGTCGGTGTGCGGCGCCGTACCGAACGTGTTCTCGCTCATGTCCTCCTGCGGCGGGTAATGGAGGAAACGCAGATTGATGTGCGCCTCATTGGCGAAGAACGGGGCGAAATAGTCGGGCGGCATGTCCAGCGCCACGGCGAAGGGCGGCAGCATGCGGTCGCACATGGTGGACAGGGCATCGAAATAGCCCATCATATCCTGGCGCAGGCCCGGCAGTCCCTCGGGCCACTGGTTGCGGCCGCGCAGCGGAATCCCTGCCAGGACATCGGGATGGTCGGCGCCGCGGTCGTGGCTGACGAAGAAGCTTTCGTTCTGATTAGGCTTTGTCGCCTTGTGTACCGTGGATGCGCCTTGCACCGAGGCGTTCATCGGCATGTAGCCGATATTGTTCTCATTCAGCCGCAGCTTCAGTTTGTCTTCCAGCGGCAGGGCATGAAACCGGCGGGAGGCGGCGAAACCCCGGTCGATGACCGCCTGCGGCACGCCATGGTTCAGCGCATAGAAAAAGCCGATGTTCTCGCAGGCGCGGCGAAGTTGCTCCGCCAGCACGGCCAGCGCGCCGGGCTCGCCGGCGAAATACGGACCAAAGTCAATCACGGGAATGAGCGTGGATACTTCCGCCATATCCTTGACCGCATGCTGTTTGAACAGGTGCATGGAAGCCTCCTGAAACGCGAACGGTGATTATAAGCACCTTGACGACCCGCCGTGTAGGGCATTCCCTTCATGTACAGGGAGGACAGTCAATGGTCCAAATACGTCAGGTCGGCCCCCAAATCGGGGTCGAAGTTTCGGGTGTCGATCTCAGAGGTCTGGACGATGCCGGTTTCGCGCCGATCTACCAGGCCTGGCTGGATCACAACGTCCTGGTCGTCACCGGCCAGGACCTGACGATCACCGAGTTCCTGGCGTATAGTCGTCGTTTCGGTATCGTCTCACCGCACCCCTCCAAGAGCACCCGTCACCCGGACCTGCCTGAGATCACCATGCTTGGGACGGGGAAACTCAACCCCGACGGCACACTCAACCAGGCGATCTATCGCCGCGGCGCCGAGGGCTGGCACACCGACGGCGCCTATGACGAGGTGCCGTTCAAGGCGACGCAGCTCTATGCCCTGGCAATACCGGACACCGGCGGCGACACGCTGTTCGCCAGCGGCTACGCGGCGTTCGACGCGATGCCGGAGCGGTTGAAACAGCGGCTGGACGGCGTCTTCGGCGCCTTCACCTACGGCGGCCGCCGCAAGGCG
>JARLIN010000118.1 GCA_031291715.1 Rhodopila sp. | reverse complement strand
TTGCGGGGTGCCTTCCGCGAGGCGCCGCCCCCGGTCCAGCACCAGGACGCGGTGCGCCAGGCGCAGGACCAGTTGCACGTCGTGCTCGACCAGCAGCACCGTGACCCCCGCCCGATTGATCGTCCGCACGACCTCGGCAAGGCGCGTGGTGTCCGCGGCGGTCAGGCCCGCGGCTGGCTCGTCCATCAGGAGCAGGCGCGGGCGCGCCGCGAGCGCACGGGCGATATCGAGGAGCCGGCGCTCACCAAGGCCCAGAGCAGATGCCGGATCGGCGGCGCGATGGGTCAGACCCAGTTCCCGCAGGACATCGAGCGCGGCCGCCCGGCTGCTTTCCTCCTCCTGACGGGCCGCGGGCGTGCGCAGAAGCACCTGCAGCAGGCCGGCGCGGGTCTGCGTGTGGCGGCCGACCAGCACATTGTCCAGGACTGTCATGCGGCCGAGTGCCTGCGGCGTCTGGAACGTCCGCGCGAGACCGAGTTCAGCACGGCGAAATACCGGAAGACCGCCGATCTCCTTGCCGTCGAGCAATATGGCGCCCTGGCTTGGCGCGGTTACGCCGGTCAGCAGGTCGAGCAGGGTGCTCTTGCCGGCCCCGTTGGGCCCAATCAAGCCGCGCACCTCACCCTTGGCGATGTCGAGATCGAGATCATCCAGCGCGGTGATCCCGCCGTAACGCCGCGTCAGTCCGCGCAGGCGGAGGATGGGTGCGTCAGGCATTGGGCAGCAGCCGGGCGCAAACCCGGCTGATCGCGCCGGGGACGGCGACGAGGCCGCCTGGAAAGAACAGCAGAACCGAGATCATCAGCACGCCGAACAGAAGCAGCTCCGCATCCTGCGCTTCCTGAAGGAACTCGGGGCTGAGTGTCATCACCAGGGCCGCCGGGACGGCGCCCCAGTACCGGCCCCACCCACCAATCGCCACCATCGCGACAAGCAGCACGGAGACGCTGGTGCCGGATGTCTCGGGCGAGACGTACTGGTTGGCATGCACATAAAGTCCACCGGCGAGACCAGCCATTCCGGCCGTGAGCACGAAGACCTGCAGCTTGAGCTGGGATGCATCGATCCCCGCCGCGGCAGCGGCCGTCTCATTGAACGCGATTGCTCCCAGTGCGCGTCCGAGCCGTGACTGGATCAGATTGAGCAGCGCGAGCAGAACGATGCCCGTGGCGATCCAGGCGGCAAGGAAGGTCGACCAGGCGGTCGTCAGCACATCATCGGGCAGCGAGAGCGGCGGCACGCCAAGCAGCCCGTTCGGTCCGCCGGTCAGCGGCACCAGTTGCGTGAACAGCACGGAAAGGATGGAATTGAGGCCAAGCGTCGCCATAGCCAGCGTATGGCCTTTGAGGCGCAACGCAGGCCGGCCGACCGCCGCCGCGATCAAGCCTGCGACCATGGCGGCAAGGGCCAGGCCGAGCCAGGGGGATACGCCCGCCTTCGTCGATGCGATGCCACTGGCATAGGCGCCTAGGCCAAAGAAACCGGCATGGCAGAGCGAGATCTGCCCCGCCCATCCCATCAAGGTGTTCAGGCTCGCGAGCAGGATCAGATTGATCAGGAACTGAATGCCGAGGAACAGCACGTGTTCGTTCGGCGCCAGAAAGGGCAGGGCCAACAGCGCGATCCAGGCCAGCAGCAGCCCGGTCCGCCCGGCGGAATGGGGAGAGCTCATAGACGGGACGTATCGGCGCGGCCCAGCAGGCCGTTGGGACGCAGGAAAAGCACCAGCAGCAGGATCGCAAAGGCGATTGCGTCCTTAAACTGAGACGAGAGCGTGCCTGCCGCGAGCGCCTCCGCGACGCCAAGCACGATGCCACCGAGCGCCGCGCCGGGCAGGCTGCCAAGACCGCCCAGGATTGCCGCGCTGAACCCCTTGAAGCCGAGTGCCGCACCCTGGTCGTAGGAGATGAAGGTCAGCGGCGTCACAATGGCCCCGGCGAGACCGCCGGCGAATGCCCCAAGCGCGAAGCACCACATTACGCCGCGTCCTGGTTCGATCCCCACCAATGCCGCGGCATCCCGATCGGCGGCGAGAGCGCGGAGCGCCTTGCCGGGAACGCTCCGCGAAAAGAACAGCTGCGCAAGGAGCAGGAAGCCGGCCGCGATCGCCAGCACCCAGAGCGTCTGGGCCGGCACGCGGATTCCCGCGATCTGGACCACGGCATTGCCCGAGAAACCATCATAGCCCATTGGCTGCTTGCCCAGCGTGAGCATCGCCGCGCCGCGTGTGGCAAGGCCAATGCCGATCGTCAGAAGCGTGATTGCCATCGGGGTTGGAATCCGCAGCGGCGCGACCGCCAGACGCTCCGACATCAGCCCGACGAGACCGACCAGAGGTACCGCGATCATGCAGGCTAAAGCGGGCGGCAAATGGAGCGCGGCGAGGGTCGCCGTCGTCATGCCCCCCAGCATCGTCCATTCACCCTGGGCGAAATTCACCGCCCCTGTGCTCTTGTAAACCACGCTGAATCCGACAGCGACCAGGGCGTACACGCCGCCCGTGCCAAACCCGGAGAAGAGGAGCTGTAACAGAACGGTACGATCGGCCATGACGGGGTCAGGTGTAATCCGCGAGGTGGAATCGTCCGCCGCGCCAGGAGACAAGGACGAGGTTCTGCTTGGAGAGGCCGGCGTGTCGATCAGGCGAGAAATCGAAAACGCCGCTCGCCAAGCGTAAGCCATGGATCGCCTCAAGCGCCTGGCGAACTTTTTCCCGGTCCTTGCCTCCTTGGGCCAGGGCCGTGCGCGCCATCTGCACGGCATCATAGGTCTGCGCCACGAACTGGTTCGGCGCACGGTTCCATCGCTCACGAAACGCCTTGTCCAATGCAAGGATGGGTTGGCGCACAGGATCGTTGTCCGGCAGCTCGTCGCCGACAACGAATTTCTGGCTCAGCAGAAGCAGCGGATCGGCCGCATTCCCAGCCAGCTCCATGTACCGGTTGGCGACGAAGCCATAGCCGTGGATCAGCGTCGCCTGCTCGTGCAGCGCGAGTTGCTGGGCCTGCTTGAGGAACACGAGTCCCGCGGGCGTAACGGTCCAGCAGATGATGGCCTGCGCCTTGGCTTCTCGGGCGGCGGTCAGCTGCGGCACAAGGTCGGTATCGCCCGGTGAGAAGGACAGGGCGGTGAGAGAGAGGCCGCGCGCAGACGCGACCGCGCGCAACTGTTCCGTGGCGCTTTGGCCGAAACCACTTGTGTCCGCGAGAAGCGCGATGCGTTGAATGCCACGCTTATCGAAATAGTCGGCCAGCCGCTGCATGGCGAGGTCGTCATCGACGGTGCTCTTGAAGCTCCAGCGGTGTTGCGCGACGGGAGCGACGATGCCGGCCGCGCCTTCGGTCGATATGAACGGCACTTTCGCCTGCTCGCACATGGCCGACATGGCGAGGGCGATGCCGCTCATGGAACCGCCGCCGACGATGATATCGACACGGTCGCTCGTCAGCAGCTTGCGCGTGTCATTGATGGCGCGCTGGGTTTCGCTTTGCGCGTCGTGGAAGATCCACTCGACCTCGCGGCCGTCGATTCCACCGGAGAGATTGATCTGTTCGACGGCGAGCTGCGCACCGTCCTTCATGTCCTGACCGAGGAAGGCGGCTGGTCCGGTCACGGAGAGGACGGTGCCGATGCGGAATGGATCGGCAGACCGTGCGACGACTGGCGTGGCTAACACGGCGGCGGTGAGTGCCTGCAAGGTCGCGCGCCGCGAAAGCAACATGTCCTACTCCTGTTGTGACTGATCGCGTCGATGCCGTGGTTCAGCATAAACACACTGATATACGAGTGCAATACAACAAAAAACGTCATAACCATGTTGATTGGGCCAGGCTGGCAATGACCGGCCAAGCGCAGGCGGAATGGCGATCAATGCGCAGGCCGTGCGACGGCCGGCGTGGCGAGCGTGGTGGCAATGGATTCTGCGAGCTGGCGCTATGCGAGCGCAACATTCCCCGTTCGTGTTTTAGGCGATTGCATATACATCGTGATTTATCATAAAGGCACGACGTGAGAAGTGCGATACGACGAACAGCCGACATACCAACGTTGATTAGGAGAAACCTGGAATGACCGACCGCCCGAGCGCGCGTGCGACGACAACCCAGACGCCCGGCCGCTTCCTGCTGAGCGCACGGCAAGTGCATTTCGTCGCCGATGCATCCCGCGCGCGTGGCGGGCCGGCTGAGGCGCCTGTCGCCGCGGAGCTCTTTCTGTCGTCGCTCGCCGCCTGCAGCCTGGCTGTCATCGCCGATACAGCCCGATCCCAAGGGGTCGGTTTGCCAAGCGTCGAGGTGGCTACGTCCTACGAGGTCGATCCGGCAGATGGGACCCGGTTCGCGCGTGTCGCGCTGGATTTCCGATTCGCCGGTGTTCCGTCCGGACAGGCCGAAGCCCTGGTGCAGGTCTTCAAGGACGTCTGCCCGATCTACAACACAGTGGCACGCACAACGCCGGTCGAAATCACGGTAACCGGGGAGTAAGGCGATCATGGCAGGCGACGATACGGGCGGCCGGCAGATGCATTTGGCGGTCTTTGCCTCCGCCGGTCCGGTGTCCGGCAGTCATGGCGGCTGGCGCCACCCGCAAGCGCAAGGGGATCTCCTGTCTGCTGCCTATTATCAGCGACTTGGGACATTGCTCGAGGAAGGCTGCTACGATTTCGTGTTCCTGGCCGACATCCTGGCTGTGCCCGACCGCTTGAGGGGCAGCCTCGACAGCCAGCTACGTTACGGAGCCCTGGGGGCGCTGCGCCTCGATCCGCTGCCGGTACTCTCGCTCATCGCCGGCGCGACCCGGCATGTCGGGCTCGCCTGCACCATATCGACTACATATTTTGAGCCTTTCGCCGTTGCTCGTGCGCTGGCAACGCTCGACCACCTGAGCGGCGGCCGCGCGGCCATAAACATCGTCACATCCTTTCAGGAAGCCGAGGCGCGCAACTTCGGCCGGGAGGAACATCTCTCGCGTGAGGCGCGATATGATCGCGCCGATGAATTCCTCGAAGCCTCCTGCCGGTTATGGGATTCCTGGCAGGACGATGCGCTGGTCCGGGATCGCGAAGCGCCGCTTTTTGCCGATCCCACGCGCGTCCGTCGGGCCGACTACGAAGGACGGTGGTTCAAGGTCCGTGGCCCGCTGAATGTGAGCCGCTCGCCGCAGGGCAGGCCGGTCTTCCTTCAGGCAGGCGCGTCCGATCGCGGGCGTGATTTCGCGGCGCGGTGGGCCGAGGTGGTGTTCGTTACACATTCATCGCCCGAGGCCGCGGCGGCATTCCGTACCGACCTGCGGGCGCGCGCCGAGCGCTTCGGACGACGGCCAGATGACATCAAGGTGCTGCCCGGTGTCGTTCCGATTGTCGGAGAGACCCGTGAAGCGGCCGAAGAGCAGCGGGCGCTGCTCGAAGAACTGGCGCATCCGGAAGCCGGACTGTCCACCTTGTCGTACCACCTTGATACCGACCTCTCCCAGCTTCCGCAGGACGAGGTCCTTCCCGACAATCTGGAGGTCGCCGGTGTGCAGGGGCACTTCCGCGAGGTCGCCGAAATGACCCGCCGGACGGGGATGCCGCTGTCCAAGCTTGGGCATCAGTACGGCGCGGGCCGTACCGCGCGCGGCTTTGTCGGAACCGGCCAGGACATAGCTGACCGTATGCAGGAATGGTACGAGGCCGGCGCATGCGATGGCTTCATGATCCAGATCCCGTACTTCCCCGGCGGGCTGGAGGACTTCACGCGCCTCGTTGTGCCGGAACTCCAGCGGCGCGGGCTGTTTCGGAAGGCCTATACGGGATCGACGCTACGCGAGCATCTGGGCCTGCCTCGTCCACCGGCATGATGCGGCCGCTGCCGGTGGTCCGTGAGGCGCTCGACGCCACGGACCATCCGGCGCGGTTCCTGGTTGACACCATCTCGTCGGAGCAGTCCGCAAGCGACCTCGGGCGGGGTAATATCAGCTTGCGCAAAGACTGACACACCGGCCGCTTGTCCCACGTTCGTCACGTTCGTCACGTTCGTCACGTCCGTCACGGTCGTTACGGTCGTCGTGGCCACGATTTCGTCATGGCCGGACGTGATCCGGCCATCCGTGCAGGACCAATTCATTGGTGCATAACCACTTACGGAGGTGCAACGGGCGCCCGGATCCTGGAGGAAACCGGCGGAGAGTCGGTGTCAACCTGGCCTGGTATAACCTGCAACTCTCCCAGGTACGCCTCGCGGATTGCCGGATCGCGGCGCAACGCCGCCGCAGATCCTGACAGCACGACCTTGCCCGTTTGCAGCACATAGGCCCGGTGTGCGATCGACAATGCCATATTGGCATTCTGCTCGACCATGAAGATGGTGGTGCCTTGCCGGTTGATTTCCTGGATGATATCGAACACCTGTTCGACAAAGCGTGGTGATAATCCCATGGACGGCTCGTCCATACAAATCAGCCGCGGCCGAGCCATCAGCGCCCGGCCGATGGCGACCATTTGCTGTTCGCCGCCTGACAGGGTGCCGGATACCTGGTTCAGCCGTTCCTTCACCCGAGGAAACAACGAATACACCCGCTCCAGATCTTCCGCGAATTCCGGTCCGCGCTTGCGCGTGTAAGCGCCCATCTCAAGATTCTCGAAAACGGTCATGCGCGGGAACAACCGCCGCGCCTCCAGTACCGGGGCGATGCCGCGTTTCACCCGATCGGCGGTGGACATCTTCTCGATCGGCACACCGTCGAAAATCACAGAGCCCGTCCTGGGGCGTACCACGCCCATGATGGTTTTCATCGTGGTGGACTTACCGCTGGCGTTGCCGCCCAAAAGTGAAACGATCTCACCGGACGCGATCGAATAGTTCACGTCCTTCAGAACATGCAGATCGCCGTAATACGTGTTGACGTCCTGGAAACGCAGCAGCGGTCCCTCAGGCATGTACCAGGCCCTCCGCCAGCGTGCCGCGACCCAGGTAGGCCTGCAGGACGGCTTCGTTGTTGCGCACAGCGTCGGGTGTGCCTTCGGCGATCTTCTCGCCATGGTCGAGCACCACGACCGTGTCGGCAAGACGGGTGACGACATCCAGCTTGTGCTCGATCAGCAGGATAGTCAGCCCGAGCGCATGCAGGCTCTTGATCTGTTCGGCCAGTTCCAGGGTTTCTGCCGGGTTCATCCCCGCGGTTGGCTCGTCCAGCAGCAGGAGCTTCGGGCGAGAGCCGAGCGCGCGGGCGATCTCCACGCGCCGGCGATTGGCATAGGATAGATGGCTGACAGTCTGGGTGGCGCGCGGCAGCAGCCGGTTGCCGAACAAGGTCATGATCTCTGTCGCCCACTCGCGCGCCGCGGCTTCTTCCCGCCGCGTGAAGGGCGGACGGAAGACCGCCGCGATCGGACCGGTTTTCAGGCGGGCGTGCTGCCCGATCAGAATGTTGTCCAGCACCGACAGGTTGGTGAACAGGCGGATGTTCTGGAAGGTGCGGGCGATGCCGCGCCGCAGGATCTGGTGCGGCGGCAATCCCAGAATATCCTTGCCATCGAAGCGGATCGCGCCGCCATCGGCCGGCGTCAGCCCGGTGATCGCGTTGAACAGCGTCGATTTGCCGGACCCGTTGGGTCCGATCACGGCGAGGACCCCGCCCGCGGGAACCGTCAGGTCGATTGCGTTCAGGGCGACAAGGCCGCCAAAGCGGACGGTGACGCCCTTCACCTCCAGGCCCGCATGGGCGCGGCCGGCGACTTCGCCCAGGCCGGTCAATACGCTGAAGCCGCCGCGACGCACATCGGCGTGCTGCTGTTCGTACGTCAGGGCGGATTGCTTGCGGGTGGCGGGGATCAGGCCGTCGCGGCGATACAGCATCATGAAGACCAGGATCAGGCCGAAGATCAGCTCGATCGACTGCGTCAGGTCGATCTGTTCCATCCAGGGCATATGAACCGCCCGGCCGAGGGCGTGAATCCAGCCGGAGATATCTTCCAGGAACCAGGATTGCAGCAGTTGCAGCGAGACGGCACCGACCACCACGCCCCAGACGCTGCCCATGCCGCCAAACACCACCATGACCAGGATCATGACCGAGACCGGGAAGCCGAACATCTCCGGCGTCGCGGTCTGCAGCTTGGCGACATAGAACGTGCCCGTGGCACCGGCGAAGGCGGCGCCGGTGGCGAAGGCCAGCAGCTTGGTGCGCGTGCGATCGACGCCCATCGCCGCCGCCGCCGTCTCATCTTCCCTGATCGCCATCCACGCCCGGCCGATCCGGCTGTCTCGCAGGCGCACGCTGACGAATATCAGCAACGCCACCAGCGCGATGGCAACGTAATAATACGGCCACGCATTGACGCCGAAGCTGTGACCATAAATCATCGGTGCCTGGATGCCGTTTAACCCGGCCGCGCCGTTGGTGACTGAATCGACGTTGCGCACCACGATCGGCACGATCTCGCCAAACCCAAGCGTGACGATCGCGAGGTAGTCGCCGCGCAATCGCAGGGTGGGGGCGCCGAACAACACGCCGAAGCCGGCCGCGATCAGCGCCGAGACCGGCAGCATGATCCAGAACGAGACGGTGAAATGCACGACATCGCCGCCCGGTTGCGGCATGCGTTGCACGAGTTCCAACCAGGCAAAGGGTTCCCAGAACGGGCCCCAGTGCGGCATCACCTGAAACGAGGTCAGGATGCCGTAAGCGTACGCGCCGATGGCGAAGAACGCCGCATAGCCGAGGTCGAGCAAACCGGCAAAACCGACGACGATGTTCAGCCCAAGCGCCAATGTCGCGTAGGCCGCTGCATTGGCTGCCGAATCGATATCCGCGTCGTTGTCGTGCACCAGTGGAAAGGCAATTGCCGCGGCCGCGACCAGCAGGGTCAGGATTTGCTGGCGGCGAGCCAGCGGGATACGTGCGAACGGCTTCGCCCAGATCGAAGTCGCGGCAGCATCGGCGTCCATTGCTGCCTCCGTCATGACTTGTTGGGGGCGACGCGGCCGAGCAGGCCGGCGGGGCGAAACACCAGGACCAGGACGAGGATCGAGAAGATGATCACATCGGTCCAGGCCGAGGCGATGAACTGGGCGCCCATCGCCTCTATCAGGCCGATGATCACGCCGCCCAGCATCGCGCCCGGCACATTGCCGATGCCGCCGAGGACTGCCGCGGTGAAGGCACGCAGCCCGGCATTGAAGCCGATGATGAAGCTGGTGAAGTTGTAATACAGACCGAAGATCAGTCCGCCGGCGCCGGCCAGCGCCGAACCCAGGAAGAAGGCGATGACGATGACGCGATCAACCTCGACGCCCATCATACGGGCGGCCTCCGGGTCCTGCGCCGTGGCGCGCATCGCCTTGCCCATCCGCGAGCGCTGTACGAAGAGATGCAGGCCAAGCATCAGCAGGACCGCGATGACCCAGATCAGGATCTCGCGCAGCCGGAGCACGGCATCGCCGATGGCGAATTGTACCGGCGGCAACGGGTTCGGGTAGTTCTTCGAATCCGCCCCGACCGTCAGCAGCACGATGTTGAACAGCACGTAGGACACGCCGATCGTGGTGATCATCGGCGCCGGCCCCTTGACGTCGCGAAGGGGGCGCAGCGACAGGCGCTCGATCAGCACGCCCAGGCCGCCGGACAGCACCATGGTGACGACCAGCGCCGTCATCATCACGCCGATAAGCGGCAGCCCGGTCATGACCACCGCCTGGCCATTGATGCCCATGAGCTGCAAGGTCCACAGGCCGATGAAGCTGCCGACCATGAACACGTTGAAGTGGGAGAAGTTGATCAGCTCAAGAATGCCGTAGACCAGGGTGAACCCGAGGGCGAGCAGCGCGTACATCGCCCCCAGGCTCAGGCCGTTGATGGTCTGCTGCAACAGCAGGTCGGACAGCGCCATGGGCGGGGCGTCAGGCCGACGGTGCCGCGCCTATATATTTGTATTGGCGCATGTCGTCCGCCGGTATGTTTTTGTCCTGCTTGATCTGGAAGACGCTGATGGTCTTGTCCTCCAGATCGCCATTGGCATCGAACGACACGGGTCCTTGCAGCGTGGTCACTTTGATCGACTGGATGGCATCACGCACGGCGGCTCGGGTCGGCTCCTTGCCGCCCTCGGTCACCTGCTTGAGGGCGGCGATGATGACCGTGGCCGCGTCGTAGGCCGTGACCGAGTAGTCGTCGGGATCGACGTGGAATTTGTCCTTAAACGACTTCACCCAACCGGACATCTTCGCCTCGTCGGTGACATGGGGGGAGGCGATCGTGGCGTACCAGCCCTCATTGGCCGGGTAGCCGACGGCGCTCAGCATTTCCGGGCCGTAAGCGCCGTCGCCACCCCCTTTGATCATCTTGGGCACGATGTCATAGGCCTGCTTGGCCAGTTTCACGCCGGCCTGCAGCACGCCGCCATAATAAATGGCTTCCGGGTCGAGGGATTTGATCTTGGTCAGCACGGCGGTGTAGTCGGCGGCCTTCGGGTCCAGCCGGTCGCGGCCCAGAACCTTGATTCCCTTTTTCTCCGACTGCGCCTGGAAGGCGTCCGCCAGCCCGACGCCGTAAGCGCCGCTGTCATCAAGGACATACACGGTCTTCACGTGCAAGACGTCCGCGTAGTAGTTCGCCATATACGGACCCTGAAAGGCGTCGGTGGCGACGGTGCGGAAGTAAATCGCCTTGCCGGCCGGGCGATACTGGGCCGCGTATTTCGGATCGGTGATGTCGGGGTTGGTCGAACTCGGCGTGATGATGGCAAGGTCGCCCTGGCTCAGGATCGGCGACATTGCCTTGCCGGCGCCGCTCATTTGCGGGCCGATCGCGGCCATGGTCGATTTATCCGATACCATTTTGCGGGCATTCGTGGCCGCCTGCGCCGGATCGTACTGGCCGGCGGTGGCAGTCCCGTCGTCGTATGGCGTCATCTGGATCCTATAGCCGTTGACGCCGCCTTTGGCGTTGACCTCGTCGAACGCCATCATCGCACCGTATTCGATCCGCTTGGCGGATTCCGCATCGGCGCCGGTCAACGAAAGATTCACCCCAACAGTCACCGCGTTGTCGGCGGCACGGGCCGAGCCCCTGCCCAACGTCGCGACTACGGCCAGACCGGCGAATGCCCGGGCGGCTGTGCGTCGTGTGATCGAACGATTCAGCATTGATTGCCCCCTTCCCAGCGTGTTTCCAACACATCGAGTCTTGATCGCCGTTTGCACAAGCAAGCGACGCGCCAGTATCGCAGCCGGCTTGACTGGACCGACATCAGGCCGGACACGCCGCCGTGGGCATTTGAACGTGCATGTTGCCGGATATCCAGGCAATCGCAAGGGAGGACACAAAAGCCTGATGTCATGGCCTATTAGATTTGATGACCGGGTTGGGTTTAGAGCGGAACTATCTGTGCTGGCCCCCGAGGAAAGACCTTATGTCGCCGACCTCAGGGCCGCCCGGGCTGGGGTGCTGCTTCTCTGCCGCGGGTGCGCCTTGGTGTTCTCACTGGACACGGAACGGGTCTGTGCCCTGCGCTTTGGCCATGTCCGGCTCGGCCGCCTGCCCCGGAGATGTGCGGTCTGCGGCGGCCGGGAGGCGAGGGCGACGGTCACGGGCCTCGGCTGGTACGTGGACGGGCTGAACGTCCGCGCCCCCCGTCCAGAAAAGACGGTCGCCGCGTAGGGCCACACGGCATCCCTATCCTTTCCTCCGCCGGATCGGCCCGTTCCGGTGGAAGCCGTCGCAGCGCCTCGGGCAGCTCTGACATCGGGATCCACTTGCCACGTGCGTCACTCTCCAGGGCCAGCGCTCCTGCGGGCCCCGGTATTGAGGCAGACTTCCGTCGGCCGGAGGCCCAGGCGGCAATCACTCGACGAGCTCGGTTGGGGATGTCGAGGAGCGGTGTCGCGAGGCTGAGCGGAGCGCCTTCGCGGTGTCGAGCGGCGAGCCCCCGACACGGCGCAAAAATGCCTCCGCGCGACCACATCGCGATGCAGGATGCGCTTGCGCCGTCGATTGCTCGGACCATCGCGCGCGAGCATAATCACGTCAACGAGGAGAGGCGCCATGACTACCGGCAGCGTTGACGAGAAGATAACGTCGCGGTTTGAGGAACTCCTGAAGGAATTCCAAGCGGCGTATGAGAGAGCGGGCGGCTACGACGGGGTAAATGGCGAATTCCTCAGTCGGCACCCGTCGAATGCTGATTTTTTCCGCCTGCGTGCAGCGACTGAAAACATTATCGAACGAGTGTGCGGCAGGAATAGCGCACACGCACGGACGCTGGATCAGATAAGGGGAGAAATGAACTCGTACTTCCTCCCGCAGTGGGAGGGGGTGCTGAGGGCTGCCCGCGACGATTACCAACGCGGGCTTCTCTTCGACATCCGGACATTAATCACGGCAGAGGTCTTCACTGATTTCATCGAACAGGCTGACCATTTGCTGTCGTGCGACTATCATATCGCTGCGGCCTCGTTGTTGGGAGCGGTCCTCGAGGACAGCCTGCGCAAGCTGTGCGAGCGCCACGGCATTGAAAACAAAGAAAGGACGGCAATCGACGCGTTAAATGCGGATCTCGCGCGAGCCGAGGTGTACTCGAAGCTGGTGCAAAAGCGGATTACCAGCTTTGCCGACATTCGCAACAATGCCGCTCATGGCCACTTCGAGAGGGTTCCAAAGCAAGACGTCGAGGACATGCTGACATGGGTCCGTCGCTTCGTCGCGGACCGCCTCGGATGATCCGCGCCGCGGCTAGCGATCTACTCGCAATCCGGCGGCCCTGTCCGGCTGAGCTCATGTCCTATTAAAAATTCTTTCGGCATTGGAGCGCAAACCAAACTCGCGGTACTCATCCGGGAAGGCGGCTAGGGCAGGGTGTCTGTTGCATTGTCGCCGGTGCGGGCACGTGTCCTCCCTGGATGCAGCGCGGGCCTGTGCACTCGGCTACGGTGCCCTTCGTCTGGGACGTCTTCTCCGAGTGTGCGTCGCGTGCGGCTGCACGGAGGCGACAGAGACCGTCCTCGGCCTGGGGTGGTCGGTCCAGGGGTTGGGGGGTGCTGACCCCCCTAGCCGCGCACACTTGTTCCGCCCCCCCGTCCAGCCTGAACATCCTCGCCAACCATCTAGCCGAGCCCCATGACGGTCGCCGCTGCCTCCCGGCCGTCGCCCTTCGGCTTGGCCCTTATGGCGCTGGGTCGCCCGAACTCCGGACAGCCAGCGGAGCGCCTTCGGCACGTCGACCTTGGAATCCCTCCGCCGGGGTACGCGGGAAATGTTCTTTCCACCCTGCGATCACACGGGGCCGAAGATAAGGGAATAGAGTCTTTGCCACGCTCGTTGTCCTTCCTCACGAGCGAGGACTGCGGTTCACATCTAGCCTTGTCGCTGAAGCTCCATGACTCGGTCCGGTTAAGTCATGCTCTAGGTAGGTGAGCGTTAATATCCGCTGTTGGCGGGCGAGTCATTTAAGGTCGAGGCGACCGCTGTCGCGACGGTGGCCACCTTACTGGCAGCTCTCGAGATGTCGTTCGTCGCGATTTGGGCAGCAGCGGGATTCGCTGCTGCCTGCGGCGCCACCGTTGCCACAACGGCAGGAGAGGCGGGCGGCGGCGGCCTATTAGCAGCGGAAGTCGATGTACTCGCCAGAGAAGCAGCTGTGACGACAGCAGCCTTTACCTGGCTGTCCGTCGAGGCTGTAGTGATATTGCGAAGAAGAGTCGACAGTGCTGTGAGAATTGTATTGTAGTCCGGAATAATATTGTATCTGTCTTCTGGGGCGGCCAAAAGCATTCCTTTGCAATACATGACTTGCGCATTATCCAAAGTCTCAATCAACTCGGATGCCTGCCTAGAAGTAGTTTCATCGTCCTTTAGGGTGGGTAGGTCAAGCTCAGGAGTTCCTCCGAGCGTCTTAATTGGAAGGGTCAGCTTTCCGCCATTCAGTGAGGCGCTCTGATTCTGGAAGCTAACAATATTAGCGCATGAGATCGAAATTGTGCCCCCGGGAATTGTCAGCACTGCGGTTCCAGAGTTATCTGGCTGCTTCGGGAATATGCCGCATGCAACAAGAGTTAATGGAAGAAAAGCGACCGATAGTTTTGTGGACATGAGTCCCTCCTCCGCTTTTTATCTGTCGGCAATACTTAGCAGGCAGTTTCTTAAAATAAACGTAAAATTTTTGCGAAGCATGGGGCATCCGAACGAGGGCACCATCGCTACGAGAAACAACCATTCTGATATCAGACCGAAATGAAGGGGCGCCTATATGCTGATGTAATGTCCACCCGCGTTGACGCTGCCGCTCCGCCCCCGTCATGGCCCGGCGAGTCCGGGCCATCTGCCACGGCACGGTGCTGGATCGGATGACCCGGACTTGTCGCCGGGCCATGACGAAGGGGGATGCCCGTGGGTTAATCTTTCCGCCGCTTGGTATAAGTGGGGCCGCCAGCGACTCGCTTACACGGTCACAGCGCTGAAAACGTGGCTCGGCGTCACGAACTCATCCTGGGCCGCGACGGTCAGTATTTCCCGTGAGCGGGCTTCGGCCGTCCGCCGCAGCAGCCCGTAGACGGACGCTCCGGCGGCTTCCAGTGCCGCGACCGCACTGCCGGTCCGGATCCGATGAAACAGGAACAATGCCGCAATTGCATCGCCGGCGCCGTTGATCGACAGCTTCAGTCGCGGGGTGCGAAGCAGGTGAAACTGGCCGCCCTCGAACGTCATCATGTCGATCTGGCCATCAGGCGTGCTGTCGGTCTCCAGGCTGGTCAGCAGCACGCAGGCGGGTCCATCCGCGTGCAGCATCGACCGCAACCGCAACACCGCCTGCTTGGCGCCATGCAAGGTCGAACAATCCAACCCGGTCAGCCGTTCGATCTCGAACCGGTTCGGCGTGGCGACATCGGCGGCCGGCAGAGCATGGTCGCGCAGGAAGGCCTCGATTCCCGGCCGGACATAAACCCCGGTATCGGTGTCGCCGATCACCGGGTCGCAACAGTACATCGCGCCCGGATTGGCCCGCCGGACGCTCGCGACCGCATGCAGGATCGCATCGCCGATATCTGCACCGCCGACATAGCCCGACAGCACGGCATCGCACCGGCCCAGTACGCCCCGGGCCGCGATGCCATCCACCAGATCACGGACGGACTGCCCGGAATAGACCTGGCCTTTCCAGTCTCCATAGCCGGTGTGGTTGGAAAACTGGACGGTGTTGATCGTCCACACCTCGGCCCCCAGCCGCTGCAGCGGGAAAACCGCGCTGGCATTGCCGACATGGCCGTAGGAGACCCAGGACTGGATAGACAGGATATTCACGATCGGGACCCCCGGTTTCCTCCTGGACGCAATACGCTATATGCACCGTCAACGCATCCGCGCCCGAGACCCTGGTTTGCTCCTCGGTCCGTCCCTTCTTCAATTGGGATATCAGTCCGTATGTCCACGCCTTTGCTTTTCCAGCCGATCAGCTTCCGGTCGGTCACCGCCCGCAACCGTATCGTCGTGGCACCGATGTGCCAGTACAGCGCCAATGACGGCCTGGGCGGCGATTGGCATGTCCAGCACCTCGGCGCCCGTGCGGCCGGCGGAGCGGGTATCGTCATGACCGAGGCGACCCATGTCTCGGCGATCGGACGGATCACGCCGCACTGTCTTGGCCTCTACACGCCGGAACACCAGGCGCTGCTGACCCGTCTGGCCGCCGTCATCACCCAGTGCGGGTCGGTGCCGGCGATTCAGATCGCCCATGCCGGGCGGAAGGCGTCATCCAATGTGCCATGGGAAGGCGGCAAGCCCATCCTGCCGCAGGACGGCGGATGGGTTCCCGTCGCTCCCAGCGCGATACCGGCGGTGTCCGGCGCGACCGACCCGCACGCGCTGTCCGCCGGCGAGATCGGCGACATCATCGGCCAATTCGCCGCCACCGCCCGCATGGCCCGGGAAGCCGGGTTCAAGATCGCCGAAGTGCATGCCGCGCACGGCTACCTCGGCCATTCCTTCCTGTCCCCGGTCTCCAACCATCGTAACGACTCGTATGGTGGCGACCTCGCCGGCCGTTCGCGCTTCCTGCTGGAGGTGACCGAGGCGATTCGCGGCGAATGGCCCTCTGACCTGCCGCTCTGGGTGCGTCTGTCCTGCACCGACTGGGTGCAAGGCGGCCTGACGATCGAGGATACCGTCGCGCTGTCCCGCAAGCTCGCCGCGACCGGGCTGGTCGATTTGATCGACTGCTCTTCGGGCGGCGTTTCGCACGAACAAAAAATTCCGTCGCTGCACCCTGGCTATCAGGTGCCCTTCGCCGATGCGGTCCGCAACCAGGCGGGCATCGCGACCGGCGCGGTGGGCCTGATCAGCGAGCCCACCCACGCGGAGGAGATCCTGGCGAACGGCCGGGCGGATGTCGTGCTGCTGGCGCGGAGCCTGTTGGCTGATCCGGCATGGCCGATCCGCGCCGCCAAGACGCTGGGTGTGAAGCCCGACGTTCCGAAGCAGTATCTGCGCGCGGCTCTCTAGACCCCTTCCAGGCTGACCGAGCAGCCCGAAATTGGTCTGGCACTTTGTTTAACCGCATGATTCGCGCGCTTTGGACGTTCCGCCCGGCGCGATCATGCTCTAACCCCTGCATTGCTCATCCCGCTGGCGGCCTGCACAATGGTGCATCCCGTCAGCGGGAGTCGCCGGACCTGTCCGGCCTTGCGGAGTTATCGATGTCATCTCGCCTGCGTTCCGTCGTTCGCCTGTGTGTCCCGATTCTGCTGCTGCCGCTGTTCGGTTGCGGTCCCGGGCGCAACGCTTTCGCCCCTGTCTGCCCAACCGTCCGGCTCATTCCCGCGCTGGCCGACATGACACGTTATGCCGGTAATGGCCCTGCCCATGATGTGACCGATCTGATCCTTCAGGCGCGTGTGGTCGCGGTGAACGGAAGTTGCGCAAACGGTGATGACAAAGCCGTGCTGCCCGCCAAGGTGCAGGTCTCCATCTCGCTTCAGCGCGGCCCGGCGATGAGCGGTCGCGAAGCCGATGTGCCCGTCTTCCTGGCGGTGACCGAGGGTGAAACCGTTCGCGACAAGAGGGTGTTTCCCGTGCATGTCGTGTTTCCGCCGAACGTGGACCGGCTGACGATGACCAGTCCCGCGATCGACCTGGATTTGCCGGTTTCGGCTACCGTATCGGGTGCCTCCTACGGCATCATCGCCGGATTCCAGCTTTCGCCCGACGAACTGGCGGCGAATCGCCGAGCAGTCGGCGGCTGATTAGGCTTCATTTGCGCCGACCGGCATTGTCGGTCGCGTCGAAAGGTCCGATATAATCAAACCATGACCGATACGCCACCGAAGGGACGACCGAACCAAGGACGACGTCGAGGCATGAAGAAAGAAGACTGGGAAATTCCGTCCAATCTGCAGCCCGACCCCAACGACTACTCGTTCGATCTGGAACGGGCGTTGAAGGCTGTCGTCAGTCTGAAGACCTACGTGCCCGCGGATGCATTTACCGCTAACTCCCTGGGCACCGAGCGCGCGGGCAGCGGTGTCATGATCAAGGACACCGGCCTGATCGCCACGATCGGTTACCTGATCACCGAGGGCGAAACCATCTGGATCACCTCGGCCGACGGCCAGGCGGTGCCGGGTCATGCGCTGGCCTATGACCAGGAAAGCGGCTTTGGTCTCGTGCAGACGCTGGGCAAGCTGGACGTTCCGTTCCTGGAGCTTGGCGATTCGGATCGGTTGAAGGTCGGCGATCAGGCGGTTCTCGCCGCTGGCGGCGGGCGCCATCACGCAATCGAGACCCGCATCGTCGGCCGGCAGGAATTCGCCGGCTATTGGGAATACGTGCTCGACGACGCACTGTTCACAGCCCCGGCACATCCGTTCTGGGGTGGCTGCGGTTTGATCGGCACTGATGGCAAGCTGATGGGAATCGGCTCGCTGATCCTGCAACAGGGCGACGCCAAGGGGCGGCGGCTGGATATGAACATGGTCGTGCCGATCGGCCTGCTGGCGCCGATCATGGACGATCTGCTCACCTACGGCCGGGTAAACCGGCCGGCGCGTCCGTGGCTTGGCATGTATGCCACCGAATCGGATGAAACGCTGGTCGTGGGCGGTCTCGCCGATAACGGTCCGGCGGAGCAGGCGGGCGTGCGAGCCGGCGACAAGATCCTGATGGTGAATGACGAGGAAATCCCCGATCTCGCCGGATTGTGGCGGCATGTCTGGTCATCCGGCAGCGCCGGCGCCGAGGTGCGGCTTCGGATCGAGCGGGATGGCTCGCCGAAGCGTGTGTCGGTTCGGTCCGCGGACCGGGCGAGCTTCCTGAAGTCGCCGAAGCTGCACTGACGCAAGCGGGCAGGCGACGACACGTTTGCCCTCTGCCGGATGAAGGCTGGAGTCCGGCCGTCCCGGCAGAGCCCGGGCACCAATTCCGGCAAGAGGAGCGAGGGCAGGGGGGCGCCGAGCGGCGGGAAATGCCCAAGTCGCGGCCTGGGTTTGATGGTCAAACGTCCGATGAAGGCTCGAAGTTAGCAGGCAGGGGCTCTAAGCCGGAACGCCTTGCTCGCTCCTGAATGTCCGCAGGCATCTCCCGTTTTTGCAGGGTCCTCCGTTGACCGCTGTTGCGGGCGCACGCGATCATCTCGTCGGTTATCCCGACAAAGGCGCGGCGAGAGAATCGCCATGCATTGCCTCACCGTTGGCGCTAGTCTGACGTCATGTCTTAATCTTCTTACTGCCGCTTGCGTATGCTGATGATGGACTCTAACGAAACGGCTGCGGAACCGCCGGCCCGGAAAGGTATAATGAAATGAGTGGGCTTCGCGGGGCCGTCGTGCCGGTGACACCGTTCCAGCAGAACTGCGCGATCCTGTGGGACGAAGACAGCAAGGCCGGCATGGTGGTCGATCCCGGCGGCGATGTGGACAAAATCCTGGCCGCCATCGACCAGACCGGTGCCCGGATCGAGAAGATCGTGCTGACACACGGCCATCTGGATCACGCCGGCGGCGCGGCCGGCCTGCGCGACGCGCTTCAGGCTCGGTCAGGTGGCACGATCCCGATCGAGGGACCTGACTCGCGCGACAAGTTCCTGCTGGACGGAATCGCGGCACAGGCCGCGTCCTATGGGTTCGAGGCCAGCAACGTCACCCCGGACCGCTGGATGGCGGAAGGCGACGTACTGATGCTGGGGCCGCATCGCTTCGACGTGCTGCACTGCCCCGGACATACGCCCGGCCATCTGGTCTTCGTCAACGCAGCGGCGCGGTTTGCTCTGGTGGGCGACGTCCTGTTCCAGGGTTCGATCGGACGAACCGACTTTCCCTATGGCGACCACGCGGCGCTAATCACCGCGATCAAGACCAAGTTGCTGCCGCTCGGCGACGATATGTCTTTCCTGTGCGGGCACGGTCCGGGCTCAACGATCGGGGCCGAGAAGGCGAACAACCCATTCCTGCAGTGAGCGCCGCCTCGCAACTTTCCTTCGCGCTTGCAACCGATCCCGGTCGGCCGCCCGACTTCGTCGATACACTGCGCCGGTTTTCCCTCGATGGCACGCCGACAGCCGAATTCGAGGAGGAGGGGCTACGCTACTTCGTCAACGCATTCTGGACCGCCGGTCAGCGGCGCGGCCATAGCATCCACGAGATCAGCTACCGGGCCTGTTTCAAGTCGCAGCTTCCCGCCTTTTTCATCGAGCGCCTGACCGACCCGGGTGACCGGGTTTACGACCCTTTTTCCGGCCGCGGCACGACGGCCGTGCAGGCAGCCCTGATGGCCAGGGCGCCGGCGGCGAACGACGTCAACCCGCTCAGTGCGATGCTGAGCGCCCCGCGCCTCAATCCGCCACCGGCAGCCGCGGTGCGGGCCAGGTTGCGGGAGATCGACCTCTCGCGGCAAATAAGCGATCCGGCCGATGTCGATCTGTTGGCGTTCTACCACCCCGAGACATTGCTTCAGATCAACGCCCTGCGCGCCTGGCTGCTGGAGCGTGGCAAGGCGCTCGATCCGGTGGATGCGTGGATCAGGATGGTGGCGATCAATCGTCTGACCGGTCACTCCACCGGGTTTTTCTCGGTTTACAC
>JARLIN010000117.1 GCA_031291715.1 Rhodopila sp. | reverse complement strand
CCGGTCGGCAGGTGAGTGATCCGCACGGCGCTGTCGGTTTTGTTGACGTGCTGGCCGCCGGCGCCCGACGCGCGATAGATGTCGATGCGCAGGTCGCTGTCGTTGATCTGGACGTCGACCTCCTCGGCTTCCGGCAGCACCGCGACGGTGACGGTGGAGGTGTGGATGCGCCCCTGGCTTTCGGTCGCCGGCACGCGCTGCACGCGGTGGACGCCGGACTCGTATTTCAGGCGGGCGAAGACGTTGCGGCCGGTGATCTCCGCGCTGGCCTCTTTGATCGCGCCCAGGCCGGTGTCGCCGTATTCCAGGATCTCGAACCGCCAGCCTTTGCTCTCGGCGTATTTCTGATACATCGCGAACAGTTCGGCGGCGAACAGCCCGGCCTCGTCGCCGCCGGCGGCGGGGCGGATTTCCAGGATCGCCGAGCGGGCATCGGCCTCATCCTTCGGCAGCAGCGCCAGGCGGATTTCGTGCTCCAGCGCGGGGATCTGTTCCTTCAATTCATACAGTTCGGCTTCCGCCAGATCCTTCATCTCCGGATCGGCCAGCAAGGATTCGGCCTCGGACTGGGCACGTTCCGCGGCGCGGAGGTCGCCGATGCGGGCGACGACGGGCTCGATATCGGCCAGCTCCTTCGACGCCTTGACGTAGGCCTCGCCGGAAATGCCTTCGGACAGCATCGCCCGCAGTTCCTCGGCGCGAGCGGCGATGCGGTCGAGTTTGAGGGCGAGATTCATCGCAGGCGGGACGGGATGTGGGCGAAGGGGACGGCTTCCTGTGTGCCGGTGGCCAGGTCCTTCACCTGGGCGACGCCGTTGGCGATGTCGTCATCGCCAAGGATGACGGCGGCGCGGGCGCCGGTGCGATTGGCGCGCTCCATCCGTCGCTTGACGTTGCCGCGATAGGCCATTTCGGCGCGTATGCCGTTGGCGCGGAGAGATTGGAGGATTTCGATGGCGGTTGCCTCGGCCGCGTCGCCGATGGGGATGATGGCGACGGGGGAGGGGGCCGGCGGGGCGGCTTCCATCAGCATGGCGAGGCGCTCGATCCCGGCGGCCCAGCCGACGGCGGGGGTCATCGGGCCGCCCATTTCTGCGACCAGGCCATCGTAGCGGCCACCGGCCATGACCGTACCCTGGGCGCCGAGCTTGGAGGTGACGAACTCGAAGGCCGTGTGGCCGTAGTAGTCGAGGCCGCGGACAATGCGGGGGTTCTCGCGGAAGGGGACCCGGAAGCGGATCAGGTATTCCTGGAGCTTGGCATAGAAGGCGGCGGCGGCATCGGTCAGGAAAGGCATGATCGTGGGCGCGCCGGCGACGATACGCCGATCGGCTTCGTCCTTGCTGTCGAGGATGCGCATCGGGTTGCGGTCGAGGCGGTTCAGGCTGTCCTCGGACAAAGCGGCCTGGTGTTCGGTGAAGTAGGCGACGAGGGCGGCGCGGTAGGCGTCGCGGCTTTCCTTGTCGCCGAGGGTGTTCAGTTCCAGAACCGTATCGTCGGCGACCCCAAGTGCCTGCAGGATTTCCCAGCCGCAGGCGATGACTTCCGCATCGGCGAGCGGTTCGGCGGGGCCGATGAGTTCCGTGCCGATCTGGTGGAACTGGCGGTAGCGGCCTTTCTGCGGGCGCTCGTAACGGAACATCGGGCCGGCGTAGAAGACCTTCTGGGGCAGGGACTGGGTCAGGCCGTTGGAGACGAGGGCGCGGCAGACGCCGGCGGTGCCTTCGGGTCGCAGGGTGATGGAATCGCCGCCGCGATCGTCGAAGGTGTACATTTCCTTCATCACCACGTCGGAGGTTTCGCCCAAGGTGCGGGCGAAGACGCGCGTATCCTCGAAGATCGGTGTCATCCACTCGTCGAAGCCATAGGTGGCGGCGACACGGCGGGCGGTATCCGCGACACGGTGGAAGCGGCGCTGGTCCTCGCCAATCAGGTCGCGAGTGCCGCGGACGGGTTGCAGGTCGGTCACGGTTGGTCCTTGGTCCTTGATCCCGGCTTTATATAGGCGAGGGGGGACGGCAAGCTACTCGGCTGGCCGTGGGACGCAAGCGATTGGTGAGGGAGAGCCGGACCGCCGGTCGCGCGAGCTCCGGTGCGGAAGGCGGCGGTCAGGGGATCCCAAGGTGTTTGTGGGTCTGCAGGCTTAGCCGCCAATGCGGCCGCCGCAGGCATATTTCGACGGCCAGACGCGTATTTTCGGCGACCTGCGGGCCGTCCATCGGCTGGATCGAGAAGCGCCGAAAACGCAGGCTCTCCAGCGTCTCCAGTTCGAGGCCCGGCTGCGGCACGACGACCTTCAGTTCGTCCCCTTCCACGAGCCGCAGCGGCGCGCCCGCCTTCGGGCTGACGCAGACCCAGTCGATGCCGGTTGGGGCCGGCGAGATGGTCCCGTTGGTTTCGACCGCGACCTCGAAGCCGCGGGCGTGCAGCGCTGCGACGAGAGCGTCGTCGAGTTGCAGCAGGGGTTCCCCGCCGGTGCAGACGACAAAGGGCGAGGCGCCGCCGGGCCAGCGTGCCGCGACGGCATCCGCCAGCGAGGCGGCGTCCGGGAAACGTCCGCCGCCGGTGCCGTCGGTACCGACGAAGTCAGTATCGCAGAACTGGCAAACAGCCTCCGCCCGGTCCACCTCGCGGCCCGACCAGAGATTGCAGCCCGCGAAACGGCAGAACACGGCGGCCCGGCCGGCCTGCGCGCCCTCGCCCTGCAAAGTGTAGAAAATCTCTTTGACCGCGTAGCTCATGGGGCAACCGCGGCGAGAAACAGCGGGGCGTCGCCGGCTGCCGCGCGCAGATCGTTGATGCTCATGTCGGCGCGATGCCACCAGGCGTCGGTAGCCTCGGTTGCAGGCAAGTAGGCCGCGGGGTTTCCGTCGAAGGTGACCATATTCGTGGGCGTCTCCTCGATACGGATCTCAGCGCATGAAAGGCGCCCGCCGTCGATCGCAAGAAAGGCATTGAGCTTTGCCATCATGCAGCAAGCGAGCACCTCCGTCGTAGGATCGCCTGGCGTCACAAGGATCCTGCCAAGCCGCTCGGGCTCATTTCGGGTGAACCAGCCGAGCAAGGGATCCGCGTCGGACAACTGGAGAGCGTGATCGACATGGTTGTCGATCCAGCGGTGCCAGGTCGCTTTCGCGCGCTCGAACGGTTCGACCATATTGGCGGTTCCGTCGAGCCGGGAGGACTGGACCGGCCGCAGCCTGACCGTCACGATCTCGTTGTGCCCGTGGGGAATCGCGCATTTCTCGGTGCCGCCGGAGACAAGCCGGTGTCCCATCGCATACCGCCGACTGAACACAAGATTAAACATAAGCGGCACCCCGGGCCGGCCGCTGAACTGATGTGGATGAAGCGGTGCGGGCGTGCCAGCAATCGCGCCCAAGCCCACAGGCCGGCCACTTGCCGCTGCCGAAGCCCGTCGGATGCCGATGCGACCGGTCACCGGGGTAATATGTGTGCGTGTGTTGAACGATCATCTTAATAAGGTTTTGCCTGCCAGGTTCCGCCGGCAGCCTCCAGGTCTCCCGGAAGGCCGTCCGTTCCCCTTTCTCGGGGGAGGCGGCGCCGTGCCGGATGAAGTGATTTAGCAGGCGGTGGCACAGTTCGCAGGTGCATTCGACCCTTTGGATGATGCCGTCGCGTATCTGGTCATCCGCCGGTTCGCGCCGATGCCTGGGGGCATGCGTATCAGGATCAGCGCCGAACGGAGCAAAGCCCTCTCCGCATCGTCATCGCCGGGCTCCACGATCGTCATGACCCAGCCCTACCATCGTCATGGCCCGGCACAGTCCGGGCCACCTGATCCACAGCCGTGCCTCCGCGGATGGCTAGACCGCGCCGGGCGATGACGATGCGGGGGAATGCCCTGCTCCAATCATGCCCTTGTCCTGATACCCATTGGGGAAATCCCTCCCGGAAACCGTCGATCACTTTGACCGACGGAGTGGTATCGAGGGGCACCGCCGGTCTCCGGTTCGGTTTACTCCGCCGCGACCTTCTCCCGTTCCTTCTCCGCCTTCAGCTCGGCGGCCTTCGCCTCCACGAGATCCACGATGTGATCCACCATCGACGCGCTGTCGATCGTGTGATCCGTCTTGCCGGCCTTATAGATCATATGGCGTCCATTGCCGCCGCCGGTCACGCCGATGTCGGTCATCAGCGCCTCACCGGGACCGTTCACCACGCAGCCGATGATCGACAGCGTGAGCGGCGTCTCGATATGGCCCAGCCGCTCTTCAAGCGTGCGCACCGTCTCGATCACGTTGTAGCCCTGGCGTGCGCAGGACGGGCAGGAGATCACCTTCACGCCGCGATGGCGAATGCCAAGGGTCTTGAGCATGTCCCAGCCGACGCGGACTTCTTCTTCAGGCTCATCGGACAGGGAGACGCGCAGTGTGTCGCCGATTCCGGCCCAAAGAAGGGAACCGAGGCCGATGGAGGATTTCACCGTGCCCATGCGCCGGCCGCCAGCCTCGGTGATGCCGATGTGCAGCGGATGATCGCAGACTTCCGCCAGTTGCTGGTAGGCCGCGACGGCGAGGAACACGTCGGACGCCTTCACGCTGATCTTGAAGTTGTGAAAGTCGTGCTGCTGCAGGATGTCCGCGTGATACAGCGCGCTCTCGACCAGGGCTTCCGGGTTGGGTTCGCCGTATTTCTCCAGCAGGTGCTTCTCCAACGAGCCGGCGTTGACGCCGATGCGGATGGAGCAACCGTGGTCGCGGGCGGCCTTCACCACCTCTTTCACGCGTTCATCGCTGCCTATGTTGCCAGGGTTGATGCGCAGGCAGGCCGCGCCGCTGT
>JARLIN010000116.1 GCA_031291715.1 Rhodopila sp. | reverse complement strand
TCCTGGAGACCTTCGGCATCGACATCGCCGCCCAGCGCGTCGTCGTGGTCAAGTCGCGCGGGCACTTCCGGGGCGGCTTCGACGAATTCTTCCGCCACGACCAGGTGGTGGAGGTGGACGCGCCGGGGCTCACCAGTCCGATGCTGAACCATTTCCACTGGCGCCACCTGCCGCGGCCGGTGGTGCCGCTCGATGCGCAGGTGACGTGGTCGGCCGGGGAGCCCGCCTGACGGCCTGGCGAGCGGGGCTGACGCGGGCACGGTATTTTGTTATAGGAGAGCGAACCGTCCCCGTAGCTCAGCCGGATAGAGCACAGGATTCCTAATCCTGGGGCCGTGGGTTCGAATCCCGCCGGGGACGCCATATTAAGATACTGATATACCGATGTTTTATATATGATGACCCGAGTGCAATCCTACCGATGGTGATATCCTGACAGGACATTGACCGGACGTGGGGGCTAGAAAGCCTGCCTCCGGCCCTCAACCACGGATGTTAGGTGTACCCCATTCTACCCTGTCAGGCCCGCGCCAGCGGCTGCCGCACATTGGGGCTTCACTGCCAGCCCGACACCCAGGGACACGACTGCCACCATGGTCAGCCCGCGCCCTCCGAGAGGTCGATGAACAGTCTCGAAGCCCCACTGGCCCTCGGCCGGCCTCCCGCCAGGGACGCGGGGCGGCGGCACGGCGGGAACACAGCGCCAACCAGCGCGGGTGGTCACCGCGGCAGCAACTCGCCGTGGTTCGTGTCTCTGCCTTGCCGCGCTGGCGCTCCTTCACCGGCCCGATCGCCGTCGCCGCAGCCAGCGCCCCTGCATGGCCGCGCGGCGCAGCATCGCCAGCACGGACGCACGGCACCACGTTCCGGCCCGATGGCCCGCAGGCACCACGCAGGGCAGGCAACCCGGCAGGAAGAGACGCACCCCCCACAGTCACAGCGGCGCCAGTCGCCTCCTATGGCCCCTCCCTGCCCGGCCGGCTGGGTTGCCAGGGGAAAAGGGCGGATAGGTAGGCTCGACGGCACCAGGCGGCAGCAGCGGCTCGGGGGCGCCGCTCCTGGCTCGTGGCTCCTGGCTCCTGGCTCCTGGCCGGTCAGGTTGGCTGCCCCAGGTCGAGGGGGCATGACCGGCACCGGCGGGCACCAGGCGGCACCAAGCGGCCGGTGGTGGGTGGGCCGGCAGCGGGTGAGGGGTGCAAACCAGGGCGGCCGGGTGGAGGGGAGGCGCCCAGGCAGCCCGCGCGCGCCGCAGCGCCGCCGTTCGCGCCCGCGGCCCCTCGGCGGCTATCAGGGGGTCAAGCTGCCCGGCGGCCGAGTGACAGGGTCGCTCCTGCTTCGATTGACTTTAGATTCGGTTCGTCCGAAGTGTCATCCGTTTCGCTACCGACGTGGAAGACGGAAGCGCCCAATGTCGCTCATGTTGCATCACAGCTTTCTGGCCGGCCGTGGGATCCGGGTTCATTGGGTTACTATGGCCTAGCGAGTCCACCAGTTGCCGACCGTTGGCTGGATCCTTGAAGGTGATCGTGACCGCTACTTCGCCGCGGTCTCGCGCGCTGAGTCGCCTCGTGTGGGTCCGCCCCGGGTGCTATGCCCGTTTTGTTCGCGCGGGTTCGCGTCTATCGCCGAGATGCTGGACCATCTTGCCGGCAGCCATCGCGGGGATCGCCCGATCCTGCTCGTGCGCGGCCAGGAACCCCCGGCCAACATCTGGCAGCGATACGCCACCGGCCTTGACGCGGACGACGTCCTGCTCCGGAATTGCACCGAGGCTGCGGTCTCCATCAACGGGGAGTCGACGAGGACCATCAAGCCTGGAAACGTTCCCGAGCTCCTCTCCACGCAACGCGATTCCCTTATCGAGTTGAGGCTTGGCAACCTCTTCGAAAAGTCGGCTGTGCCAATCAGCGCTCGCTACCAGATGCTGTTCCAGGTTCCCGACCGGGCGATGCTGGACGCGGTGGACAGTGCGTTCCAGAAGCACCTGGCGAGGGAGCACGTGGACTTCGGATCTGTCGACGCGTTTCTGACCGACAGGGCCTGCGGCGGACAGGCGTCGGGATACTGCGAGGCGCTGGGTTCATATGTGCGTGGTCTCCTGGTGAAGGATCGGCCCGCGCATGCCGCGGTGAGTCTCCCCTTCGCGAAGTATCGGTCCCTTTATAGAACCGCTGAAGAGGCGCTGCAGCCATTCCACAGGCCGCTTCCCGTGGTCATCCGCGCCATTGTTCAGTTCGCGCTAAACAACTTCTCGACACCGATCTTCACGGGCTTCGGACTGCTCGACGACGCGGTCCGCACGCTGGTGCCCCTTGCGGGACTTGGAGACCTGCCGTCGGCCTTCTCGAGCGCGGGTGGCGAGGAGCGGCGGATTGACCTCTGCCCGATAGACGATGGCGTATCGCGCATCCTCGATCTGCGCAGGCGGCTTGCTGAACGGGCGTCCTGGTCTCCTGCGATAGCGGAGGAGTGCCGGCAGGTGGCGAACGCGAAGACACTCGACGCTCCGGATCGCGAGAAGGGGTTGGTCCTTTGGGCAAACGCCGCCCTCAAGGTGTCGGTCGAGGCCGCTGCCGAGCCCCTGCGACTCTTGTTAGGCGTGTACCCGTTTGGCACCTGGGCTAGCTCTCACCTCGAAAGGTCGATGGATGGCTGACGAAGAGAGTGCAAAGAGGGAAGTCGGGCGCCTCCAGGATGAGGGGCCGCTTGGCGGGGCCGCCGAAGCTGCCGAGCCAGTGATTCCGCCGGAACCCACCCTGGCCGCGTACTATGGTTCCCCCTCGCCCCGGCCCGGCGACTGGTTGAAGGTGGTTCGCGGGCTGGCGGAGAGGCGGTTCAAGCAGGAGGACGTGGAGGCCGCGCTTGAAGGGCTCGGCAGCCTGGATCCAGATCTACGGAAGACCTGGAACCTGGCGAAGCAGGCCAGTCCGCCCGCGGCCGTGCAGCGATGGGTTGGCGACGCTACCAGGCATCTGCTCGCCCAGAACTTGAAGGGGACCATGATCGACCCGATGGGCCCCGCGTCGGAGCAGATCGGGAGAATCGCGGATCGCTTGGCCCCCGAGCTGCGCTCGGAGAGACGCGAGACCAGGGCGAAGGCGGAGAACTTGCTCCGGCTCGCCATCAGGCACATCATGGCCTCACGGCCGGACTCCAACCCGGGGGACATCCTTGCGATCCTGTCCGCTCCCCTCCGGGAGGGCGGACGTGCTGATGCGCGGCTCGCGCGCTCGGAGCTGAACGAACTACTACCCCACCTCAGCATCGGCGAGTTTCGGATGCTCTCGCTCGTTCACACGTTCATGGGTGACCGTGTCTCGGTTGCCGAGAAGGGTCACCGGGCCGCGGAGGAGAACGCATCCATCCTATCGGCGTCGCTCGCCGACAAGCGCGATCGGCTGAGGGCAGCCGACGAGGCGCTCGCCTTGGCTAAGGCGAGAAACGAGGAGTTGGCCACCGAGGTGGAGCAGCTCAAGGCGGCGATCGACGACAACCAGCAGGTCGGAGCTTTCAGCAGGGCCGACTTAACGGGACGCGTCCGCGCGCTACTTTCCGGCCGGATCGACCCCTTGCTCGCCGACGCAATGGACGCGCTGGAGATCGACCCGCCAATCATCGAGGTCGCGAAGGACCGGGTCGAGACGGTCCGCGCGATCATCAGGAAGGATTTGGGATGGCTGGACGAGTCTTCGGGCTAAGCAGAGATTCGCGGCTTGGCCAACGGAAGGGCCGTCCGCTCGGTGTTCAGTGCGCGGACGGCTTGGTGGATCGCCTGATCGAGGTCGTCGGTATCGACGAACGTCTGGT
>JARLIN010000115.1 GCA_031291715.1 Rhodopila sp. | reverse complement strand
TTCACCGATGCCACCGCGCTCGACCAAGCTATCCATGCAGCCGTCGCCGACCTTAACCGCGAGCGCAGGGTCGTTCCGTTGGTCAAGCCGCGAATCTCTGCTTAATCCTCGTCATGGCCGGACTTGATCCGGCCACCCGTGCCGGACCAACTTCTTGGCGAATAACCACTTACCGGGGTGCAACTTGTGCCCGGACCAACTCCGGGCAAGACGCGGAGGGAAGCGGCGGAGAGTCCGTGTCAACGTGACATGGCATTGCCCCGCCGGAACCGCGTTCGCCGAACGATGCGGCGGGGTGAGCCGTCGCGCTACGCCCCTCCCAGTTCCGTGCGCACAAGCTGGACCCAGTAGGCCGCGCCCAGCGTCAGGATCTCGTCGTTGAAATCGTATTCCGGCGTATGGACATGATGCACGGCGCCGTCCTCCGCCGCGCCATTGCCGATCATGATGAAGCCGCCGGGGCGGGCCTGGAGCATGAAGGCGAAATCCTCCGACCCGGTAAATGGCGGGCAATCGGTATCGACCTTGTCCGCCCCAACCAGGGCGGCGGCCGCGGCGACGGAAACGGCAGTTGGTTCGGCGTGCGTGATCAGAGGCGGGTAGCGCCGCCGGTAGACAACCTCGGCCGAACAGCCGAACGCCGCGGCCTGGGCGTAGGCGATCTCCTCCAGGCGCCTTTCGATCAGGTCGCGGACCTTCGGTTTGTACGAACGCGCCGTGCCGGTGACCGTCACCTGTGACGGGATGATGTTGGGCGATCCGGCGTCGCCGCCGGCGATGGAGCCGACGCTGACGACCGCGGTGTCGATCGCGGCGACGTTGCGGCTGACGATCGTCTGAAGGGCGAGGATGAAGTGCGCCAGCGGCAGCGTGGCATCCGTCGCCAGATGCGCGCCCGCGCCGCCATGGCCGCCGGTGCCGCGGAACACCACCGACCAGGTATCGCTGGCGGCGAGAAAGGGACCGGTGCGCGTGCGGAACTCACCCACCGGAATGCCCGGCATGTTGTGCATGCCGTAAACGGCGTCAACGGGAAACCGGTCGAACAGGCCTTCCTCGACCATCGCGCGGCCGCCGCCGAGACCTTCCTCGGCCGGCTGGAATATGAAAGTTACGGTGCCGCCAAAATCGTCCGGATGCTCCACGAGATAGCGCGCCGCGCCCAGCAGCATGGCGGTATGCCCGTCATGCCCGCAGGCGTGCATCTTGCCGGGCACCGTGGAGCCATGCACCCGCCCTGGCACTTCCTGGATGTGCAGTGCATCCAGATCGGCGCGCAGCCCGATCGCGCGCTGTCCCTGCTGACGCCCCTTGAGCGTGGCGACCACGCCGGTTTTCGCGATCCCTTCCGTTACCTCCAGACCCCATCGGCGTAGGCAGTCCGCGACGAGGGCAGCGGTTCGGGTCTCCGCGAACCCGACCTCGGGGTGGCGGTGGATATCGTGCCGGATTGCGATCAATTCCGGCTCATACACCTTCAACGCGGTCAGCAAATCGTCCTGTGCCATGGAACCTCCCGTCAACAATTGGACCCGTTCGCATGCATCCGGCGCGACGAGTCAGTTCGGCTTGATCTCCCAGGCGCGGATGCCTTCCTGCATCCGTTCCCGCATCACCAGACCTTTGCGCAACGCCCAGATATTCACCTGGTGGTGGATCGGGATAACCGGCTCGTCCGGCATTGCTTCACGTATGGCCTGCCGGTACAGATCCTCGCGCGCCACCGGATCGAGGGTCGCCACCGCCTGCTCGATCAGGTCTCCTTCATCCGCCGTGGTCATTCCCGTTATGTCGTTACTGGTCCGGCAACATCCATCACACCGTGAACTGCTCCGCGATGATCCTCTCCGATAACCCCTGATCCGGGTCGAACAGCACCGTCACCGTCACGGACCGGTCCTCGCTGACGGCGACCGAGACGACGTCGCGCACCTCGGTGAAATCCGCCACCGCCGCGGTTGGACGCTTGTCCGACTCCAGCACCTCGAACAGCACATCCGCGCTGCTCGGCAGCAACGCCCCGCGCCAGCGCCGGGGGCGGAAGGCGCTGATCGGGGTCAGTGGCAGCAGGTTGGCGGACAGCGGCACGATCGGACCATGCGCCGACAGGTTGTACGCGGTCGATCCCGCGGGGGTGGAGATCAGTACGCCGTCACAGGACAATTCCTCCAGCCGCACCCGGCCGTCCACCGATATGCGGATCTTTGATGCCTGGCGCAGTTGCCGCAGCAGACTCACCTCGTTGAACGCCAGCGCCTCCTCCACCGAGCCGGTCGCGGTGATGGCGTGCATGCGCAAAGGATGCAGTTCCGCCGCCTGGGCACGGGACAACCGGCCGGGCAGGTCGTCCTCGTTGTAGGTGTTCATCAGGAAGCCAACCGAGCCGCGGTTCATGCCGTAAACCGGCACGTTGAGGGTCAGCACCTGGTGGATGGTTTCCAGCATGAACCCGTCACCGCCCAGGGCGACCACGACGGCGGCCTGGGGCAGCGGGCATTCGCCGTACCGAGCGATCAGCGTTGCCCGCGCCTCGGTCGCGATCGCGGTGGGGGCGGCGATGAACGCGATTTGGCCAGCCAGGAACCCGCGATTTTCACCTGTGGGCGGCCCGGAGGCAAGGTCGCTCAAAGGCGCTTCCTGTGTTCCAGGACAGGCATGTCGCGGCGCACCTTAGCTGTCACTTCCCGGTCGATGCGTGCCGTGGTCCAGCCGATACCGTCCGAAACCTGCGCGACGAGGTGGCCCCACGGGTTGACCACCATCGAGTGCCCGTAGGTGAAGCGCGGATCGCCCTTGCCTTCCAGGTGCTTGCCCCAGGTCGCCGGGGCGGCGAACCAGCACTGGGTCTCGATCGCGCGTCCTTTGATCAGCGCCTCCCAATGGTCCTTGCCGGTCGCCAGCGTGAAGGCGCTGGGCAGGAAGATGACCTCGGCACCCTGCTCGCGCAGCTTCCAGAACAGGTCGGGAAACCGGATGTCGTAGCAGATGGCACAGCCGACCGTGACGCCGCCGGCTTCATAGGTGACCACCTCGTCGCCGGCGCCATAGCTGTTGCTTTCGCGGTAGCCGGTGCCGTCCGGGGCGACGATGTCGAACAGGTGCATCTTGCGGTAGCGCGCCAATTCCGTGCCGTCCGGATTGAACACCACGGTGGTGTTGAACAGCTTCTCCGGTCCCTGCTCGATGATCGAGCCGCCATGGACATGGACTTTCGCGGCCCGGGCGGTTTCGCGCAGGAATTCGTAGGCCTCGCCCCCGGGCTCGTTGGAGCCTTTGGCGGGCAGGACTTCCGCGTTGGCGGTGCGGGTGGCACGGTCGCCGCCGAGGGAATCCCAGACCTCCGGCAGGCTGACGATGTCCGGGCGGTCCTGCTCCACCGCGCTCTGGATCAGGCGGCGGGCCTGGGCGATGTTATCGGACTTGTTCGCGCCGGGGTTCATCTGCATCACGCTGACGCGCATCGTCTGGCTCCGGTTGGAATTGGGGGAGAGAAGCGTATCCGCCGGCTGGACGCAACCGGGGGTGCGGCGTGGTATGGTGCGGTGCGTCAGGGGGGCGTGGGCATGCGGCCGATGAAGGTGTGGGACTTGCCGGTGCGGCTGTTTCACTGGGCGATCGTAGTGCTGATCTTCGCGGCGTGGCTGTCGCAAGAGGTCAACCGGATGGACCTGCATTTATGGGTTGGGTACGCCATCATGACCCTGCTGCTGTTCCGGATCGCGTGGGGCTTCGTCGGCAGCGACACGGCTCGCTTCACGCGGTTCCTTCGCAGCCCCGCGGCGGCGCTGCGGCATTTGGCGCACCTGCGGCGGCGGGAGCCGGACACGGAGATCGGGCACAACGCGGCTGGCGGGTGGATGGTGCTGGTGATGCTGGCGTTGATCGGGGTGCAGACCGGGACGGGGCTGTTCAGTAACGACGATGGCGATACCGAGGGGCCGCTGATGCACCTGGTCAGCAAGGGCCGGAGCGATTGGCTGAGCCACATCCACTACCTGAATTTCAAGGTGATCGAGGCGGTGATCGTCCTGCACGTGCTGGCGATCGTGGCTTACGCGGTGCTGAAGCGGCAGAACCTGGTGCGGCCGATGGTAACCGGGACGAAGCTGATGCCGGGCGATGCGCCGGCGCCTCGGCTGGTGAGCCCGGTGTGGGCATTGGTGACGCTGGCGGTGGCGGCTGGAGTGGTGGTGTGGCTGGTGCGGTTGTAGGGCGCTTTATACAACCGGCATTGACCCCGACTCTCTATTCTCATCATGGCCCTCTATTCTCGTCATGACCCGGCCAGGGCACCAGCGCCGGCACCTCGGCGCGATAGCATGCGTAGGCGTCCCCGAACTGCGCGGTGAGGAACCGTTCCTCGATGACGATCTTGCGCAGGAACGACAGGGTGATCAGCACGAACGCGACCAAGCCGCGCCACTCGGCCTCGGCGACCGCGCTGCCCAGGATCGCGATCAGCAGGCCAGTGTAGATCGGGTGCCGCACCAGCCGATACGGCCCGGTGCGGGTCAGGCTATGGTCCTGCTTCAGCGTGACCGTACCGCTCCAGTTCCCAGCGAGGTGGATGCGCGCCCAGGCGGCGAAGCACAGGCCGAGGATGACCAGTGCTGCGCCGGTCCAGAACGTCCAGGCCGATTGGGTGACCACAAACCTCGCCAGCCACGGCCCGGCGGCGCGGCGGGAGACCAGCAGCGCAATGCCCGCGCCAAGGGGAATCAGGTGCGACAGGCGCGAAGCGATGCCCTCGGCGCGCAGCACCCGTTTGGTGCGCCACCCGGAAATCGTCCAGCCGGCCAGCCACAGGAGCCAAAGGGTCGGAATCAGATCCCGGTAGAGAGCTTGCATGGCGGCACTGTAGGCGCGTCGGATGACACGGCCAGCATGAACCGAAGGTGGTCGCCTTTCTACTCAAACCACACGTTCCGAAATACGGGCGGCCACGGGAAGCTGCCCTCGATCGACGTCCCCGGTCTCAGTGCGAGCTCGAAGCCGAGGCCACTTCGGTATCGAGACGTTCCAGGCTCTGCGTCCACCCCGCCTCCATCCCTTCGAGATACGCGATCGCGTAATCGACCAGGGCGGTGCCGCTCGTGCGAACCGTCATCTTCGTTTTGCCGCTTTCTCCGGCGAAGGTCACCGTTGTCAGTCCATCGATCACCGGATGTCCCGCCGGATCTGTCGCGATGGTTGTAAAGACAAGACGCTCGCCGGGAATGATCTCCCGATAGACGCCGCCGCAGGGGTAGTCGGTC
>JARLIN010000114.1 GCA_031291715.1 Rhodopila sp. | reverse complement strand
GAATGGTCAGGTGCGGAAACAGGTTGAAGCTCTGGAATACCATGCCAACCTCGCGGCGGACGAAATCGATGTTCTTGATGTTGTCGCTGACCTCGGTGCCATCCACCACGATGCGGCCCTTCTGGTAGGATTCCAGATGATTGATGCAGCGGATCAGCGTCGATTTGCCGGACCCTGACGGTCCGCAGAGAACGATCTTCTCGCCCCTGCGAACCGACAGGCTGACCGATTTCAACGCCTGAAAATTGCCATACCATTTCTCCACCGCCTCCATTCGGATGAGCGGCGCCTCATCGGAAGCGAACTTCGGCGCTAGAGCTTGGGACATGGCAATTCCTCGGCGTTATGAGATCAGCTGGCGACGAACGGCACGCCTTCGACGGCCTTCGGGAAGGTCGGCACGGGCACCTTCATCCATTTCGCGTAGACTTTAGCGAGATCGCCGTTAGCGATGATGCGGTCGATGAATTCGTTCGCCGCCGCGTTTAATTCCTTGTCGCCGAGACGGGTGCAGGCACCGTTGTACAGGCGGGTGAATTCCATCTTGTCCTCGTAGACGCCGGGCTTGGAGGCATTGAGGCGCTGGACGTAGAACATGTTGGCGCCGACGGCCTGCACCTGGCCGGACAGCAGCGCCTGCATGGTGGCGGCGTCGTCGTCGAAGCGGCGGATGGTGGTGCCTTCCGGCGCGCCCTTGGTGATCAGCGTGTCCTGGATGCTGGAGCGTGCGACGCCGATGATGAAATTCTTCATGTCGGCAAAGGACTTGATCGTCGCCGTCTTCGGCCCCACCAGGGTGATGATGTTGACGACGTAGGGCTTGCTGAACTGCACCGCCTTGGCGCGGTCCGGCAGCATTGCCATGGTGGCGAACAGGATGTCGACGCGCCCGGTGGTCAGGGCGGGGATGCGGTTGGCGACCGCGAGCGGGGAGAACTCGACCCCGACCCCGAGATAGGCCGCGAACAGCTTGCCGATATCCGCATCGAAGCCTTCCTGCACGCCGCCGGCATCGACGAAACCGAAGGGTGGGTTGTCGCCCTGGATGCCGATGACGACCTTGCCCTTCTGCTTGATGTCTGAAACGGTGTCGGCAAGGGCGAGCCGCGGCAGCAGGCCTGCGCCAAGCACCGCGAGGCCACCCTTGAACAGCAGACGGCGATCGAGACGGGGGAAGTGGGTCATTGTCTGGTTTCCTCTGGAGTGTGAAAGGACGCGATCACCGCGCGGCGGCGGCGAACCTGGCTTCCAGGCGGGCGCTGTAGAGCGACAGCGGCCAGCACAGGAAGAAGTACATGGCACCGACGATGCCGAACACGAGAATTGGCTTGAAGG
Organism: Rhodopila sp.; assembly: GCA_031291715.1. GTDB lineage: Bacteria > Pseudomonadota > Alphaproteobacteria > Acetobacterales > Acetobacteraceae > Rhodopila. Next base: position 5,145 of record JARLIN010000114.1, on the reverse strand, counting down.
TCTGGTTGGAAACGATCTGCCCGGCACGAGCAAGTTCGATGAAGCCCACGATCGCGGCGAGTGAGGTTCCCTTGATCAGCTGCACCAGGTACCCGACCGTTGCCGGCTGGGCGATGCGCAGCGCCTGTGGCAGAACGACGTCCTTCATGCGCGAGACATAATGCAGACCGAGCGCGCTGGCCGCTTCCGACTGGCCCTTCGGCAGGGCCTGGATGGCGCCGCGCCAGATGTCGCCCAGAAATGCGCTGGCATTCAGGGTGAAACCGATTGCCACCGCCGACCAGGCCGGCAGCCGCAGGCCGATTAGGCCGAGGCCGTAGTACACCACGAACAGCTGCATCAGCAGCGGCGTGCCCTGGAACACCGCGATGTAGCCGGCGGTGATCCGGCGCAGCAGGGCGCTTTCGGCGGTGCGGCCGAGGGCCACCAGCAGGCCGACGACACCGCCGCCGGCGAAGGCGATCGCCGACAGCAGCAGTGTCCATTGCAGGCCGGTCAGCAGAAAGCCGAACTGGGCCCAGCCGAATTGATTGCTCATGAGCGTTCCCCTACCTCGTCGGGTAGCTGAAGTAGCGGCGGGAGATGACGGCGAAGCCGCTCATCAATATCCACGACATCGCCAGATACATCAGCGTGATGGTGAAATAGACCTCGAAGCTGCGGAACGTGTCGCTTTCGATGCGCTGGGCGACCGAGGTGAGTTCGAAGGCCGACACCGACGAACAGATGCTGGTGGTCAGCGTCAGCAGAATGAACTGACCGGTCAACGACGGATAGATCGCCCTCAGCGCCGGCTTCAGCACGATCAGGCGAAACACCTGCGCCCGGTGCAAGCCGAGCGCGAGCCCCGCCTCGGTCTGGCCCTTGTGGATGCTCTGCACCCCGCCGCGGATTATCTCGATCGCGTAGGCGCCGCCATTCAGGCCGAGAGCGATGATCGCCGTTACCGTCGGGTTCAGTTTCAGGCCGAGTTGCGGCAGGGCAAAGAACAGGAAGAAGATCTGCACCAGGAACGGCGTGTTGCGGATCAACTCGATGAACGCAATCGTCGCCGTGCGCAGGATCCAGCTGTGGGAGGAGCGCGTGACCACCCCACCAACGCCGATCACCAAGGCCAGCGACATGCTGGCGAGCGCGAGGCCGAGCGTTCCGAGGCTGCCCCAGAGCAAGGCCGGCATCTGGTCGTAGACGACGCTGAAATCGAGCTTGTTACCCATTCCGACCCTCCTTCCCGCTTCGGTCGGCCGGCTTACCGCCGGCCCGTGGCGGCTGATGCCGCGCGGCTTGACCTGGTTAGTAAGTAAGCGTTTAATCCATGTCAACCGGTTTTTGCTTGCCCGCCGGGATTTTCTTTCGGCACGTGGCCGTGCCAGAAGGCTCCGATGCAGACCGAGAACGACGCCCCTGAAGCCAAAACAAAAGCGCCCCGGCGTGCCCGCGATCCGGAGGCGACGCGCCAGGCGATCCTGGATGCCGCGCTGATCGAGTTTTCCGACAACGGCCTGAGCGGCGCGCGGGTAGACGCGATCGCGGCGCGCACCGGCACCAATGTCCGCATGATCTACTATTATTTCGCCAGCAAGGACGGACTGTACCGGGCCGTGCTGGAACAGTGCTACGCCGATATCCGCCAGGCCGAGACCGGGCTGTGCCTGGATGCGCTGGCACCCGCCGAGGCGATGCGTCGGATGGTGGAATTCGTGTTCGACTACCAGGAGGCACATCCGCGCTTCACCCGCCTAGTCTGCATCGAGAACATCCATCATGGCGAGCATATCGCCCGGTCCGAGACGATCCGGACACTGAACGAAACGGCCATCACCACCGTGGCGGCGATCCTCGAACGCGGCAAGCGCGAGGGTGTGTTCCAGGCCGAGGCGACCGCGATCGGGGTGCACCTGCTGATGACCTCGTTCTGCTTCTTTCGGGTTGCCAACCGGTACACGTTGAACACCGTATTCGGCCAGGACCCGCTATCGACGGCGCTGCGCGAAGGGCATCGGCGCATGATCGTGGCGGCCGTGCTCGGATTCCTGCAGCACCCCGCCGAGGCAGCCGGCCGCAAGTGGGCGCAGTCCGCGGAGCGGACAAAAAGGGGCGCAGTCGATATAGCAGAGCCGTCAGCCGGGAAATGATCGGACCCGTTTCGGAGCGATCCCCGTGGCTGCCTCGAACGCCGCAGTTCGCCGTTAGGCTCCGGCCAGCCGCCGGATCGCCTCCACCACCTTCTCCGGCGTCTCGCGCGGCAGGAAATGCCCAGCCACCGGCACCAGCTCCCGCGAATACTTGCCGGTGAAATGATGCGCGTCGCGGTCCTCCAGGCTCGGTGGTCCAACCCCGTCATCGAGGCCGTGCAGCACGATCGTCGGCACGGCGATCGGCGGCTGCACCTCCAGCAGCACCTCGATCGCCTCCAGCGCCGGATCGCCGGGCGCGGCGCGGTGGCGATGCCGGTAGGACTGGATCACCACGTCCACGAAGTCGGGGTTGTGGAAGCTCTCCGAGGTGCGGGCATAGGTTGCGTCATCGAACCGCCAGTTCGGCGACCACAACTGCCACAGCAGCCGGCAGATACCGTCGCGGTTGGCAGTCAAGCCGTTGCGGCCTCGTTCTGTATGGAAATACCATTGGTACCAGTGCCGCCGTTCCTGCTCGGCCTCCGCCGGGGCGCCGGAGGCCGGGATGTTCTGGACGTTATAGCCGTTGATCGTCACCAGCCCGATCACCCGCTCCGGCCACAGCGCGGAGACGATGCAGGCCGCTCGCCCGCCCCAGTCATAGCCGGCGAGCAGCGCCTTCTCGATGCCGAGCGCGTCCATCATCGCCAACAGATCCGCCCCCAGCGCCGCCTGTTGGCCTGAACGCGGCGTCAGCCGATCGAGAAACCGCGTTGGCCCGTAGCCGCGCAGCCAGGGCACGATGACGCGAAACCCGGCGGCGGCGAGCGGCGGCGCCACGCCGTCCCAGGTGCGCACATCGTCGGGGAAGCCGTGCAGCAGGATGACCGGGGTTCCATCCTCCGGGCCGGACTGCTCGTAGGCGATCTCCAGCGTGTCGGTGCGGATCGTGCGGTGCATCGGCTGTGTCCCCCCTCGGCCGGCGGCATTATCCGGCAATCCCGGCGGGCGTCGACCCCTTGGGTGGGAATGCGCTAGGATCGGTGCTCAACCATGGGTCCAGGAGAACAACATGCAACGTGAAGTGGTCGTCGTCAGCGGCGCGCGCACTGCCATCGGGGATTTCGGCGGCAGCCTGAAAGACGTGCCGCCCACCGAACTCGGCGCCCAGGTCACCCGCGAGGCGCTGAAGCGCGCCAGCGTCAACGGGGACGAAGTGGGCCATGTGGTGTTCGGCAATGTGATCCACACCGAGCCGAAGGACATGTACCTCTCCCGCGTGGCAGCGATGAACGCCGGCATCGGCCAGCACGTGCCGGCGCTGACGCTGAACCGGCTCTGCGGATCGGGCCTGCAGGCCATCCTCACCGCCTCCCAGGCGATCCTGCTCGGCGACGCCGAAATCGCGGTTGGCGGCGGCGCGGAAAGCATGAGCCGCGCGCCCTACACCAATCCCGGCATGCGCTGGGGCGCGCGCATGGGCGACGCGCAGGTGATCGACATGATGGTCGCCGCCCTGCACGACCCGTTCCACAACATCCACATGGGCGTGACCGCCGAGAACGTCGCCGCCGAGCACCAGGTGACGCGTGACGACCAGGACGCCCTGGCCCTGACCTCCCACCAGCGCGCCTCACGCGCGATCAAGGAAGGCCGATTCAAGGACCAGGTGCTGCCGGTAATGCTGAAGACCCGCAAGGGCGAGACGGTGTTCGACACCGACGAGCATGTCCGCCACGACGCCGCCCTGGCGGATTTTTCCAAGCTGAAGCCGGTGTTCCAGAAGGACGGCACGGTGACCCCCGGCAATGCCTCCGGCATCAACGACGGCGCGGCCGCGGTGGTGCTGATGGAGCGTGCGGTGGCGGAAAAGCGCGGCGCCAGGCCGCTCGGCCGCCTGGTCAGCTACGGCTTCGCCGGCGTCGATCCGAAGGTGATGGGCATCGGCCCGGTGATCGCCACCCAGATGGCGATGGAGCGGGTCGGCCTGACGGTGCGCGACATGGACGTGATCGAGGCCAACGAGGCCTTCGCCGCGCAGGCCTGCGCGGTATCGCGCGCGCTGGAATTCGACCCGGAGAAGGTGAACCCGAACGGTTCCGGCATCTCGCTCGGCCACCCGGTCGGCGCCACCGGCGCGATCATCACCATCAAGGCGCTGTACGAACTGGAACGCATCGGCGGGCGCTACGCGCTGGTGACCATGTGCATCGGCGGCGGCCAGGGGATCGCGGCTATCTTCGAGCGGATCTGATGTGAAGTGACAACTTATTCTGGAATCAGATTCCCGTAAGTCATTGATGTTGCTAGGGGTGAGTGACAAGTTATTCTGGAACGCTTTGACAACCCGGTGGAATCAGTGACAACCCGGTGGAATCAAAGTGACAACCCGGTGGAATCAGGTTGGAGCATGGTCGTTGCGTGACGCCGGGCACGGACGAGCCATGCTGCCGAGGCCATACAGGGACGCAGGCTGAGGGCCGGGTCACGGGTCTCGCTGCAGGCAGCAGCACGTTGTCCGTGCCTGGCACCACGAACCCCAGGGGCGTCAGGCGCGGATAACGTGACCCACTGGGTGTGATCAGTAGGGCCGGACGAATCATCTCCCCATCCTTCGAAGTAAGATAGTTGTATTTTACCCGAGTGTTTCACACGATGGTTGAAGGGGAGTCATACATGACAAATGAATCAGGGTTTCCATCTAAGCCGCCAATAATACTGACCAGACGGTTCAAGTGGAGCTCAATACCCATGGCTCTTGTTAACGCGTTAATCCCATCGGTTATTTCTCTTATTGTCTTTTTGGACAAAAACGGGGAAATGGGCATAAGATTAACGACGATGGCCATGTTGTTCGCCCTTGTAGGCTGGTGGATGGTCGGATACACTATCGTAGTAAACATGCCGGGTTTTTGGCTGTTGACGCTTGACGTGGACGGTATCACTGTAAAACGAGGACGTAAGTCTAGAACCTGTAGATGGGATGATGTTAATTTTCACTGAGATCTGACCCGGGGTTTTCACTGAG
>JARLIN010000009.1 GCA_031291715.1 Rhodopila sp. | reverse complement strand
GGGGCGCCGACATGCATCCACCGCCGTTCCGTATCGACCATCGCCTGTCTGACTGGTCTCGCTGTGGGCTCGAACTGCATTGCTGCACCGGAAAAACGGTTCTTCCGCCGCGTGTTCCAATCGATCCGAACAGCGATCCGACCTTCGCGGAAAGTCTGGCCGCCTGCGGTGCCAATGATGCAAGCGGGCGCCTGTTCCGGTCTATCTCTGCGCCGGCCACCGCGAGGGCAGCACTCGTAGCGTGAAATGCGAAAAGTCGAGGTTACATCGGCGGCACCAATCCATCCTTGCCCACCCCGATCCGGGTCGCCGTCAGCGTCTCATCGGAACCACGCGTCGCGGTCACGATGACATGCGCGCCCGGAGTCAGCATCGCCCTGGTGCCCGCCTCATAGGTGATCACAGGCGCGTTTTCGGGAACGAACACTTTCTGTTCGCCGCCCTTGTAGGTCAGCGTCAGCAGCCGCCCGTTGGACATCTTGAGGTCGCCGACCGTACCGTTTGTCATGGTGCTGCCGGCGCCCAGGTCCCATGGCCGGTGACCTTCGCCGACGCCGCGCATCGATTCCGGAAAGACCTGGATCTCCAGCGCTTTCAAGGTTCCATCCGGTTGTGTCACCGCCGCGGTGCCGATGAACGAACCGGGCTTGATCGCGTCGATGGCGATGGGGGCGATGACCGTTACCCCGACATCGTCCGCCAGCTTCAGTGTGATCTTGTCCCCGGCACGGGTCGTCACCCGCATTTCATGCGCATCGATGCTATCGATGGTGCCCCGCACGCGGGTCGGGGCCGATGCCTGGGCGAAAGCGACGGGGCCCAGGCTAATACTGGCCGCGACAACGAGCATCATGCGTCGAGATAGCGACATTGTGGTTCCCTCCCTTTTGCCAGACCCTAATGCGTGATTTACCTGCTGCGCGCAGATACGCCGTGGATGGATGGTTGTCACCACGATTTGCAATGCCGTCCACGAACCGGGGTAACGGCTTGCTTTAGCGGCGTGCGGCCTTGCGCTTTCCGGGTGTCCGTGCGGGCGGCTTGCCAGGCTTCGAAGCCGGCGGTTTGGTAGCCCGGCTGCCGGCCGGGCGCCGCGATGCCGTGGCGCCGGTGTCGTCCAGGCTGCGTTTCAGTGCCGACATCAGGTCGATGACATTGCCCTGGTCTGCCTCCTCCCGCTTAATCGGTTGCAGTCCTTCGCCTCGCAGCTTGGCGTCGATTACCTCGCGCAATCGCATTTCGTAACGGTCCTGCATGATCGCCGGATCGAATTTGCCGGTCTGCCGATCGATCAACTGCACGGCGAGCCGCACCATGTCAGGATCGGGCTTGTCATGCGGAACGCTGGAAAAGACTTCGTCTGCTTGCCGCACGTCTTGCATCTGGTGGAGCGTGTGGGCCACCAGACCTGCACCCAGCGGCGAGATGGCGATCACGCGCTCACGTTGCGAAAGCACGACCCGCGACAGGGCCAGGCGCCGCGTCTTGGCGATGGCGTCGCGCAGAACGACATATACGTCGCGGCCCGCTTCGCCGTCCGGCGTCATATAGTAGCTGGTATCGAAATAAATCGGATCGACCGCATCGTTCTGAACGAACGTCTCCACCTCCATGGTCGAAGAAGTATCTATCCTTGCGCTTTCGAAATCCGACTCATCGAGCAGGACATAGCGATCTTTCTCGAACTCGTAGCCCTTGACCAGATCCTGGCGCTGCACCTCCTCGTCGGTTTCGGCGTCGACCGTGACCATCCGCATGCGATGGCCGGTTTCCGGGTTGATCAGATGAAAATGCAGCTCGGACCCCGTTTCGCGCACAGTGTAGAGTGCCACCGGACAGGAAACCAGCGCCAGGCGAAGATGCCCGCGCCAAATCGGCCGCTGTGCCATCATCGCCTCCGTGCCGGGGTTGCGCTGGTTTCGGGCACCACTTGATCAAGCTCCGCGAAGCCATCCCACGGAGGGGATTTTTGCCGCTTCAGCCGGTCAGGCACCGTCGCAATGGTGAATTTCATCGGATCAAGGCTTTCTGTGACTTCGCGCCAGGTGAGGGGGGTAGCAACCGTCGCGCCTGGCCTCGCGCGCGGCGAGAACGACACGACACTGGTCGCGCCCAAACCGTTGCGCAGCCAGTCCACCAGGATGCGTCCGTTCCTTTCCTGCTTGGGCAGTGTCGCGACGTACTGCCGCGGGGCCTCGGCCTGCATCTTCCGGGCGAAGCCGCGGGCAAAATCGCGCACGCCGTCCCAGGGAACCCGCGGCTGTACCGGAACAACGACATGCAGCCCCTTACCGCCGGTCGTGCGACAGAAGGAGGTGAGCTGCAGTTGTTCCAGCCGTGCACGGACGTCCCACGCCGCTCTTACAACGTCGGCGAATGAAACACCCTCGCCGGGATCAAGATCGAACACGACGCGGTCGGGATGCAGCGGGTCCGCGAGCCGGGCGCCCCAGGCATGCAGCTCGATCGCGGAGATCTGGGCACAGGCGAGCAGGCCCGCGGCATCGTCGATCGCCAGATAGGGTGCCCGTGCGACGGTGCCTGACCGGCTGAAGCGGCAAAAATCCCCTCCGTGGGATGGCTTCGCGGAGCTTGATCAAGTGGTGCCCGAAACCAGCGCAACCCCGGC
>JARLIN010000113.1 GCA_031291715.1 Rhodopila sp. | reverse complement strand
GCAGGAAGCGCCGGGCGACGAGGGCGGCCAAACCGGCCATGATGAGGCCGAACCGACGGGCGAAGTCGGGGGCGCAGGCCTGGACCGGGGACGGGAGGGGGACGGCGGACACGACAATGTTCCTAGCATGGGATAGGAAGATATGCAAGGGGGTTGTTGGCGGGGGGGGCGGAGATCCGCGGGGCCGGTCGGGTAGGGGGGAACGCCGCCCGCCGCGCACCGGTTGGCCTCGTCAACTGGCACGAAGGCCTTGCGGCACCATTGGATTCCAACGTTGAAATCACTGTCCGGCCGGCGGCGCGTGCAATGTCAGGTTATTCGGCAGCACCTTGTAGGATCTGGCAATATCGCCACCCCCGTCAATTCTGTTGTCCCAGGAATAAACGTGTCCGGAGCTTTGCAGGAAGGGCATTGCATCGCCTTTTTCCGACACATTGAACCGCATCGTGTTCCGGCTCACGTAGACCCGCTCTCCATCGGCCGAAATTACCGCACCGCTTCCTCCATTTATTACGTTGTGCTCGACAATATTATTCGTGATCCAGGTCTTCACCGGGCGCCCCGGATTGACGTATCCGTCGCTCTTTCGATTGCCCCCAACAAAAATAGGCTGGTAAAATTTGGATCCGGAGACGTAGTTACCTTGGACGTCAACAACATTGGCATCGCCATCGACGACGTATATTCCACCGGTTCTCACATTAGCCTGCGGGGATGTTATTTTATTATTACTTATAGTCACAGTTCCTGTTATTTTAGAGCCGCCGCCGAGTGGATTGACATAAATAGCCGGTGTATTGTTGCCGGCCCCGGAAATCACGTTATTGATCGCTGACAAATTTGTCGCAATTCGGCCAGTGCCGTCCGTATCCATGGCATTGAATGAAATTCCATACCCGCCAGCCAGAACGGCAACCGAATTTTCAATAGTGGAGTCGACATCTCCGTCCCAATAATCGTAGGCAGCATTGCGCGTGTTTGCGGTGAAACTGTCAATTACCATAGTTCGATGTGAAGCCAGAAAAGCAACCCCATCTCCACCACTGTTGAAGCGGCAGCCTTGGATGCGAACGTCCTGTGTCATCCGAAAGACGATTCCAAAACTTTGATCCTCGAACCCGACAGCCGTGACCGTGATGTTTTTATCCATGATAGTTGATGCATCGTAGTTTTCATTCATTAATACTCCCTTTCCCAGCTTACCAGGCGTCCAGGTTCCAAGCGGCTTCGTCTGAACAATGAACGACAAGATGGCCCCGCTATTGTCCTGTTGTCCTTGGAGCGACACGCCGGAAGGCACTCGTATCGTCGCGCTAATATGGTACAGACCGGGCGAAAGCAAAAGAGTTTGTCCCGGCCGAAGCGTGAAAATCGCCTTCTGTAATACCGCCGTCACATCATGGTTCAAATGCCGGTTCTGGTCATCAGGGATTACTCCCAAACTGCTCGCGGACACGCCGTCTGCCGGGAGGTGATATAAGACTGGCTTCCATTGCGGCGCCGAGGAAGCAAACGCTGCCGGCAAGACGGCTATTGTGGCAAAAACTGCGGTTGCGACCAACGAGCATATCGACTTGCGCATCATAATCCCCCCAGAATATGTAAGGTGCCGCCTCTGTTCAACAATGTATAGACGACTACCCATGGCCGTTCAATGCCCGGGGCCCTTCCCACGCCCGTACGTTCCGTTGTGGGCCGTTAAACCGTGTCGGCCACCTCGCTCAGCGTCGACTCGGAACCCTACCTCTTGCCGGTTGAAGGTCCCATTACGCCCGCCGTGACCGTCAGGACCGCGAGCACAGTCCGCTTGGAACGGAACGCCCCCGGCGGATGCTTCCTGGCTCCGCACGTCCGCCTGCCTAGATCGTGCTTGCAGTGGCCCAGCCGCTGACAGATAAGGTTGGTCGCGCAGGATAACCGGCACGAAACCGCGAAAGACAAGATTTATGGAACATGGAATAGAGACGCTAAGCGACACCGAATTCATGATTGGCGGCGTCCGTTTCATCACTCCGAAGGGCGACCTGTCGCAAACCCGGACCACTCCCGAACAGGTCACCATCTTGAAGAACCCGTACTACCTGCACCAGTACGCCCGGCTGCGCGACCGAGTCGCCTACCACAACGTGTTCGAGGTCGGCATCTACAAGGGCGGAACGGCAATCGCCCTGGCGCTGATGTTTCCCGACATCCGGATTGTTTCGATCGACATCGACCCCGTGGATGAGGGTGTGATGGAAGCCGTTCGCGCCTTCGACCTGTCCGACCGAGTGCACCTGCATTACGGCGCTTCCCAGACCGACCGCGAGCGGATTGAGGCGATCATCTCGGAGGAATTCGGCAACGAACGCATCGAATTGGTGACCGACGACGCGTCACACCAGTATGCGTCGTCGCGCCGCACGTTCGAAATCCTGCTCCCCTTCCTCGCCGACGAATCTCTTTATGTCTTGGAGGATTGGGCTTGGGCGCATTGGGGCGGCAAGTTCGAGACGCGCGAGTTGCGTCCCGAGCCAGCCTTGACGAATCTCTTGTTCGAATGGGTTATGATCGCGGGGACGCGCAACGACGTCATCCGCGAGGTGACCATCGAAGGCGCCATGGCCACAGCGTACAAGAATTCACGGACACGATTTGAGAACGTCGCAATTGAGGACCTGTATCTGCGCCGAGGCAAGACGCTGGAGCCGATCTGACCGCTATCACGACAGGCGATGGGCAGGCCGGATCACCGACAGATCCTCCGGGAAGGCCAGCGACCCCGGGACCGCGGCCGAACGGATTTTCGGCAAAACGACGCCTTGAGTCTACTCAGGTCAGGGTGCTTCTGGCTACGCAGGTCGTTCCACTTGACCGCAGGGAACACTGCGTTAATTGGTGCCTGCCGGCACACTGGCGAATTTCGGAGCCGAGTGAATGAGCGACCCGCAGACGACCATCACCACGGCTGAGGAAGCGACAACACTCCTGCGTGCGGCACACGCCAAAGCGACCGCCGGGAATGCCAAGGCGGCCCTCGACGCAGTCCAGGAGATCGTGCCGCTCTTCCCCAATAACGTGAACGTTCTGCATGTGGCGGGCATGTGCCTGCGCGACGCGGGCCGGTCGGGAGATGCGCAAGCGATGTTCGAGCGTGTATTCGCGATCACCCCGCGCTTTCACTACACCGAACTTGAGGTAGCCGACCTGTATGCCCTGCGGGGCGACGTCGAAGCGGCGCGAACGTGGTTCGCCCGGGCCATCGAGACCGAGCCGAGCCACGCACCCAGTTACATGAGGGCCGCCGCATTCGAGCGCGGCCTCGGCAACCATCGTAGCGCCTTGCTGCTGCTCCAGCGCGCCCATGAATTGCAGCCCGAGGACCCCGACGTGGCTCGCAGATTGGCAGATGTAATGCTGTATCATGCCCGGCGCGAGGATGCGCTGCTGGTACTGGAGGCCATCGTCCGGTCAGACCGGGCGAGCGACGACACCATCGTTCATTATCTCCGCCTGTGCTCGGAAATGGGTCACTATGACCGTGTCCTGGCGTGGAATGATGCGACCGCGGCAACCCCGCCCGGAAAAGCGCTGCATTTTCACCGCTCCCTGATGGCCGGTCACGCCAAGCTGGCGACGAGGTTCGTCAAGGACGATATCCTGAGGGAAGCGACGGCGCGGGAAAGGTCGCCCCGTTGGTTCGACGGGCCAGCCATCGAAACAGCATTGCGCGTGGTTATCGCCAATCGACAGCCTTTCTCTCTGGTGCGCTTGGGCGACGGCGAGGGGCGCTTCCTTTGCGCAACCGATCCCTGGCTGAGTGAAATCGTCACCGCCGAGGAGGCCGCGACCATTGGTGGCTCGATTTGGTCGAACTGGTTCGGTCACGAGTTAACAACGATCTCCCCACCGATGATAGGCCGACTGCGCAATCAACTGGAGGTCAGCCTGGAGAACGCCGACGTCATCGGGCTGCCCCTTGCCGAGCGCCTGAACATCGACGGATATCATTTCGGATACCTTGCCTATCTCGAGCGGCACGTATCGGCGGTGCTCGTGCGCCGACCCGCCATCGCGGCGACCGATGCTTTTGTGAACCTGATATTGCACCGGCTTTCGCCGTTCTACCGACAGGTGCTGGCCGGGCTGGATTTTCTCGGCGTGATCAGTCCGCATCCCGAATTGGCAACGCGGCTAGGCGGGCTGTTCAACATTGGCGAATTGGTCAGTTACGTGGTACCCGGCGAGATGCGCTTGCCCGATCACGTCCGCCGGCAATCGGGTGATGGGCATTTCCCAGGTCGCTTCGATGCGCTGATGACCAACATCTCGGTTCCCCGCTCCGGAGCGGTGTTCCTCGTGGCGGCCGGCCTGCTTGGCAAGATTTACTGTGCGCGCATCAAGCAGCTTGGCGGCATCGCCATCGACGTTGGATCGGTGGTCGATGCCTGGATGGGATACAACACCCGGCCTGGCCAGTTCGACAAGCGCGACGACTGGACCATACCGCCAACGCCGCGATAGTGGATGAAAAGGAACGACGCGCTACGTCGCGGCCGGCCGTTTCGTCAGCCGTAGACCTGGATGTAACGCCGGACATACGCCTCGAACGTCAACGCCTCGCGGTTCTGGAAGTTGTAGCGAGTGTCGGTATCCGCCCACGTGATGCGCAGTCGTTCGATCACCAGCGGGTGCAGCGGCACTTGGAAGTAGCCGAAAAAGTCCAACGTGCACTCGTCCACTCCGGCATCATCCAATCCCAGCCGGTCGAGCAACTCGCGCACCAGCCGCGCCAACAGCAACGGTGTGGGGTGCGTAATGGCGTGGAACAAGCGCTCGGTACAGTAGTGGTCCACAATGTAGCGGCCGATGCCAAAATCCAGCCGACTGTCGTCGCGCAGCAAGCGTGCCTCCTCGAAAGCGGCATAACGGGCGATGTCCGGCACGTCCTCAACGGCCAGCGTCTGATAAACCACGAGCCGCCGCTCCGGCTCCGGTTCCTGCTGTCGCAGCCGCCCCAGCAGATGGTCCTGGAAGCCGAACTGCAGATTCCCCTCGCCGTAGTGCCAGCCCGGATCGGGGCCGTTCTGATGGCCGTCGAACGGCCATAAGGCGGCAAAGTAGCAGAACGGGAAGCGGATGATCCGGGTCGCGGGCGAAAGCGCGGCCCGTCTGGGATCGCTGTTCCAGTTGCGCAGGTCCTGTACCAGCAACACGTCGCAATTATCAAGATCGGCCAGGTCGCTTGCCAGTTTCTCCCCTGACGCCCACAGCTCGTGGTGCCTGACCTCCCAGTCCTTGGCGAAGGCTGGAAGTTTGCGAAACACCTCCCAGACGCCGGCAGTTTGGCAGTTACCCCAAATGACCAGCTTAGGCATCGCGCGCAGCCATTCTAGGCCGACATCAAGCGGGCGATCAGGCAGACCAGTCCGCCGATGTTCGCCAGATCGACCACGTCCATCGGCTCGAAGCGTACTGCAAGCGCACGCTCCACCCGCATCAAAAACAGCGCATGGGCCAATGAATCCCAACCTTGCACTTGGTCGGCAGTGGTCTCCATGGTGATCGTCAGGCTTGCCGCACCAGGAAAAGTCCTGCGCACGACGTCAGCAAGGCGCTGAAGTATCTCGGATTCAGTCATCGCAATGCGTCCATCCCTCGGCGTGTGGCGAGCTTTTGCAGGCTTGCCGCGCGGCTGATCTTGCCGCTGGTTGATTTCAGCAGGAAACCTCGCTCCAGCAACAGAACCCGCGCTGGCCACAACCCGCAGGCATCGACGACACCGCGCCGGATCGCCGCTATCACGTTCTCCTCCGGACTTGCACGAACGGGATTGAGTTCAGCCGCCACCTCGAGCCGCGTGGCGCCCGCCTGGTTGTCATACTCGGCGTAGACCAGCACGCGCCCAGGAGCGACGCCAGTCACGCCGGTCAGCGCGTGTTCCACCTCGTGGGCGATGATCTTGCGGCCGTTGATATTCAGCACATCGTCGCGCCGCCCCACTACGAACAGTTCACCATCTTCGACGAAACCCAGGTCGCCAGTGGCGAACCAGCCGCCGTTCAGTCGCGCTGCCGACAGATCGGGCTGACGGAAATAGCCGTCGAACATACAGTTGCCAGTGACCAGGATCTCGCCAAGCTCGCCATCGGACGCCGCTTCGCCATCCTCGCGCACCACTCGCAGCTTCGTACCCGGCAACGGCTTGCCGCAGGACAGCAACCCGGCGGCGTCCGCACGGGCGCTCCGGCGCACCGGGATTCCGGGTGGCGTCTGGGTCACCGCGAAGACGTTCTCAGCCATGGCATAGCTGACCTGCAGCGCCTCCGCTGCCAGTCCGCTGCTTGCAAGAGCCGCCAGGAATGTGTCGAAGGCGGCAGCCCGGCACGGCTCGGAGCAGTTGACCGCCAATCGCAGCGAACGCAGTTCCCACCGTCGTCCCGGTTCGGCCAGGCGCGCTATGTGATGGAAGGCGAAATTGGGGAGCCAGCATAGCGTCGCCTCGAAGCGCTCGATCGCGTCGAGCAGCAGGGTCGGCTGCACGGTCCACTCCAACGCATCGAGGCTGACGATCGTTGCGCCTACGATCACGGGCATGAGGAACGAAGTAATCAAGCCCATGTCGTGGTAAAGGGGAAGCCAGCTCGCTACCACATCGTTTCCGGTCAGGCCGATCGCTTTGGCGTAGCTCCCGATCTGGCGCAGAACCGCGCCGTGCGTCAGCATCACGCCCTTCTTCAGACCGGTGGTTCCCGAACTGTGCTGGAGTAACGCCAGTTCGCCCAAAATTGTCGTAAGCGCAGACCACTCGCCCCATGCGTCCGATGCTGGTGTGTCGATGTTGAACACTGACCGGTCGGTGGCGCCCAAACCGGTCCCGGTAACGGCTGAGCAGATGACGCACGGCGGGTCGATGCGTGCCAGCAGGGCCGCCATCGCCTGTGCGAACACCACCGGGTCCTGCTTTGGAGTCAGTGGCGACAGGAAGGCCGGTACCGCGCCCGCGAGGCTACACCCGATGAAGCTGCTGTACAGCTCCGGCCGATGCTCCAGCACAATCGGCACGACCGCGCCAGCCGCCACGCCCAGGCCACGCAACCGTGCGGCAATCCGCCTCGCCTCGGCGGCCATCGCGGCATTGGTGATGCTTTGCCATACACCGCGACGCAGCAGGTGGCAGAAAATTCCGTCAGGCGCGTCCGCAGCCCGTTGAAGGAACGCGCTGAAAATGTGGCTCGAGCATAGAGCCGGGCGCGCCCCGCCGCGGTTGGTTCCGGGCGCATGCTGCCCCGTCAAGTGTGCGCGCCTCCCCTACCGTGTCGGCCGCGGCGGGTCCTGCGTGTAGTCGTAAAAGCCCCGCCCGCTCTTGCGGCCCAGCCAGCCCGCCTCGACGTATTTCACCAGCAGCGGACAGGGGCGGTACTTGCTGTCCGACAGCCCCTCATACAGCACCTGCATGATCGACAGGCAGGTGTCCAACCCGATGAAATCGGCCAGCTCCAGCGGGCCCATCGGATGGTTCGCGCCCAGGCGCAGGGCGTTGTCGATCGCTACCACCGAGCCGACGCCCTCATACAGGGCATAGACCGCCTCATTGATCATCGGCACCAGGATGCGGTTGACGATGAAAGCGGGGAAATCCTCGGCAACCGCGGTGGTCTTGCCCAGACGCTCCGCCAGCGCCATCGCCGCCTGAAAAGTCGGCTCGTCGGTGGCGATGCCGCGGATGACTTCCATCAGCTTCATCACCGGCACCGGGTTCATGAAGTGCATGCCGATGAATTTCTCGGGCCGGCCGGTGGCCGCGCCGAGGCGGGTGATCGATATCGAGGAGGTGTTGGAGGCGATCATGCAGCCCGCCTTGAGGTGCGGGATCAGGGCGCGGAAAATTGCCCTCTTGACCTCCTCCTTCTCGGTCGCCGCCTCGATCACCAGGTCGCAATCGGCGAAAGCGGCGTAGTCGGTGCTGGTGGCGACGCGCGCCAGCGCGGCGGCGCGGTCCCCGGCGGTGATCAGGCCGCGATTCACCTGGCGCTCCATGTTGCGGCCCATGGTGGCCACGGCGCGGTCCAGCAGGTCCTGGCGGACGTCCAGCAACACCACCGTCAGCCCGGCCAGCGCACATACATGGGCGTTGCCTTTGCCCATCTGCCCCGCGCCGATCACCCCCAGCACGGCGATCGCCGGGCCGGCGGGGCGCGCCACGGCCGGGGCCGGGGCCGTCATGACGTCGGTGCTCATTCAGGAACGCTCCAATTCGGCCGCCAACTCGGGCAGCGCGGTGAAGAGGTCGGCAACCAGGCCGTAATCGGCGATCTGGAAAATCGGTGCTTCCTCGTCCTTGTTGATGGCGACGATCACCTTGCTGTCCTTCATGCCGGCGAGGTGCTGGATGGCGCCGGATATGCCGACGGCCAGGTAAAGCTCGGGGGCGACGATCTTGCCGGTCTGGCCGACCTGAAAATCGTTGGGGACGAAGCCGGCGTCCACCGCGGCGCGGCTGGCGCCGACCGCGGCGCCGAGCTTGTCGGCGATGGCGTCGAGGAGGCGGAAATTCTCGGCGCTCTGCATGCCGCGCCCGCCGGAGATGACGACGCGGGCGGCGGTGAGTTCCGGGCGGGTGCTGGCGGAGAGTTCGGCGCCGACGAAGCGGCCGGGGCTGGGAATGTCCGCCACGGCGAGGGCCTCGATGGGCGCATCGCCGCCTTCGGGGGGGACGGGGTCGAAACTGGCGGCGCGGACGGTCAGCACCTGGCGGGGCTGGTCGCTGCGCACCGTCGCCAGGGCGTTGCCGGCGTAGATCGGGCGGACGAAGGTGTCGGGGGCGAGCACCGCGGCGACCTCGGTGACGGGCTGCACGCCGAGCAGGGCCGCGACCCGGGGCATCACGTTCTTGCCCTCGGCGCTGCCCGCCGCCAGGAGGTGGCTGTAGGCCGGCGCCAGCGAGACCAGCAGGGCGGCCAGGGGCTCGGCCAGCAGATGCTCGAAGACCGGGGCGTCGGCGAGCAGCACGCGGGCCACGCCGGGCAGGCGCGCCGCCGCCGCGCCCGCCGCGCCGAGGCCGTGCCCGGCCACCAGCACATGCACCT
>JARLIN010000112.1 GCA_031291715.1 Rhodopila sp. | reverse complement strand
CGGCCATCCGTGCCGGACCAACTTCTTGGTGAATAACCACTTACCGACGTGCAACGGATGCCCGGATCAAGTCCGGGCAGGACGGCGAAGGGACGTCACGTTTTTCGCCAGTCGACATGATTGGTACGGGCGCGCGGTTGATAGGGCACCGCGCGCGAAATCGATAAGGTACCGGTCGAAGTTCACCCGATCCGGAGAGAGTAAAAATCCCTGACGGGCGCGCGGCTACACGTTGAAGCGGAACAACAGGACGTCGCCGTCCTTGACGACATACGCCTTGCCTTCGATCCGCATCTTGCCGGCTTCCTTCGCACCCTGCTCGCCGCGCCCCGCGACGAAATCCTCATAGGCGATGGTTTCGCAGGCAATAAAGCCGCGCTCGAAATCCTTATGGATCACGGCGGCGGCCTGAGGCGCTTTCGTACCCTTGGTGATGGTCCAGGCGTGCGTTTCTTTCGGTCCGCAGGTGAAATAGGTCACCAGTTCCAGCAGGTCGTAACCCGCACGGATCACCTGATCCAGGCCGCTCTGAGACAGCCCCAATGTCTCCAGGAAATCCTTCCGGTCGGCTTCCGGAAGCTGAGACACCTCGGCCTCGATCGCGGCGGAAACTACGATCGTCGGCGCGCCCTGTGTCGCGGCCCAGGCACGCACCCGTTCAGAGAACGCGTTGCCGGTGGCGGAGGAGCCTTCCTCCACATTGCAGACATACAGCACGGGCTTGGAGGTCAGCAGTTGCAGCCGCCGCACCGCCTCCTCCTCTCCCGGTGGAATGGCTACGCGGGCGGGCTTGCCGTCCTGGAGGGCGGCGACCAACGGCTCCATGATCGCAACGGCGGCGATGCTTTCCTTGTCGCCGCCGCGGGCGCGCTTCTGCGCCTGGGTCAGCCGTCGCTCCAGGCTGTCCAGGTCGGACAGCATCAGCTCGGTTTCCACCACCTCGATGTCGCGCAGCGGGTCGATGGAACCTTCCACGTGCGTGATGTCACTGTCCTCGAAACAGCGCAGCACATGGATAATCGCATCGACTTCGCGAATGTTGGCCAGGAACTGGTTGCCGAGCCCCTCGCCCTTCGAGGCGCCGCGCACCAGGCCGGCGATGTCCACAAATTCCAGGGTGGTGGGAACAACTTTGATCGATTTTCCGATTTCCGCCAGAACGTCCAGACGCGGATCGGGTACGCCGACGCGGCCCACATTCGGCTCGATCGTGCAGAACGGATAATTGGCGGCCTGCGCCGCCGCGGTGGCGGTCAGCGCGTTGAACAGGGTCGATTTGCCGACATTTGGCAGGCCGACGATGCCGCAGTTGAAACCCATCAGCGTATATCCTGTGTGCGCAATGCGACGTTGGTCATGAAATCTTCCGGCTTTCCCTGCGCCAGCAGCCCGGCGGCGTCAGCCATGGCATCCAGCAGCGGGACCAGCCACGGCTTCTCCTCCGCGCCGAAGTTCCCCAGCACATAGCCCAGCACGCGTTCCTTCGAACCCGGGTGGCCGATGCCAAGGCGCACGCGCCAGTAATCCTGAGCCCCCAGCATCTTGTCCATGCTGCGCAAGCCATTATGGCCCGCGGCACCGCCGCCCTTCTTTACACGCACCTTCCCCGGCGCGAGGTCCAGATCGTCGTGGAACGCGGTGATCGCCTCGCACGGCAGCTTGTAGAACGAGGCCGCTTCCTGCACCGATTTACCGGAACTATTCATGTAAGTCAGCGGCTTCAAGGCCAGGATCTTTTCCCCGGCGATGGTGCCTTCAGCCAGTGCGCCCTTGAAGCGGCGCCGCCACGGCGAGAAACCGTGACGGGTCGCGATCACATCAAGCGCCATGAAGCCGATGTTATGGCGGTTGGCCGCCATCCCCGGCTCCGGATTGCCGAGGCCGACCCAAAGCTGAGTCATGCCGCCTGCCCTGATGGTTGACCCATCGGCGATCGATCAACGGCGGTCGGTATCGAGGCTTGGTTTCGCGCGCGATGCCGGCCAGCGTAATTGCTGGCGGAGTCAGCAATTACGCTTGCCGGCATCACAGACTTAGCCCTTCTTGGCTGGCGCCTTGGCGGCGGCCTTGGCAGGCGCGGCACCCTTGGCAGGTGCGGCAGCAGCGCCGGCTTCAGCAACCACCTCGATCTTCGTCGGCGGCACGACGGTCGCCACGACGAAATCGCGGACGATCACCGGCTTGACGTTCTCGGTGCCCTTCAGGTCATGCCAGCGCACGGCATCGTTGAAATCCATCGGGCCCAGGTCCGCGATGAACTGCTCTGGGATGTGGTCCGCGTCGCAATAGACCTCCACCGCGTGGCGAACCACGTTCAGCACGGCACCGCGCTTGATGCCGGGGCTGATGCCGTCATTTTCGAAATGGACGGGGACGAACACTTTGATCTGCTCGCCTGGGGTCAGACGCTGGAAATCGACATGCTCCGGCGCGTCGGAAACCGGGTGGAACTGCACGCCACGGATCAGCGCACGGATCGGCTGGCCGCCGGCGGTGATTTCGTAAAGGCGGGATTGCCAGCCGGCGCGGTGCAGTTCGCGGATGACGACCCGAGGGTCGAGCGCGATCAGGTCGGGTTCCTGTTTTCCGCCATAGATAACCGCAGGCACCTTGCCTGCACGCCGAGTAGCCCGCGCCGCCCCCTTACCGCTTCGCGCGCGTACCTCGGCCTCGATTGCAACAACGTTGGCCATAGTTCGCTCCTGAATGACAAACGCCGGCCTCCAGGGGTGCCGGCGCGCGGGGGGCGTTTAGCCCAGGGCGGCGCTCGGGGCAAGCATTATGGCAAAAGTGCGAGCTGACATGCCCTGTTCACGGACCCGACATCCCAGTGTCATCGACCGCGGGCTACTGCCGGATCGACTGATCAGGGAGATAGCACCATGCTTCGTAGACAGGCCATGGCGATGGGCGCCGCCGCACTGGGACTGGGTCTGACCGGCGCACGTGCGCGCGCCGAGACACTGAAAGAATTCCGCATCGGCATCCTTGGCGGCGAGAACACGCAGGATCGCCTGGTTCGCTATGACGCGTTCCAGCAACTACTGACGGAACACCTTCGCATGCCGGTGAAGCTTTTCCCGGCCGCCGACTACGCCGGCGTCATGCAAGGGATCGCCGCCGGCCAGCTCGAAGCGGCCGAATTCGGCGCCTCCGGCTTCGCTGGCGCCTGGCTCGACTGCAAGTGCATCGAGCCCGTCGTGGTACCGCAAGAGGCGGATGGCTCGACCTACTATTATTCGGTCATGGTCGTTCGCGCGGATTCCGGGATCAAGACGCTGGCCGACATGAAGGGGCATTCGCTGGCCTGGGCCGATCCGAATTCGACGTCCGGGTACTTGATCCCGAGTGCGACGCTGAAGACCAAGGGCATCAACCTTGCCGACGGCGCGTATTTCACCAAGACCGGCTTTTCCGGCGGACACGAGCAGGGCGTGGTCGCGGTTCTGAACAAGCAATACGACGCCGCCGTGACCTGGACATCGGGCCAGGGCGAGAAGTCGGAAGGCTATACGCGCGGCAATCTTCGCTCGATGGTCGATCGGAAGATGCTGAAGATGTCGGACATCAATATCATCTGGCAGTCGGGGAAGATCCCGAATGGTCCCTGGGCGGTCCGTTCCGCGCTGCCGGCGGACCTGAAGAAGTCGTTCGAGGCATTCCTGCTCGATCTGCCGAAATCGCATCGGAAGGTTTACGACGACGTCGAAAAGGGCGCCGGCGTCGGCTACGTCCCGGCGACGATGGAGCTTTATCAGGACATTATCGATTTGCGCCTGGCCGAACGGGGCGGCAACCGGTCGTAATTGGTCCGGGGCGGCGTTGATGCCGCCCCGCCCTTACGCCACCAGATCCCGCCACTCGGCTTCCGTCATCGTCTTCACCCCAAGCTCCGCCGCCCGGCGCGCCTTCGACCCGGCGTCGGCGCCG
Organism: Rhodopila sp.; assembly: GCA_031291715.1. Classification (GTDB taxonomy): domain Bacteria; phylum Pseudomonadota; class Alphaproteobacteria; order Acetobacterales; family Acetobacteraceae; genus Rhodopila. Next base: position 1,679 of record JARLIN010000112.1, on the reverse strand, counting down.
ACGACCACGATGTCGGTCTTCTTCGACACCGAATCCGTCACCTTCGCCCCCAGCGTCTCGGCCCGCGCCTTCGCCTCCGGCCGGGTCATCGTCTCCAGCGTCCCCGTGAACACCACGGTCTTCCCCGCGATCGGGCTGTCGGCGGCATCCGCCCGCGCGGCGTCCTCGATCGTCAGTTCGGCGGCGAGTTCATCCAACGTCGCCACGTTGCGGGGTTCCCCGAAGAAGTCGGTCAGTTCCTCGGCGATCGAGGGGCCAATGCCGCTGATGCTGCCCAGTTCCAGGCGTTCATCCGATCCTATGGTGGTCGCCGCCAGCATCTGAGCGCGCCAGTTGGCGAAACTTCCGTAGTGCCGAGCCAGCAGCTTGGCGTTGGATTCACCAATCCGCCTGATACCGAGCGCGAAGATGAACCGCTCCAGCGGCACGGTCCGGCGTGCAGCGATGGCGCGAGAGAGGTTGCGGGCGGACAGCCTGCCCCAGCCCTCCCGCGTCGCGATTTCCGCCTCTCGTTCCGGCAGCCTGAACAGATCAGCGGGGCCGTGCAGCCAACCCTCGTTGTAGAATTCCTGAATGGTTTTCTCGCCCAGCCCATCGATGTCGAACGCGGGGCGGGAAACGAAATGGATCAACCTTTCCACCCGCTGCGCCGGGCAGATCAGACCGCCGGTGCAACGGCGCACAACCTCCCCCGGTGGACGTACAGCGTGGCTGCCACAGGCGGGGCAGGTATCCGGAAAGACATAGGGCGACGATCCGGGGGGGCGGCGCTCCATCACCACGGAAACGATCTGCGGAATCACGTCACCCGCACGTTGCAGCACCACGGTGTCGCCTACGCGGATATCCTTGCGCGCGATCTCGTCCTCATTGTGCAACGTCGCGCGGGCGACGAGAACGCCGCCTACATTCACCGGTTCCAGTTCCGCGACGGGGGTCAGCGCGCCTGTGCGCCCGACCTGGATACGGATCTCGCGCAAGACCGTCGTCGCCTGCTCCGCGGGGAACTTCCAGGCGATCGCCCACCGCGGCGCCCGGCCCACAAAGCCCAGGCGGCGCTGCAATGTCAGGTCGTCGATCTTGTAAACGACACCATCGATGTCATAGCCGAGACCCGATCGCGCCAGGCCGATCTCCTGCTGAAACGCTTCGGCACCCGCTTCGTCCTCGAGCCGGCGCGACAGCGGATTGACGTCGAACCCCCAGGCCTTCAACCGGTGCAGATAATCCCAATGGGTTTCCGCGACCGGCTCGCTACTCTCCCCCTGCGCGTAGGCGAACAGCGACAACGGCCGGCCCGCGGTGATCCGTACATCCAACTGCCGCAAGCTGCCGGCAGCAGCGTTGCGGGGGTTGGCGAAAACCTTGGCGCCCGCCTCAGCCTGAGCCTGGTTCAGCGCCAGGAAATCCGCCTTGGTCATAAAGACCTCGCCGCGGATTTCGATCAGCGCGGGGGCATGGCCATGGAGTTTTTCCGGCACCGACTTGATGGTTCGCAGGTTGGCCGTAACATCCTCGCCTTCCATGCCGTCGCCGCGCGTGGCGCCGCGGACGAAACGACCGAGCTCGTAGGTCAGGTTGATGGAAAGCCCGTCGATCTTCGGTTCCGCGACGAACGTCAGCGGTTCGGTGCGGCCAAGGAATCGTTTGGCGCGCGCGCAGAATTCGGCGAACTCGGT
>JARLIN010000111.1 GCA_031291715.1 Rhodopila sp. | reverse complement strand
TACTCGGATGCGGACCGCGCCGCATTGATCCAGGTCAACCTGCGCCACGCGGCACGAACGCGCTTTCGCGGTGACTGGAAAGGCGCGGGGCCGGGCGCATCGTCGCCTCGCCGTCATGGCCGGGCACCTCGCCATACGCATCAGGATAAGGGTGCGAATGGGGACGTGCCCGGCCATGACGGATCGGGGCAACTGGCCCTTCCAGTCACCCTGAAACCGCTCCAGGCGCTGGAGGCGTCATGGGCTTTGCCGAGGAAAGCCGATAGCCATCCGAGCCCAGACGCCCGCGGAGCCAAAGTCGTCCCGGGATGACCTGCCCAGGGGTGGCCGCCCGCGCGCCTACCCGCGCCGCGCCTCAGCCACCAACTTCTGCAGCTCCGGCAAATCCACCGCACCCGGCACCAACTCGTCCCCGATCACCAGCGCCGGCGTCCCCTGAATCCCCAGGCTGTGCGCCAGCTTCAGGTTCTCGTCGATCCGCGCCTGAACCGACGGGTCCTCCATGTCGCGCGCCATACGCGGCCAATCCAGCCCCAATGCCCGGGCCGAGGACTCGATCTGCTTGATCGTGGTGTCGGGTGGCAGCTTCATCACCGCCTCGCGCATCTTGCCGTAGGCGTCCTGCTTCTGTGCCGCCAGCAGCGCCTTGGTCCCGAGCACGCTGGCCGGTCCCAGGATCGGCAGATCCTTGTAAACCAGGCGGACCTTCTTGTCCTTCGCCAGGAAGCTGTCCATCACCGGCTCCAACCGGCGGCAATACGGGCAACGTGTGTCGAAGAACTCGACGATCGTCACGTCGCCATGCGGGTCGCCGGCGACCGGATCGGCCGGAGTCACCAACCGGTCACGGGACTGGGCGATCGCGGCGCGCGAGGCTTCCTGCGTTCGCTCGCCCTCATCGGCCTGCAGGGCGGTGATGGCGTCACGCAGGATCGAGGGATCCTGCTTCAGGGCATCGTGCACGATGGCGACGATCTCAGCCCGCTGGGCCGGGGTGAATTCGGCGGCGGGGGCGCCTGAGGCCCACAGAACGATGGGTAGGATCAGGCTCGCGGCGCGGGACAGGCGGATCATCTTCGCTCCTTCGTCTGGGTCGGCGGCAGGGCTGGCGGCGGCCCCCAGCCTCCAACCGATTGGTCGCATAAGCCCGGTATCGCCCGTTGCCGCAAGTCAAAGTGCTGGGTGTGGTTGCCGCTGGTTGCGAAGCCGTTTATGGCACGCTCCCTTGACGGCGATACGCGGTCCCATGGACTGGTGCGACCGTGGACTGGCGAGACCGACAGGATGGATGGAATGCGTCGCGGCACAATGACTGGTTTACCAAAGGCTTCGCCGCGTCCGTCCGCACGGCGGCTTCTGCCGGCACGGGCCTTTTTGGCCCTGCTGGCAATCCTCCCCGGCTGTTCCACCGTCAGCAATGTCGGCGACACCCTCTTGGGCTCGGGCGGCCCGGCGGCCGGCCAGCCAGGCTATGTGAGCGGCTTCCTCGGCGGCGTGGCGGCGGATGAGCCGCGTGCCGTGCTCGCGGGGCGGGAGGTTCTGTCGGCCGGCGGGACGGCCGCCGATGCCGCGGTCGCGGTCGGCCTGTCCCTGGCGGTCACCTTGCCGTCGCGTGCCGGGCTGGGTGGCGGCGGCGCCTGCATCGCCTATTCGCCCGACAGCAAATCCCCCAACCACGGCGTGCCCGAGGCCGTGATGTTCACGCCACGTGCCCCCGCCGCGGCCGGTCCCAACGCCGATCGGCCGGCGGCGGTGCCGATGATGGCGCGCGGGCTGTATCTGCTGCAGGCCCGCTACGGCAACCGGCCGTTCGAAACGCTGGTGTCGCCGGCCGAACAGATGGCCCGATTCGGGGTGCCGGCATCGCGGGCGCTGATCAAGGATCTCGCTTTGGTTTCCGGTCCGCTGCTGGCTGATCCGGGCGCGCGGGCGATCTTCAGCAGTGATGGCGTACCGCTGACCGAGGGGCAGATGCTGCGGCAGCCGGATCTGGGCTCGACGCTGGCACAGATTCGCACCATCGGTGTTGGCGACATGTACCAGGGCGTACTGGCGCGCCGGATCGAGCAGGCGTCGGCGGTGATTGGCGGCCCGATCCAGCTTTCCGACCTGCGCAGCGCGTTGCCCAAACTGGCACCGCTGCTGGTACGCACGTTGGGCAATGACAACGTGGGGTTCCTGCCCCCGCCCGCCGATGGCGGTCTGGCGGCCGCGGCCGCGTTCGACGTGCTGGCCAACAACCCGAACGACCTTTCGACCGCCGCGGCGCGTTCGCTGGCCGTCGTGGCGCGGTATCGCGCTGGCGGTGTGACGCCCGAGGCTGTGCTGGCGGCACGCGACCTGCCGGCCGCCGGAGCCACATCGTTTCCCGCCTCCACCAGCTTCGTGACGATGGACCGGGCCGGCAACGCGGTGGCCTGTGCGCTGACCCTGGACAACCTGTTCGGCACCGGTCGGATCATGCCGGGCCTGGGTTTCCTGGCCGCTGCGTCGCCGGCTGCGGTGCCGCCGCCGCTGCTGTCGGCCGGGCTGGTGTGGAATGACAACATCAAGGCGTTCCGGGCCGCGGCCGCCGGATCGGGTCAGGCGGGCGCGCCCATGGCCGTCGCCGTCGCGCTGATCAATACGCTGAAAACCAAGCGGCCCATGTCCGTGCCGGTTCCCGATCCCGGACGAGCCAACGTGATCGCCTGCGGACGATACCTGCCAGGGGAGAACAGCGAGTGCGGCTGGGCGAACGATCCACGGGAATCGGGCCTCGCGATGGGGGCCAACTGATCCGGGCCGGTTTCCGGCTGCTGGTTGCCGGCTGCGTGCTGGCGCCGGCGGCCAATGCGTGGGCGGCCTCGGTTGGACCGGACAGGATCATCTGCAATGCCTCATTCTGTGAAATGGGCAGCGCCGCTCGCCCGAAACAGCGCGTCCGCGTCATCGTGTCGGAGCTGCCGCGAGAGGAAATCCGGCGGCTGCGCAAATGCACCGGAGTGGCAAAGCCTTGCATCGTCATCATCGACGGTACGGAGCGGGGCGACCCGATGAAGATCATGGCCAGCGCGATTCATTGGCAGGACTGACAAGATGACACTGAAAATCGGCAAGGGCGCCTCGGCGCCGCCTTTCCTGGTGATGGACGTCATCGCCGCGGCCAACGCGCGCCAAGCCGCGCTGCCGCCCGGTGCGCCGCATGTCATCCGCATGGAAGTCGGCCAGCCTGGCACGGGCGCGCCCGCCGGCGCCGTCGCCGCCGCCCAGGCCGCGCTGCGGTCCGGGCACCCGCTCGGTTACACCGAGGCGTTCGGCCTGCGGCCGCTGCGCGAACGGATCGCCGCCCATGCGCGCGACTGGTACGGGCTGGACCTGCCGATCGAGCGGATTGCGGTGACCGTGGGGGCGTCCGGGGCATTCCCGTTGGCGTTCCTCGCGGCGTTCGACCCGGGCGACCGCATCGCGATGGCAGCGCCGTTCTACCCGCCCTACGTCAACATCCTGACGGCGCTGGGTATGACGCCGGTGATCCTGGAGGCCGGGCCGGAGACGCGCTTTCAGCCCAGCGTGGCGATGCTGGAGCAGCTCGATCCGTTGCCGGACGGGCTGATTGTCGCGAGCCCGTGCAATCCCGCCGGCACCATGCTGCATCGGGACGAGCTGGCCGCCATCGCCACATGGTGCGACCGCAATGGCGTACGGCTGATCAGTGACGAAATCTACCATGGGCTGAACTACGACAGCCCGATCGCCTCGGCGGCCGAGTTCAGCGCCAGCGCGGTGGTGGTGAATAGTTTCTCGAAATACTTCTCCATGACCGGCTGGCGCATCGGCTGGCTGGTGTTGCCGCCCGACTTGGTGCGGCCGGTGGAATGCCTGGCGCAGAACATGTTCATCAGTGCGCCGTATATCTCCCAGGTGGCGGCCGAGGCAGCGTTCGACTGCCATGAAGAATTACAGGCGAACGTCGCGCGTTATCGCCAGTCCCGCGACCATCTGCTGGCGGCGTTGCCAGGGGCGGGGTTCAGCCGGCTTTCCCCCGCCGAGGGCGCGTTCTACCTGTTCGCCGATATCAGCGACCGGTCGAACGACAGCGCCGGCTTCTGTGAGCGGATGCTGCGGGAGGCCGGGGTGGCGGTCAGTCCGGGCGTGGACTTCGACCGGACGCGCGGCAGCCGGTTCGTGCGGTTCAGCTACTGCGGTCCGGAAGAGGATATGCGCGCGGCGGCGGAGCGGTTGCGGCACTGGCGCTAGGCCTGGCAACCCGGTCGGCGTCAGCTGGGGCGGGCCTATTCCAACTGGCGTTGAGGGTGGCATTTTACCGCCCTCGAACGTTTTGGCCGGGCAGTCCGCATGCGCGTTACTTAAGTGTTGCCCGTTCGGCGTGAGGTCGGTCTCCCGGCGTGATGTGTCGAGCCGAACCAACTATTTGTATGAGTCCCGGCTCCGCCGCTTGATCCACGCTATCCGTGGCACATATTAACTTTAAGTTCATCTGCGCCGGCAACCTTAGAGGTTGATCCAAATCAAGGACAAACCGGCCAAATTCGGCTCTGCTTGAAAAGGTCGGGGGAGAGCGTCCCCGCAAGATGAATGATAAGACGAATGGACTTTGTATCTCGGAGCTTACAATGAAAACACTTAACCTGTCAGCTGTTGTGATGGCTGCGGGCTTGCTCACGGCGGTTCCAGTCTTCGCACAAACAACGCCGGCGCAAAAGCAGCAGACCCAGGACGGTAACAGCCCCACGATGGTTGGACCTGCCAGCGGAGCTGCCAAGCAACGTACTCAGGACGGTAACAGCCCGACGACGGTCGGACCGGCCAGCGGTGCCTTCAAGCAGCGCACTCAGGACGGTAACAGCCCGACGACGGTCGGACCTGCCAGCGGAGCGTTCAAACAGCACACTCAGGACGGCGGTAGCCCGACAATGGTTGGACCTGCCAGCGGTGCCTACAAGCAGGGGACATAATCCGTCGCACACCCCGGCTGAGGTTTCCAAGAGGGTATAAAGATCTTGGGTGATTGTTTTCTGTCCCGGTTATTACAAGAGCCGGGACAGAAATGACGTAGGGATGAATTATTACGACACCTCCGGAATAACGGCAGGTTTATTCTTCGAGAGCACGCTCATGCACATCAGGGAGCGGTTACGCCACGTCTTGGCGGTCGTTCTTGTATTTCTGCTTGTCCCAGTCGCGCCGCTGCTGGCGCATGCCGACGCGGAGTCCGATCCAGTCGCCGCGGTGGTCGCGAAGGTCTCTTCGGCCGTTGTTCGCATCGTCACCGTAGAACCGCCCAAACCGGAAGAAAGCAAGCCTGAAACCAAGGTCGTCGGCGCCGCGGAGCCCCAATGGGCAACCACGTCCTTTGGTTCGGGGTTCATCATTGATCCGTCCGGGTTCGTCGCCACCAACAAGCACGTGATCGACAAGGCGACCTCCATATTCGTGGTAACTGCTGAGGGCATACGCTACCAGGCCACGATCGTCGGCATGCCCGCCAAGGCGGACATAGCATTGCTGAAGATCGACGCGGGACGGAATCTGCCATTTCTTTCATTTGCCGACAGTGACAAAGTGCGCGTCGGAGACACCGTTATCGCGATCGGCAGTCAGTTCGGATTCGACAACAGCGTGACCGCCGGCATTATCAGTGGCGTCAACCGCGATATCATGGAAAGCCCGTTCGACGACTACTTCCAGACTGACGCGGCGACCAACCATGGCAACTCCGGTGGCCCGCTGCTCAACCTGGCGGGCGAAGTCATCGGCATGAACAGCGTGATCATCACGCCTGATAAGGGGTGGGTCGGACTCACTTTCGCTGTCCCGTCGAATAATCTGCATTTCGTTTTCGATCGCCTGATGAAAACCGGGGAAATCAGGGCGGGTATGTTGCCGATCGACACCCAGCAAGTCAGTTGGATGCTGGAACAGGCGCTCGGCACACCGGGTCTGGAGGGCGCGCTGGTGTCCGAGGTGAAGGACAAGGATGACATGATGCTGGGCGGCAAGATCAAGCCCGGCGACGTGATTCTGTCCTTCAATGGGCAGAAAATCCGGGATCCGCGTGACCTCGCGCGGAAAACAGCGAAGGCGCCGATTGGCAGCGATGCGGTGCTGGAATTATTCCGGGGCGGCCAGCGCGAGGTGGTTCACGTGACGGTCCAGGCCTGGCCTGAAGTCAAGCCCGCCAGCGGCAGCGACCCGCGGAAGCTCGGCCTGGAACTGACTGCCGGGCGGCGCGAAAATGGCGAACCGGTTGTTACGGTAGCCTCTGTTGATCCGAAAGGCACAGCCGCGGATAGCGGTATTCAGAAAGGCGACCTCATCATCGAGGTTCAGCAGACCCCGGTCTCGGAGCCCGACCAGGCATCGCGCCTCTTGGGGGCGCAGTCACCCGAGACGCAACGCTTCGCGGCGGTCCTTGTGGAGCGCGGCAAGAAACGCATGTGGATACCGGTCGCCGTGCCGGATTAGTAGTACCGACCTGCGGTAAAACCCACTCTCGTTCGCCAAAGCGTCATGGCCCGGCGCGTTCGCGGGTGCCGGCGATAGCGATGCCCAGGGCAAGGTCATGTTCAGCTATCGCACCAGGATGAGAGCTGTATATGGTCGTCTCTGTGCGTCCATGTCTTGCCCGTGCCGACAAAGGATGGAAACGGCATGACGGCTGTCGATTTCGCGTTATCGCGGTTTCGTCAGGATAGGGAAAGTGAAGCCAGGTAACGGGCTAAGACCGGGGATGAACCGCCACCCTGACAAACGTAGACACGATCCTGCCCCCGGCGCGCAGCGTGCCCCTCACGGACCCGGCGACCTTCGATTCACCACCCATCCGGCACCGGTAAGGAACCGGAATTTCGGCGATCCGCAGGCCGGCGCGCGCGGCCTTCATCTGCATTTCGATGTTCCAGCCGTAGGTCATCTCCCGCATGTCCAGGCGGCCTAGCGCGTCGCGGCTTATGGCCCGGAACGCGCACATGTCGGTGTAGCGCACGCCATAGAGCGCGCCCATTCCCCAGCCGGCGACCCGGCCCGCCAAGACCTGATGCCAAACCATCGAGCCGGGGTCTCGCTGGCCTCGCGTGCGGGAAGCCAGGACGAAGTCATGCGTCCCCGCCAGCACCGGGCCGGCGATCAAACCCAGCAGGTCGCCGCGGTCGGCGCCGTCACCGTCCAGGAACACGATGACAGAGCATTCAGCCGCATCGGCGCCGGCCTGGCACGCGCGCCCATACCCTCGGCCCGCGTCGAGGACCCGTGCGCCCGCCGCGCGGGCGATGTCCTGCGTGCCGTCGGTGCTGCCGCCGTCAGCAACGATCACCTCCCGCGCGAGGTCGCGGGGGATTTCGCGAATCACGCGGGCGATGGCCTCGGCTTCATTGAAGGTCGGTATGACGACGCTGACACCATCCCAGGCCGAGGCCGGCACGTCGGCCCGTGTCATGGCTCGGCCCCGTTGCTTACAAGCGAGCCCCTCACGATGGCGGCCGGCCGGGACGGTCGATGCAAAAGAAATTAAACGCAGATGCACGCAGATAAACGCAGATCGGCAATGATATCCTGCGGCGTGGAATTCGCGGCGTGGCGACATCATACAATCCGTCCGGAATGGCAATGTGGGGACTTTGATCTGCGTGCATCTGCGTTCATCTGCGGTTCCAATCCTTTGGCCGGCGGCCCGCACCGATTGCCGACCAGTCCGCCCCGAACAGTATTGCAGACTCCATCACAGCCCCCTGTCATGGCTCGGCCCCGTTGCTGACACGGGCGCCCCTCATGATGGCGACCGGCCGGACCGATCGATGCAAAAGAAATCAAACGCAGATGCACGCGGATGCACGCAGATAAACGCAGATCGGCAACGATATCCTTCGGCGTGGCGTTCGCGGCGTGGCGACATCATACAATCCGTCCGGAATGGCAACATGGAGGCTTTGATCTGCGTGCTTCTGCGTGCATCTGCGTGCATCTGCGTGCATCTGCGGTTCCAATCCTTTGGC
>JARLIN010000110.1 GCA_031291715.1 Rhodopila sp. | reverse complement strand
GCCCGGGCCGCCCTGGGCGTCGCCCCCGTTTACAAGCGTATCGACACCTGCGCGGGCGAATTCGCCTCCAACACCCCCTATATGTATTCGACGTTCGAAGGCGGCTTCGGCGCGCCTACCTGTGAATCGGACCCGACCGGCCGGACGAAAGTGATCATCCTCGGCGGCGGCCCGAACCGCATCGGTCAAGGCATCGAGTTCGACTATTGCTGCGTCCACGCCGCCTACGCCCTGCGTGACGCCGGGTTCGAAACCATCATGGTCAACTGCAACCCGGAAACCGTCAGCACCGACTACGACACCTCCGACCGACTCTATTTCGAGCCGTTGACCGAGGAAGACGTCATCGCCTTGATTCGCCGGGAGCAGCAGAACGGCACCGTCCTGGGTTGCATCGTCCAATATGGCGGCCAGACGCCGCTGAAGCTGTCGCAGGCCCTGTCGCGGGAAGGTATCCCGATCCTTGGCACCTCCGCCGATGCCATCGATCTCGCCGAAGACCGCGAACGCTTCCAGCAGCTTCTGCATCGCCTGGGTCTGCGCCAGCCGGATAACGGGCTCGCCCGTTCGGCTGAAGAAGCCGACGCCATCGCCGAACGGATCGGCTACCCGGTGGTCATTCGCCCCAGCTACGTCCTGGGCGGGCGGGCCATGGAAATCGTCTATGATCGCTCAGGCCTGCACCGCTATATGCGCGAAGCCGTCCGCGTCTCCGGCGACAACCCCGTGCTGATCGATCGTTATCTGAACGACGCGATCGAGGTTGATGTGGACTGCATCGCCGACGGTGAAACCGTCTACGTCGCCGGCGTGATGGAGCACATCGAGGAAGCCGGCATCCATTCCGGCGACTCCGCGTGCTCGCTGCCGCCCTATTCGCTGTCACCCGCCATGATCACCGAGCTGAAATCGGAAACCGAGGCGCTGGCCAAGGCGCTCGGCGTCGTCGGCCTGATGAACGTGCAGTACGCGATCAAGGACGACACGATCTACGTGCTGGAGGTGAACCCGCGCGCGTCCCGCACGGTGCCGTTCGTCGCCAAGGCCACCGGTGTCGCTGTCGCCAAGATCGGGGCCCGGGTGATGGCTGGGGCGAAACTCGCCACCGACTTCAAGCTGGACGATGACTCCATCGCCCCGCATGTCGCGGTCAAGGAAGCCGTCTTCCCCTTTGCCCGCTTCCCCGAAGTGGACACGATCCTCGGACCCGAGATGAAGTCCACCGGAGAGGTCATGGGCCTCGATTCCAGCTTCGAGCGCGCGTTCGCCAAGTCGCAGCTCGGAGCCGGCGTGATTTTGCCGATGGAGGGGCGGGTGTTCCTGTCGATCAAGGATGCCGACAAGAAGGGCCTGCCCTCGCTGGCCCGCCGCCTGACCGAGATGGGTTTCTCCATTTTGGCTACCCGCGGCACCGCGGCCCGCATTAGAGAATCCGGTTTTCCGGTCACGGTGGTGAACAAAGTGCTGGAGGGCCGGCCGCATTGCGTGGACGCGATCCGCTCCGGCGAGATACAACTGGTGATCAACACCGCATCGACCCCCCAATCGGTCGCCGATAGCTTCGCCATCCGCCGCAGCGCCCTGACCCATGGGGTGCCGCATTATACAACTCTGGCGGGTGCTCGGGCCGCGATACACGCGATCGCAGCATTAAAGGCGGGGACGCTTGAAGTTGCGCCCCTACAGTCCTACTTTCGCGGTTCGTTTTGAACCAACGCGCCGTGGTCCGGGGGCGATCCGGACCGCGGCGGTGTTGTGTGACGTACCCGCGTTGATCGAGGATTGAAGGACCACGCCGTGCAGAAGTTTCCGATGACTGCCCCCGGGCTGCTGCGGTTGGAAGAGGAGCTGCGTACGCTCAAATCCACAGAGCGGCCGGCCATTATCCGTGCCATTGCGGAAGCGCGGGCGCATGGGGATCTGTCGGAAAACGCCGAATACCATGCCGCGCGCGAACGCCAGTCTTTCATCGAGGGCCGCATCGCGGAGCTCGAAGAGATTACCTCCGCTGCGGAAGTGATCGATCCGGCATCTCTGTCTGGCTCCCATGTCAAGTTCGGTGCGCACGTCAAACTGGTGGATGAAGAAACCGACAAGGAAGCCACGTATCAGATCGTCGGTGTGCATGAAGCCGATATCAAGGCTGCCCGCCTGTCGATTTCCTCGCCCCTTGCCAAGGCATTGATCGGCAAGAAGGTCGGAGATGCGGTGTCGGTGCCTGCCCCTGGCGGCGATCGTTCGTACGAGATCCTCGAAATCAGGTTCGGTTAAGAGCAGAACCAGAGTCAGGCCCGGCATGTTGAATGACGAGACCACGACGCTCTCGCCGGTCCGTTATGCAGGCGCGCATGGGGCACAACGATGATCACACTCGCGGACGTTGAACAGGCGGCCGAGCGGATCGCGGGGCGCGTCCTGCGGACACCGCTTCTGGCAAGCCAGGCCATTTCCAGCCTCATCGGTGCGGATGTCGTACTGAAGCTGGACAACCTGCAAGTCACCGGCGCCTTCAAGGAGCGTGGTGCGGCCAACCGCCTTGCCCTGCTGACGGAAGACGAGCGCGCCCGCGGCGTGATCGCCATGTCGGCCGGTAACCATGCCCAGGCGGTGGCGCGGCACGCCAACCTGCTGGGCATCGCCGCGACGATCGTGATGCCGAAATTCACCCCCTCGACGAAGGTGACACGCACCGCGGCCTGGGGCGCCAATGTCGTGCTGGTGGGGGACACGCTGGCCGAAGCGGCCGCACATGCGCACGAACTGGCCGCCGCACAATCGTTGGTCTTCGTGCATCCGTATGACGACCTGGGGATCATTGCCGGTCAAGGCACTCTGGCGCTGGAGATGCTCCACGATGCGCCGGATCTGGATGCGATCATTATCCCCGTCGGCGGCGGCGGTCTGATCGCCGGCTGCCTGGTCGCGGCCACCGCACTGAAGCCTGGCATCGCGGTCTATGGGGCCGAGGTCGAAACCTATGCCGCCATGGCCCAGCGCCTGGCCGGCCGCTCGGTTTCCGTCGGGGGTGCCACCATCGCCGAGGGCATCGCCGTCCGCGATATCGGCGAAATTCCGTTCGAAATGGTCCGCCGTCGCATCGCCGGCATCCTGGTGACCCCCGAACGCGCCATCGAGGAAGCTATCGGCCTGTTGGTCGAAGGTGCCAAGACCGTGGCCGAGGGCGCCGGTGCGGCTGGTCTTGCCGCGCTTCTCGCGCATCCTGAACCGTTTCGCGGCAAGAAGGTCGGCATCGCCATCACCGGCGGCAATATCGACGCGCGCATTCTGTCGAACGTCCTGCTGCGCGACCTGCTGCGTGACGGCCGGCTTCTGCGGCTGCACTTGCAAATCCCCGACCGGCCCGGCGTGCTGGCTGATATCGCCGGCAAGATCGGCGACTCGGGCGGCAACATCATCGAGGTCTCGCACCAGCGCCTGTTCGCTTCCTCCTCGGTCCAGGCCGCTGAGCTCGAGGTGATGGTGGAAGCACGCGACCCGATCCATGCGAATGCGATCGTGGAAGCTTTGGAACAAAGTTATATCGTTCGGCGCGTGTGACGCACGCCGGCCCCGGCAGGATGGCACCATGAGTGTGAGTGGACGACGGCCCGCGCATTTGGCGACCTTGGAAGCCGAGAGTATCCAGATTTTCCGAGAGATCGCGGCGCAGGCTAGCCGGCCAGTCTTGCTTTATTCCATCGGCAAGGACTCGTCGGTCCTGCTGCATCTGGCCCGCAAGGCGTTCTACCCGGCCAGGCCGCCGTTTCCGCTGCTGCACGTGGACACGACCTGGAAATTCCGGGCGATGATTCAATTCCGCGACGAAACCGTGAGCCGTTTCGGGCTGGACCTGCGAAGCCACACCAATCCGGATGGGCTACGTCAGGGGATCAATCCATTCGATCATGGCGGCGCCTACACGCAGATCATGAAGACTGACGCGCTGAAGCAGGCGCTGACCGACGGCGGTTACGATTTCGCCATCGGCGGTGCCCGGCGGGACGAGGAACGTTCGCGGGCCAAGGAGCGTATCTTCTCGGTCCGTGCGCCAGGCCATGCCTGGGACCCCAAGCGCCAGCGGCCCGAGCTATGGTCCTTGTACAACGGCCAGTTGGCACCCGGTGAGACGATGCGGGTGTTCCCGCTGTCCAACTGGACCGAGCTGGATGTGTGGACCTACATCGCGGCGGAAGGGATCGATGTCGTTCCGTTGTATTTCGCCGCCATGCGACCCACGGTGATGCGGGGTGGCCAGATCATCGTCGTGGACGACGACCGGATGCGCTTCGAACCAGAAGAAAAGCCAGTGGACCGGATGGTGCGGTTCCGCTCGCTCGGCTGTTACCCGCTCTCTGCCGCGGTCGAGTCCGATGCCGCCGACATGGACGCACTGCTGGCGGAAATGCGCGCGACCCGCGTATCCGAACGCGCCGGCCGGCTGATCGACCAGGAGCAGGACTCGTCGATGGAACGCAAGAAGCGCGAGGGATACTTCTGATGCCTGATTCGGTCCTGCGCGTCCTGACCTGCGGCAGCGTCGATGACGGCAAATCAACCCTGATCGGGCGCCTGCTGTTCGAATGCGGCACGATCCCCGACGATGTGATGGCGGCCCTGGAGCGCGATTCAAAGCGCTTCGGCACGGTGGATGGCGGCACGGATTACGCCCTGCTGGTCGATGGCCTGGAAGCCGAACGGGAACAGGGCGTGACGATCGACGTCGCGTACCGCTTCTTCGAGACTCCGGCGCGCCGCTTCATCCTGGCGGACACGCCGGGTCACCAGCAATACACCCGCAACATGGTCACCGGCGCCTCTACCGCCGACCTGGCGATTCTGCTGATCGACGCCCGGAAGGGCATTCTGCCGCAGACTCGCCGCCATGCCGTCATCGCCTCCTTGCTCGGCATCCGGCAGGTCGTCCTGGCGGTAAACAAAATGGACCTGGTGGGCTTCGAGGAGTCGGTATTCGCCGCGATCAGGCACGATTTTCGCACCCTGCTCGGGAAGCTGGAATTCGACAGGATCGCGCCGATCCCGATCTGCGCCCGCGACGGCGACAACGTCACGAGCTCCAGCAAGCGGATGCCCTGGTATACCGGGCCGAACCTGCTGCGGGCGTTGGAAACGGCCGAGTCCGGGTCGGTTCAGGCTGGGCCGTTCCGCATGCCGGTGCAATATGTGAACCGGCCCGACCATACGTTCCGCGGCTATTCCGGCACCATTGCCACCGGGCTGGTGCGGCAGGGCGATCGCGTGGTCAACGCCGCCGCGGGGACAGAGGCCACGATTGCACGAATCGTCACCATGGATGGCGACCGGCGGGAGGCCGCGGCCGGCGATCCGGTCACACTGGTGCTGGACCACGAGATCGATGTCTCCCGCGGTGACGTGCTGGCCGCCGGTGCGTTGCCGGCGGCGGCGGACGGTCTGGAGAGCTGGATCGTCTGGATGGACGAGACGCCGCTGTTCCGCGGCCGGGCGTATCTGTTGATGCTGGGCAGCCAGACGGTGGTCGCAACGGTGACGGACATCACCACCCGTCTGGACATGGAGGCCCTGGAAGAAGTCAGCGTGCGGGAACTCGCGCTGAACGAAATCGGCCGGGTTTCGATTTCGCTTACTCATCCGGTTGTGTGCGAGACTTATGAGACCAGCCGGGCGTTGGGCGGGTTCATCCTGATCGACCGGCTGACTCGCGGCACGGTGGGCGCGGGCATGGTGACCGCCGTCCGTACCCGCAACGCCGATATCGTCTGGCACCGGTTGGATGTGGACAAGGCAGCGCGGTCGCTGCTGAAAAGCCAGCGGCCGGCGGTGCTGTGGTTCACCGGCTTGTCGGGTGCGGGCAAATCGACCATTGCCAATCAGGTGGAAAAGCGGCTGCACGCGCTGGGCCACCACACCATGATCCTGGATGGCGACAATGTCCGCCACGGGCTGAACCGCGACCTGGGCTTTTCCGAAGCCGATCGCGTCGAGAACATCCGCCGCATCGCCGAGGTGTCCCGGCTGTTCGTGGAGGCGGGGCTCATCGTCATCGTGTCGTTCATTTCGCCATACCGGGCGGAGCGGATGCTGGCGCGGGATAGGGTTGGCGGCGACGAATTCCTGGAGATCTTCGTCGATACCCCGATCGAGGAATGCCGGCGGCGCGATCCGAAGGGGCTGTACGAGAAGGCTGACGCCGGCCAGATCCGGAACTTTACCGGCGTGGATGCGCCCTATGAGGCGCCGCTGGACCCGGAAATCCGGCTTCGTACGCTCGAAGCCGACCCCGACACGCTCGCCGACGAAGTGGTCGCGGCGCTGCGGACGCGGGGAAATATTGCCTGATCCCACCGCCGCGGACGACACCCTGGCCGCGGCGATTGCCGAAGCCCTGGCCTGCCGCCGTTGCGAAGCGGTGCTGCCGCTTGGACCACGCCCCGTCTTCCGGGTTTCCAGCACCGCGCGCGTGCTGATCGTCGGCCAGGCACCGGGAACGAAGGTGCATATGACGGGTCTGCCGTGGAACGATGCCTCCGGCGACCGGCTGCGCGGCTGGCTGACGATGGACCGGGACCTGTTTTACGACTCGACCCGCGTCGCCATCGTACCCACCGGGCTGTGCTACCCCGGCCGCCTGCCAAACGGCGGCGACGCGCCACCTCGGCCGGAATGTGCGCCGCTGTGGTTGGACCGGTTCACGCGGTTGATGCCGCAGGTGCGGCTGACTTTGTTGGTGGGGTCGTATGCGCTCCGGCACCGACTGGGGAAGGGGGCGATGACCGAGCGGGTGCGGCGGTTCCGTGAACTTGGGCCGGAGATCGTGCCTCTGCCGCATCCCTCCTGGCGGACGATGGCATGGGAGCTGCGTAACCCGTGGTTCGAGGCGGAGTTGCTGCCGGCGTTGCGGCAGGCGGTGGCTGTCGCGTTGGGGTAGGCGTTGGGCGCAAGCCAAGCGTCCGAATTCCAGCCGATTCCGATTCTGCCGGGCGCCGGGGCCGAATCTACTTCAGCCTTGAGTGGAAATCCGCTTCCCGGCCTTGCTCGGCGCCGAGGCCCTGACAGGGGGGCGCACGTCGAGCGCCATGACGCAGTCGTCCAACTGTAAACCACCGCATACCGAAACGGAATCCGCGGCGGCGAGTGGCCCGGTTGTTTCCAACCGGGCCGAACGAGCCGACCTTTTTACCAGGTCAGAACGGTCGCGAAGGTTACGCCTTGACCTTTCGCGTCGCGGGTTACGCCGACCGCGCCCTGATTGAAGTCGTAGCCGCCCTGATGCCGCTGGGTGTACATGTACTCACCAACCAGCTGCACGCCCGGGGCCAACTTGTAGCTGCCGCCGAAGCTGAATTCAGTCTCGTGCCGCTGCGAGAGACCGGTCAGCTGCGCCGCGCCCTGAGAGTTGATGATTCCAACGTCGGCACCCAGCATGATCGGCCCGTTGGCATAGGTGAGGCCGGCCAGTACCGCGTTGGTTGACGCACCACCGGTCGGACGCATCGCCAGCGACCCGTTCACAGCACCACCGATGTAGTCAACGGCGGCCGTCAGGTTCGCCGCGGTCACGGCCACGCCCGCCTTGTAGAAGCTCAGGTTGTCGTAGCGGAGGTAGCTCGCGTTAGCGCTTGGCGAGGGATTCACATAGGACGTTGTCGTCAGGTCTTCCTTACCCGCCGTTTCATAGAATCCATACGTCTTGAAATCGACTGGACCGAATGACCGCTGGAAACGCAAGCCGACGCCGACCTGGTTCAGCCAGCGAGTCGCATCGTTGCCCGACGAGACGTTGATGCAATTCGCACCGGCCTGGTTGCACGTCGTGCCTTGGATCGGGCTTGAACCCGAGGCGTTCGAGAACGAATTCCCCTCGTTGGGCGCATACTGCACACCGAAGTCGAACCCATAGAACTGCGGCGACATATAAACGATCTTGCTGTTGCCGTAATCCGCTCCGCTCTGGCTGATCCAGGCCCACGGCACGCTCATCGGGCCGCTTGGCGCGATCGCCTGCGAAGCGCCGCCGTTGAGGCCGGTGAGGCCAGCGTCCCAGCATTCCGAGGTGAAGATACAGTTGTCGAACAAGCCCAGCACGCCGTCGGCCTGACCTAGCCGCACAATGCCGAGCTTATCCGACGCGAGGTAAGCGAAGGCCCGGCGAACGTAGATCGTTTCAGACGATGTGTTGCCGCTCGGGCTGGATGTTGATCCGGTGCCAGAGGCGGAATAATTGGTGCCGCCATAGAAGTTCTGACGCAACTCGACCGATGCACCATAGCGAAGGCCATTGGCGGCGACTGCGTCGAAACCCGGGTATAGACGCACGTAGCTGCCGAGGCCGACGGGATTGAGCTTATAGCCGTTTGGTGTGCCGTTGGCGTTCAGGCCTTTGTCGGAGCTGGTGAAGCTGGCGGACAGCTGAGCCTGCACGCGGCCGTTCAAGTGGATAACGATGGTTCCGGGGGCCGGAACGGCGACCGTATTCGGCGAATAGATCGTGCTGAGCGAGCCGGCGGCGGCGCTGCCGGACGGGGTATTGGCGATACCCCAGGAGTTATTGTTGTTGTTGGGGGCGGGGCCGCTCCCATACGGTGCCGCATACTGACCCTGAGACGGGTTCGCGGGGGCTTGGGCATGTGCCAGCGCAGTGGTCCCGCTGAGGATGACCGCGCTCGCTAACAGAGTGTATCGCATTTGATCTCCTGAAGGCTCGCGGCCCGAGCCGTTGTTCCCATCCGAATTAACAATGATTGCGTGGACCATCATGAGTTGATCCGGCCGCAATGGCCGCAGTCGGTTTATATCTACAGTTATATGGACGCAAAAGTACGAAATGGAAATGTCAGCGGAATTGGTGGCAGTGTGTCCCGATCCGGGAGCGTAACTTGTTGCGGGATTGGGATGAGCTCGGACGCGCGGTGTGGCACGCTTTCCTGCGCGACGCGGAGGATGCGTCGATTCTGTTTCTGTCGGTACGATGAACCGCTAGCAATGTATCTACGATTTAGCCACGCGGTCAACCGCAATACGTATATCCAACTGTGACCGTAATTGTATTGATATTTATCACACGAAGGGGCCACTGGACGCCGGATGAAGATGCGGCCGGCGGCGGTTCGGGTTTGATATCTCCTGCATTTCGGCGGATCTTCGACATATCCGCACGGTCTTTACGAACGAAGCATCGGTACGGGTTTACGCCGCACCCGGGCAACAGCGTCAGGCAAGTGTCGTCATAATTTCACAAACGCTTCACTGTTGCCGGATCACTTGTGTCCTGTGTTTGTTTTGACGCAGGTCGCTGTTGATCAGTCCGTGCTATCTGAGCCAGGACTGCGCCACGACAGATGGCCCGGACTGTCGCCGGGCCATGACGGTGAAAGGGGCGGGTCATGACGGTGAAGCGGGCGGCCCATCACGAGGACAGCGTGGGACGTCACGGCGAAGAGACGGCCGTGCCTTACCCTATTCGCCGTGTGGCATCACACGTTTGGGCTGCGTTGTTTGGGAAAGCTCGCAGGCCGTACGATCCGTAACGAGGGGACGCTAAGCGGTTCATGGCTACCGCCCAGGCTGATGCCGCCTGTGATAGCAACCGCCTATCTGCCCGCTCGTTGCCGTCAGGACCTCGGGAACGTGCCCACAGGTGCGCGGCGAGGGAGGATTTCGAAACCGGGCGAGGGTGGTGGAGCTGAGGGGAATCGAACCCCTGACCTCCTCATTGCGAACGAGGCGCTCTCCCAACTGAGCTACAGCCCCATCGCCGGTCGCGAGACGCCCCTAATGATCGGAGCGTCTGTTGAAGTCAAGTCGTCTCGTGAGGCTTTATCGCGCCGACAGTGTTTCGAACACATCCCCGCACGGCGGAAGCCCCTGGATATGCCGGCGGTGCCACAGCGCATAGAAAAGCAGCTTCCAGCACGCGAAGCCGTGCCGCCAACGCCTTATGTCGCGGAACAGCGCCTCGACCTTGTCGGGATGGGCTATCTCAGCCACACCGGCCTGTGCCGCTACCAGCGGTCCCAGGCGCGTCCCTTGCGCCTTGATCCAGGCACCCACGGGAACGGTGAAACCGGTCTTCGGCGCGAAGGGCTGGGCGGCCGGCAGATTCTTCTCGAGCCACTTCCGCAGGATCCACTTACCCATGCCGCGCCGCAGTTTCATCGAATCGGGCAGGCGGTATGCGGCGGTCATCACCCCGGCGTCGAGGAACGGCGTGCGGCCCTCCACGCTGTGGGCCATCATGCAGCGGTCCAGCTTCAGCAGCAGGTCGTGCGGCAGCCAATCGGTCATATCCAGCGCCTGTGCCGCCGCCAGCGGGGAGCGTCCGCCCTCGGCCGCCCTGATCTCGGCCGCCGCCATGCCGTCGCGCCAGGCGGACGGCCGGGTCCGTAGCACAGGAACCTTGTCGAAGCTGCCCCCGGCCCACATCGTCTGTCCGCCGCGCCACCAGGGCAAGGTGGCCTGACGATAGCGCCTGTAGCCGGCGAAGATTTCGTCGCCGCCCTCGCCCGTGAGCACCACCTTCACGTCCTGGCGGGCGCGCCGGGCCAGGAACCAGGACGGGATGATGGCATAGTCCATGGTGGGATCGTCCATGGCCGCGACGATCTCCGGCAGATGTTGCCAGACCATCGCCTCGGTCACCTCGATCGATTCGTGCTTCGCCCCGACGGCGCGGGCGATGGCCGCCGCCTGTTCCCGCTCATCCGCCGCGCCCGGCGCGTCGAAGCCGGCGGTGAACGCCAGCACCGGCGTCGTGTTCAGCCGCGACATCAGGGTAATCAGGACCGAGCTGTCGATGCCGCCGGACAGGAACATCCCGTATGGCACGTCGCTGCGCTGATGCAGATCGACGCTCTCCTGCAACGCCCGGTCCAGCCGGCGCATCGCGGTGTCCTCGTCGATGTCCTCGGGTGGCTCGGCCGGGACGGGATTGATCTGCCTGCGATCGATGATGTGTCCGTCGGAGCAGGTGATGGTTTCGCCGGGCAGCAGCCGCTGGATGCCTTCGAAGATGGTATCCGCTCCGGTGGTGAACTGAAGCTGCAGCAGTTCCTCCACCGCCGCGGGCCGCACGGCACGCTTCACCAGGCCAGCCTCGAGCAGCGCCTGCGGCTCTGAAGCGAAGGCCAGCCCGCCGTCGATCGCGGCGATATAGAGGGGTTTGATGCCGAATGGATCGCGTGACAACGTTACAGTACGGCGCACTCGTTCATGGATGGCGATGCCGTACATGCCGCGGAGCTTTTTCGCGTAGCCCGGCCCGTCGCGCAGCCACAGGTGCAGCGGCGGCTCGCAGTCGCTGTTGGTGGCAAAGTTCACGCCCGCCAGCGATTCGCGCAGTTCACGATAATTATATATCTCGCCGTTCGCCACCAGGGTGGCGGAGCCGGCGAAGAACGGCTGGTCGCCGGTGACCAGGTCGATGATCGCGAGGCGATTGTGCAGCAGCGCGACCCGGCCCATCACCGCGTGGCCGGTGCCGTCCGGGCCGCGGTGGTGCATGGCATTGATCAGCTTGGACAGAACGCCCGGATCCGGCGGCGCGGCGCCGGAAGAGAGGAGCAGCCCAGCGATACCGCACATAACTAAGATGTCTCCGAAAACCGAAATGCTCGCCGGCGCCGACGCCGCCTCTATCTTGCTCTAACCTGTCGCTGGATTCTCCGCCAGCAGTCCCGGTGCGGTATCGGGGCAGCGGCCACTGCGAATATCGTCCATGCACGATTTGGTAAAACGGGCTGGCTTCAACGCTTGACTCGTGTCGGGCGGGCTTCTAGAGATCGCGCCCTCGGCCGATCCAGGGTTCCGGATGGTTACCGGATGGGACGGTCGTCGGTTCGCAGGCAAACGACGCATGCGGCGCCGCCCTTCCTTTAGGATGGGCTTAGGCCGTCTGCCCTCGTCACCCCGCGGGATGGGTTCTTGCCCATGCCGGCGGGCTTTGCCTGTTAGGCGGCGATCGAACCTCAACCCGCGGTGAAGCGCGAACGGAAAAAGAGAAAGAGGTCCATGCCGACCATCAACCAGCTCATCGCCAAGGGGCGGGAGCCGCAGAAGACCCGGAACACCGTTCCGGCCCTGCAGGGCTGCCCGCAGAAGCGTGGCGTTTGCACGCGCGTCTATACCACGACGCCGAAGAAGCCGAACTCGGCCCTCCGTAAGGTGGCCAAGGTGCGGCTGACCAACGGCTATGAGGTGGTTAGCTATATTCCCGGCGAAGGTCACAACCTGCAGGAACACTCTGTGGTTCTGATCCGCGGCGGGCGCGTGAAGGATCTTCCCGGTGTTCGCTACCATATCCTGCGCGGCGTGCTGGATACCCAGGGCATCGCCAAGCGTCGTCAGCGCCGGTCGCTGTATGGCGCGAAGCGGCCGAAGTAATAGAGGGCGATCGCATGTCTCGTCGTCACCGCGCCGATAAGCGCGAAATCCTGCCGGACGCAAAGTTCGGCGACGTCGTCATCAGCCGTTTCATGAACGCGCTGATGTATGACGGCAAGAAGTCCGCCGCCGAGGGCATCGTCTACAATGCCCTGGATGTGCTGAAGCGCCGTGGCGGCAGTGCCGCCGATACGGTGGGGATTTTACAAGATGCGCTGGACAACCTGAAGCCGGCTGTCGAAGTCCGGTCTCGGCGCGTCGGCGGTGCCACCTATCAGGTGCCGGTCGAAGTGCGGGCCGAACGGCGCCAGGCGTTGGCGATCCGCTGGATCATCGATGCTGCCCGCAAGCGCGGGGAGCACACGATGCAGGATCGTCTGTCCAATGAGCTGCTGGATGCGGTGAACAACCGCGGATCGGCAGTGAAGAAGCGTGAAGACACCCATCGGATGGCAGAGGCCAACAAGGCTTTCAGCCATTACCGCTGGTAGGTTACGGCACAACCCAAAAGATCCGGTGGATCTACGGAGATACGACGATGGGTAAGGCGAAATTCGAGCGGAACAAGCCGCACTGCAACATTGGCACGATCGGCCACGTCGATCATGGCAAGACGTCGCTAACGGCCGCAATCACCAAGGTGCTGGCGGAAACCGGCGGCGCCACCTTCACGGCGTACGACCAGATCGACAAGGCGCCGGAAGAGAAGGCGCGCGGCATCACGATCTCCACCGCGCACGTGGAGTATGAGACGAAGAACCGCCACTACGCCCACGTCGATTGCCCCGGCCACGCCGACTATGTGAAGAACATGATCACCGGCGCGGCGCAGATGGACGGCGCCATCCTGGTCGTGTCCGCCGCAGACGGCCCGATGCCGCAGACCCGGGAGCACATCCTGCTCGCCCGTCAGGTTGGCGTGCCGGCGCTGGTGGTGTTCCTGAACAAGTGCGACATGGTCGATGACCCCGAGCTGCTGGAACTCGTCGAGATGGAGGTTCGCGAACTTCTCTCGTCCTACCAGTTCCCCGGCGACGACATCCCCATCATCAAGGGCTCCGCTTTGATGGCCCTGGAAGACAAGGACCGCAAGCTGGGCCATGACGCGATCCTGGAGCTGATGGCGGCGGTCGACTCCTACATTCCGCAGCCCGAGCGTGCGATCGAACGTCCCTTCCTGATGCCGATCGAAGACGTGTTCTCGATCTCTGGCCGTGGCACCGTGGTGACCGGCCGTGTTGAGCGCGGCATCGTCAAGGTAGGCGAGGAAGTCGAGATCGTTGGCATCAAGCCGACCGTCAAGACGGTCGTGACTGGCGTTGAAATGTTCCGCAAGCTGCTCGACCAGGGCCAGGCCGGCGACAACATCGGCGCCCTGCTGCGCGGCACGAAGCGCGAGGACGTGGAGCGCGGTCAGGTTCTGGCCAAGCCGGGCTCGATCACGCCGCACACCAAGTTCAAGGCTGAAGCCTACATCCTGACGAAGGAAGAGGGCGGCCGTCACACGCCGTTCTTCACCAACTACCGGCCGCAGTTCTACTTCCGTACGACTGACGTGACGGGTGTGGTGCAGCTTCCGGAAGGCACCGAAATGGTGATGCCGGGCGACAACGTTTCGATGGACGTGGAACTGATCGCACCGATTGCGATGGACGACGGCCTGCGCTTCGCGATCCGCGAAGGCGGTCGCACCGTTGGCGCCGGCGTGGTTGCCAGCATCACGGCCTGATAACGAAAACGATGCCGGCGCCTCGTCCGTTCTAAAGGATGGGCGGGCGCCGGCTCTCGTTTCGGCGGGAACTTTGAAGAGCGAACGATGGACAATCAGAATATCCGCATCCGCCTTAAGGCCTACGATCATCGCGTGCTGGACAACAGCACGAAGGAGATCGTGAATACGGCCAAGCGCACGGGTGCCCGGGTTCGCGGACCGATCCCGCTGCCGACCCACATTGAGCGTTTCACTGTGAACCGGTCCCCGCACGTGGACAAGAAAAGCCGTGAGCAGTTCGAGATCCGGACGCACCGCCGGCTGTTGGACATCGTGGAGCCGACCCCGCAGACGGTGGACGCGCTGATGAAGCTCGACCTCGCCGCCGGCGTGGATGTTGAGATCAAGATCTAAGACCATGACCCAGCCCCTCCGCACCGGTCTTCTGGCCAAAAAGCTAGGTATGACCCGGATATTCAAGGATGACGGCACTCATGTGCCAGTCACCGTGCTGCACCTGGACCAGGTGCAGGTCGTCGCCGCGCGCACGGAAGAAAAGGACGGCTATACTGCTGTCCAGATCGGCTGGGGCAAAGCGAAGGTAAAGAACGTCACGCAGCCGAATCGTGGCCACTTCGCCAAGGCGAAGGTTGAGCCGAAGAAGAAGCTGGTCGAATTCCGTGTCGCCCCCGATGCGCTGCTGGAGCCGGGTGCGACCCTGTCCGCCGCGCATTTCACGGCCGGCCAGAAGGTCGATGTCTGCGGCACCTCCAAGGGCAAGGGCTTTGCCGGCGGTATGAAGCGCTGGAACTTCGCCGGCCTTGAGGCGTCGCACGGCGTGTCGATCAGCCATCGGTCGCTGGGTTCCACGGGTAACCGGCAGGATCCTGGCAAGACATTCAAGAACAAGAAGATGGCCGGCCATCTCGGCGTCGAGCGGATCACCACCCTGAACCTGGAAGTGGCAGCCGTGGACGCGGAAAAGGGTCTGCTGATGATCAAAGGTGCCGTTCCGGGCTCCAAGAACGGCTACGTGCTGGTGCGCGACGCGATCAAGCGTGCGCGTCCGGCCGATGCGGCTTGGCCGGCGGCGCTTGTCGAAGCACCGGCAGCGGGCTGAGGAACAGGCAGATGCAAGTCGATATCATCACGCTTGAAAACGCCTCCGCTGGCAGCGCCGAGTTGCCGGACGAGATTTTCAAGACCACCCCGCGCCAGGATATCATGGCGCGAGTTGTGCACTGGCAGTTGTCGAAGCGCCGCTCCGGCAATCACAAGGTCAAGGGGATGGCGGAAGTCTCCGGCACGACCAAGAAGCCTTATAAGCAGAAGGGCACCGGCAATGCCCGCCAGGGCAGCCTGCGTTCGCCGCAGTTCCGCACCGGCGGTGTCGTGCATGGCCCAGTCGTTCGGTCGCACGAATACAGCCTGAACAAGAAGGTCCGGCGCCTCGGCCTGATCTCCGCGCTGTCGCAGAAGCTGGC
>JARLIN010000109.1 GCA_031291715.1 Rhodopila sp. | reverse complement strand
TGCCCGCAGCGCTTGGCGGCGTCGGCGACATGCTCGGCCGCGGCACGCTTGGTGCCGACGAACAGCACGCGGCCACCGGCGGCGGTGACGTCGCGGATGGCGCGCAGCGCACGATCCAGCATCGGCACGGTCTGCTGCAGGTCGATGATGTGGACCTGGTTACGGGTGCCGTACAGGAACGGCGCCATGCGCGGGTTCCAGCGGCGGGTGTGGTGACCAAAGTGGACGCCGGCTTCGAGTAGCTGGCGCATTGTGAAATCGGGCATCGCCATGAGCGTGCTCCTTTCCTATCGTCCGGTTGAACCTCCGCGGGGGTTGCCGTTAGGCACCGGACCCGAACCATGACTGGCCGGGAAAGGCTCCCCGCGTGTGAATTACCGGCAGACGGGAGGGTCCCGCTGCCGGCGGGCCGGGATATGGCGGAGAATCTCCGACATTGCAAGTCGATGTTCGGTGACAGGCTTGCCGCGCGTTGCGGACCGCGCATGATGGGCTGGTGCGAAGGGGGATACGGCCGATGAAGCATGCCAACGCGCGTGCCGCCTGGACGGTGGAGGATTTAGAGGCTGACCAGACCTGGATTCATGAGCTCGACGACGGCGCGCGCCGCGCCCTGACGGCGGCCGTGCGGAAGGCGGCCGATCCGGCGAAGACGCTGTTCGATTACCGGCGTGAGGATTTCGACCTTGGGTCCGCCTGGCCGGCGATCACGGCGGCCTTGCGTGAGGTCCGGGACGGCACTGGGTTCGCGCTGCTGCGCGGGCTGCCACGGGACGGGCTGAGCCAGGCCGAGTTCGAGCTTTTGACCTGGGCGATCGGCCTCCACACCGGGGTCGCTCGACCGCAGGGGAAAGCCAGCCCCTTTATGACGGCGGTGCGCGATGCGGGAACGGTTTACCGCACCGGCAAGGGACGCGGGTATTCATCGAACGCGGATTTGGATTTCCACACCGACAGCGCCGATATCGTTCTGCTCACTTGTTATAACGTCGCGAAGGCGGGCGGCATGAGTATGGTGTCCAGCTCGGTCACCGCGCACGAGGTGATTTCGGCGGAGCGGCCGGATTTGGCGGACCTGCTGCACCTGCCGCACTATTTCAGCCGGCAGCAGGAGCAGGCGCCAGACGAGCCGCCATTCTATCCCAACCCCATCTACGATGAGCGGGACGGTCTCCTGTTCAGCAAATGGAACCGCAACCGGCTGCGGTCAGCTCAGGCGATCGACGGCGTGCCGGCGCTGTCGGCCCAACAGCATGAGGCGCTGGATCTGCTGGACGACATCTTGCGGCGGCCTTCCGTGATGCACGCGATGTATCTGCGGCCAGGGGATATGCAGATTCTGAACAACCACGTGACCTTGCACTCCCGGACCGAGTTCGAGGACCACGAAGATCCCGCGCTGAAGCGGTGCCTTTTCCGGCTGTGGCTGGCACCGCCGGACGGAGTCGCGCTGCCGGAAAGCTGGCGGCCGGCGTATCGGGCGGTGGAGGCCGGAACTGTGCGAGGCGGGATTGTTGGGAAGGCCTACGACGAAGCCCGGCGCGCCTTCGAGGTTCGGCAGGCGGCCGACCTGGGGATGCAGGTCGCCTGACGACAAAGGTGGCACTGGGGGGAGCGGAGCGTTTCGAGGCAAGCTCGTTATAGTCATGCCCGGGTCGAAGCCTCTCTATCGTCATCGCCGGGCGTGTCCCGGCCATCTGCGCACGGACGGCGGGGGGGGGACGGATGGCCGGGACACGCCCGGCCATGACGATAGAGAGAAGGCCATGCTTCATCCGCACCCTTATCCACTTGATGCGTATGGGGCTGGCCCGGCTACCCGCGACTTTGCTTGTATTGACACCGCAAGACGTGGGTGGCCGGGCCAAGCCCGGCCATGACACATGGATAGCCCGCCATGGCATACGGACAACAGGCCATGACACAGGGATAACCCGCCATGACATGGGGACAACTGGCGACGACACAGAGATAAACTGCGCGCCTCATCCCCCAGTTAGTGCGTATAGAGCTTTACAGGAGGCGGACCGTCACGGCTTTCGCCGACGGGCTCAGCCCGCTGCCGCGACGTCGGTCACCAGTCGCGCCGCCTCGGCTCCTCGAACCTTGGCGATGTCGTCCTGGTATTTCAGCAGCACGCCCAGCGTCTCGTCCACATCGCCGGCGGTCAGTTCGGTCTTGTTCAGGTAGGTCAGCGCCTGCGCCCAGTCGATCGTCTCGGCCACGCCGGGGAGCTTGAACAGTTCCTCGCCACGCAGCCGCTGGACGAAGCCGACCACCTGTTCCGCCAGCTTGTCCGGCACACCGGGCGCCTTCGTCGCCAGGATCGCCCGCTCGCGCGCCGCGTCGGGGTAATCGACCCAGTGGTACAGGCAGCGGCGGCGGATCGCGTCATGCACCTCCCGCGTGCGGTTGGAGGTCAGGATCACAACCGGGCGGGTGGCGGCACGGACCGTGCCGAACTCGGGTACAGTGATCTGGAAGTCGGCCAGCAACTCCAGCAGGAACGCCTCGAACGGTTCATCCGCACGGTCGAGCTCGTCGATCAGCAGCACGGCGGGCGGTAGATCCGGGTCGATGGCGGACAGCAGCGGACGGGCTTGCAGGAACTCTCGCGTGTAGATGTCGCGGGCGAGTTCGTCGCGGTCGGTCTGTCCGGCGGCTTCGGCCAGGCGAATGGCCATCAACTGGCGGGCGTGATCCCACTCGTAGGCGGCGGCGGACAGGTCCATGCCGTCGTAGCATTGCAGCCGCACGAGCCGGCGGTTCAGCCCGGTGGCCAGCACCTTGGCGATCTCGGTCTTGCCGGTGCCGGGTTCGCCTTCGAGGAACAGCGGACGTTGCATGGCCAGCGCCAGATGCACTGTGGTCGCCAGTTCCAGATCGGCGATATAGCCGTTATCGGACAGCAGCTTGGCGGTTTCGGCGACGGTAATCGGCAGTGCCTTCACTAGAGCATGCTTCCCAGCATGAGCAGCACCATGAGTGCGAAAACACCGCCGCCAATCCAGACAGCCAGCGGCATGCCGAACGGCTCACGCGGGACCAGCGCCCAGACCGAGATGGTCGCGGGCGATGCCGCTACCGCTTCGGCTTCCTCCGGCAGCGCCTCGGCGGCAGGAGACATCGCCTGCACTTGCTTGCTGAACCGGTCGAAAAAGGCGTCTGCCATCTGCTTCGCGGTGGCATCGATCAGGCGGCCGCCGAGTTGCGCCAGCTTGCCGCCCACCTGGGCGTTGACCTGATAACTCAGCAGTGTGTCGGCACCGTCATCGACCAGTGCGACGTTCGCACCGCCCTTGGCGAAGCCGGCGACACCGCCCTGCCCTTCTCCACTGATCCGGTAGCCGTTGGGCGGATCGATGTCGGAAAGCTGCACCTTGCCAGTGAACCGAGCCGAGATCGGACCAACTTTGACGGCGGCGGTCGCCTTCATCTGGTCATCGGACAGCTTCTCCAGGCTTTCACAGCCTGGAATGCTGGCTTTAAGCACCTCCGGGTCGTTCAAAGCTTCCCAAACGGTTTGGCGCGGAGCCGGAATGCGCCGCTCGCCCGTCATGTCCATGCGAAAACCACCCCTTGCTAAGCGCGGCGGACGTTACTGGCAGGGTCGTACGCATGCAACTAACCCGGCCGCGAGCGTCCCAAGGACGGGTGAAATGCTTGCGGCCGGGTAAAGCAATGCCCGCCCGCCATCAGGGTTTGTTGATCAATAACCGCTTCGAATTCGGCGCGGTCGGCTCCCACCGGCATGGAGACGACGGCCCGCCATGACGGGGGACGTCGTCGAGCCGGCATCGGCGATTCGATTGATCTCCGTTACGGCTCCCAGGCACTTACGGTGTGAATGAGCCCGTCATAGGGGCAGACGCCGGGTCGCGGAGCGTCGGACTTTACGTGAATGACATCCGGCCGCTGCATAGGAGCGGACATGTCCGGCGACGCGACAGGAGCGGTCCGGCTATTGCCGGAGCCACAATCGCCGACAGTACGTGACACGACGTGCGGGGCCTGACCATCGCATGCGGACCCATAGCTCACGGATCGGATGTCTGCCGTGTAACGAACGAAAAATTAGCGTAACTTGAGCGGGGTTTCACTTGTTGGCATCACGCCCCGCATCTAATCGAGATACGCTGCGGCCAACCGGCCCGCACCCGACAGAGGACGTGA
>JARLIN010000108.1 GCA_031291715.1 Rhodopila sp. | reverse complement strand
GGTTTGGCTGCCCGTTTTGACCCGAAGCCCGTGCATCGGCCGAAGGCCTGGCGTCGCGCGGTGTCCCATCCACGCAGAACAGCGATATGCGGCGAATCTCCTTTGTGTGCTTCGTGGCTTGCTTCATTTTCCTTTGTGTTGATTATTGGACCTTTCGACCGCACGAACCGACACTTGGCCCCGGGTAACCGTTTCAACCGCGACCACCCTGTCGCGTGAGGCTCGGCGATCCACGGGCCTGCCGGGGCGATGAAAACGCCACGTCCGCGTGGTGCTGCGAACCTCCGCCGCCACGGCCTGCGTGGAGACCAGCAGCACCGCGGCGGCAGCAGCCGGTAGCTTGTCTCAGCGGCCCGTGAAGACAGGCTTGCGCTTTTCCATGAAGGCCTGGCGGGCTTCCCTGGCGTCGTCGGTCTTCGACAACATCACCGTGATGCCTTGCTCGAAGCGATAAGCATCGCGCGACGGCATGTGCATCGTGGTGTTCATCGAATGCTTGGCGGCCCGCATCCCGGTCGGGCTCTTGGACGCGATTTCCGTCGCGAGCTTCATCGCCTCCGGCATGAGCTCTTCCAGTGGCACGCAGCATTCGATGACGCCGGTGCGATACAGTTCCTCGGCCGGGACGCGCCAGCCGGTGAAGAACATGCGGCGGGCGCGGGAGTGGCCGAACAGGGTTTGCAGCATGGCGGCGCCGCCGGCCAGGCCCACATCGATCTCCGGCATGCCGAACACGGCGTTGTCGGAGGCCAGGATGATGTCGCAATGCGCCGCCAGGCCCAGGCCGGCGCCCAAGGCGGGCCTGTTCACCGCGGCGATGACAGGTTTCGCGCATTCGTGGATCGAATTGAACATCTCCCGCACCAGGCGGTTGAATTTCCAATATTCCCCCGCGTTCTCCCCGGTCGGACGCTCCTTCATATCCGCGCCGGCGGAGAACATTTTGCCGAAGCCGGTCAGGATCGCGACGCGTACGTCGTCGCGGTCGGTGAAGCTGTCGAAGGCGGCGATCAATTCCTCACGGAGCTGGTTGCTCTGCGCGTTCACCGGGGGACGGTCCATCACGACGGTGGCGATGTAATCTTGTACGGTGACCTCGACGAGTGTGGCCATGTTCGTTTCTCCCGGATTGGCAATCGTGGGGTCGTGCCATAGCTTCGGCCAATGGTCCAGCATACGGACCAGGAGGAAGCACAATGTCCATCTTCGAGCAGAACCTCGATCGCCGGCCGGCGAACCATGTGCCGCTGTCGCCGGTGTCCTTCCTGACGCGGGCTGCGCGGATTTATCCGAACCGGGTGGCGGTGATCCATGGCGAGCGGCGGTTCACCTATGCCGCGTTCCTGGAGCGGTCTCGGCGGCTGGCCTCCGCGCTGGCACGGGCGGGCGTGGGCAAGGGGGATACGGTCGCGATCATGGCGCCCAACACGCCGCAGATGCTGGAGGCACATTACGCGGTGCCGATGCTGGGCGCGGTGCTGTGCTCCATCAACATCCGGCTGGACGCGGAAGCGATCGGCTTCATCCTGCGTCATTCGGAGGCGAAGGTTGTGCTGACGGACACCGAGTTCGCGTCCGTGATGGGGCCGGCGGTGGCGGATATCCCGATCCTGGTGGTGGATATCGACGATGCCGGCGGGACCTGGATTGGCGCGGTGGAATATGAGTCGTTCCTGGAGGGCGGCGATCCCGGGCATCCCGTCCTGCTGCCGGACGACGAGTGGCAGGCGATCGGGCTGAACTACACGTCGGGCACGACCGGCAACCCGAAGGGCGTGGTCGTGCATCACCGTGGCGCCTATCTGAACGCGTGCGCCAATGCGTTGACGTTCGGCCTGTCGCCTCAGAGCGTGTATCTGTGGACCCTGCCGATGTTCCACTGCAACGGCTGGACCTACACTTGGGCCGTAACCCTGGCGGGCGGGACGCATGTCTGCTTGCGGCGGGTGGAGCCGGCCTTGATTTTCTCCGCCATTGCCGAACACGGGGTGACGCATATGTGCGGCGCGCCAGTGGTGCTTTCCATGTTGATCCATGCGCCGTCGTCCGTCCGGCGGGCCTTCGATCAGACCGTGAAGATCGCGACCGGCGGGGCGGCGCCGCCTTCGACCGTCATTACGCAGATGGAGGCGATGGGCTTCGCCGTGACACATCTGTATGGACTGACGGAGAGCTACGGTCCGTCCACCGTATGCCTGTGGCAACCGGGACTGGACGACCTGCCGATCGCGGAGAAATCGGCCTTCATGGCGCGGCAGGGCGTAAACACGCCGATGCTGGAGGAAGCCGCGGTGCTGAACCCGGCCACAATGCAGAAGATGCCGGCGGATGGCGCCACGATGGGCGAATTGATGCTGCGCGGGAATACGGTGATGAAGGGCTATCTGAAGAACCCGGCGGCGACCGAGGAAGCCTTCGCCGGCGGCTGGTTCCATACCGGCGACCTGGCGGTGATGCATCCCGACGGCTACGTGGAAATCAAGGACCGGGCGAAGGACATCATCATTTCCGGCGGCGAGAATATCTCGTCACTGGAGGTCGAGGAAGTCATCTACAAGCATCCATCGGTGATGGAGGCGGCTGTGGTGGCGCGACCCGATGAGAAATGGGGCGAAACACCGCAGGCTTTCGTGACGCTGAAGCCGGGCGCGGCTGAGGTGACGGAGGCCGAGATCATCGCATGGTGCCGGCAGCATCTCGCGCACTACAAGTGCCCGCGGTTCGTCACGTTCGGACCGTTGCCGAAGACGTCCACGGGGAAGATTCAGAAGTTCGATCTGCGGGAGCGGGCGCGGGCAGGGTAGGTTAAATTACCCCCACACCGTCATGGCCCGGCGCAGTCCGGGCCATCCGATCCACCACCCTGCCGTGGCCGACGGCCCGGACTTCGCCGGCCCATGACGGGGGCGACGTCTCAGCCTT
>JARLIN010000107.1 GCA_031291715.1 Rhodopila sp. | reverse complement strand
GGGCGGACATGCGACACCCACGGATATGACGGGCTTTATCCCGCCAACGAATAGAATTGCCGCGCCCCACACATTTCGTCTGTCGTCCCTAACGGGCCTTCCCGAATCATGGGCACGCTGTGAATCGGCACGCGATAGGGGGCCCCTGTCAAAGCGCGATAAAGCTTTGATATCTAGTAGCGACTTTCGTTCGGGGTGGGGTCTCGGTCGGCGCCGATTGGGACCCCAGCTAAACACCTATTTTCCAAGTTAAATCAATGCTTTTTCCTGTACCGCAGGTAAATCACACTTGGACGCCAATTTACAGTCAGGACGACGGTCAGCGACAAGGCTGACACCTTGCCCGCTGGATCACATCAATCGCCAGTTCCGGGCGCCGAGGCCGAATATGCGAGACGGCAGGTTTAAGAATCTCGGAATTTGATTGCCGCATGCGTCCCGTCACAGAACGGCTTGTTCTTCGACGCGCCGCAGCGACAAAGCGTGACGCGATTACGCACTTCATATTCGAACCCGTCCGCGGCGACGATCGGTATCCCACCTTGCAACCACAGAGGTCCGCTGCATTGCTGCTCGGGATCCTCAATCAGGCCGATCGACACTGGCAACGCGTGTTCGACGGGCTTCCCGGAGGCTTTGTCCCAAGCCACCAGACGCCCCGACGGACAATCGTTCACCTGCCGGATGAACATCGTGCGGACCTCGTGATCGTCTGTCTGCGTGACCTGGCTCCAGACATTGCCGTTCGGGTCGCAGAAGCGCCCGAACGCGCAGAGGCTCTCCGCGTCGGTGAGCTGAAGGGTCGGACCGTCCAGCACCTTCGCCTGATTGAGATAGGCGTCTCGGCTCGCCGTCTCGGCACCCGCAAAACCGATCTTGAGATGTGAGCCGTCGCAGAACGGCTTGGTTTGCGACGCACCGCACCGGCACAGAGCATAGGTTTCTCGATGCGCAACGGCTGGGCCTTTCTGCCACGCCTCAGACCCACCCTCGGCATCGGTCGCGATGGTGTGTTTGGCGAGAGGGATGTCGCCGGTGACTATGTAGGGGCCGTTTTCGGAAACGGTAACGCGAACCTTGCTTTTCTCGGAAGCCATTGGGTCAGTCCTCCGACGGTGTAGACGCATTCCCCGGGCAGGACGGCCCGTATTCGATCTTTATTCGATAACGGATAGAAATAGTCAGATCAGTTTTTGATACCACCCGTTGCTCTCCAGGGATAGTGGGCTTCGTGCTACGATACTGCATCTCAGCCGCCCAAAAGCGTCCTGCAACGCGCCTCTTGCCGTTGTCTCACAGTTCAAGGATTCTGCAACACGAAAAGTCTCACGTCCTATCTGCAAAGCTCCAAAATGATAGGAATGTAGTCTCTGAGCGACGCGATTCACCGTAATGGAGATTATGCGACAGCTGGCAACCGGCGCGCCGAGCGCTGTTGGTTCAATAGGTCCTGCCCAGGTCGTAGGGTTCAGTG
Organism: Rhodopila sp.; assembly: GCA_031291715.1. Lineage (GTDB taxonomy): Bacteria > Pseudomonadota > Alphaproteobacteria > Acetobacterales > Acetobacteraceae > Rhodopila. The sequence goes on along the minus strand of JARLIN010000107.1, from coordinate 17,488 downwards.
GGGAGAAACTCTCCGGCGAACGCACGCTCGTGAATTTCCCAAGGTGACGCACCCGCCTTGCGGGCCACGATTAGCTTTTCAGGATCGATATAGACGTGCAACTGAGGGGCAGGTCCTTCAGCTGCTCGGTCACTGCCCAGAGATTGGTGAAGTTGTCAACGTTGAGCTCGATGATGTTCTTGTCTGGGTCTTCGTAGTAAATCGCTGTCTGGAAGGACTGGTCCGCCGCCCACATTGGCATCATTCCCAGCTTCTTCAGCCGAACATAGGTGCCCAACAGATCATCAAGGGTTCCATAGGCGAAAGCGACATGCTGCACCCGCGCATGCCGTGACCTCTCGGCGTCAATAGTGGCCTCGGGAACCTCGAAGAACGACATGCGATGGTTGATCTCGTCGTTGCTGGCAAATGCGACAGCCGTAAATGGCGCCCGCCCGGCCGGCACCGACACGTGTTTGTTCACCGTCATGCCGAGCACCTTTCGATACCAGTCGAGCATGGCGTCGAGATTCGGCGTGGTGATCCCGACGTGTTGCAGGGTCGGATGGGCGATGATCTCCGTGTTCATTTTTGCCTCCCAGCGTTATTTCTCTAGAGGTTTTCGGCGCCGACGCGCGCTTAAGAACGCACCCGCCGGTTTGTAAGCGCGAACTCGCCGGCGACGGCCCGTTTATGCACCTCCCATGGCGATGCGCCGGCCTCGCGCGCCGTGACCATCTTCTCGGGATCGACGGCCACCGTGATCGGCGCCGAGGTCCGCATGTGCTCCGTCGCCGTCCACGCATTGCCGTAATTGTTGACGTTGATCTCGACTACGTTCTGGTCCGGGTCTTCGTAATAGAAAGCCGTGCCTACGCCATGATCCGCCGCCCACGCCGGCTCGATCCCCAGGCCCTTCAGCCGCACGTAGGTGCCGAACAGATCGTCGAGCGTGTCGCAGGCGAACGCCACGTGCTGCAGCCGCGGGTGGCGATGCTTGTCCGGGTCGGCGACCAGGTCGCGCACCTCGAAGAACACGAGGCGATGATCGGCCTCATCGTTGCTGAGAAATGCCATTCCGGCAAATGGGGCGTGCCCCTGTTGCTCCGCCGGCACCGCCTCCTGATGGTTGACTGTCATTCCCAACGCGGTGCGATACCAGTTGATCATTGTGTTCATATTGGAGGTGATCAGCCCGTAGTGGTGCAGCTTCGGATGGACGGTGATCTCGGTGTTCATCTCTATCTCCCTGCTGCACATTCTGTTAGGCGCCATACAGATATGTTAGGCAGCTAACTATGTCAACGGCTGTTTTCGGTTGACCGAAAAGTGTTAGGTGCCAAACTAAGGCGCCGGAGGAATCGATGAACAAGCAACACGTTGGAAAACCGACCTCTGGACCACCGGCCGCGGTGATGGGGGAAATCCGCGGCCGTCTGCCGGAGGGCGAGTGGCAATGGCTGCAAGCGCTGTTCGCGCTGCGTTCCACCGTCCAGCAGGTGGACAACGCGGTCAGCGAATGGATGGCGGCTACGGTGGGATCGATCGCGCGCTATCAGATCCTGATGGCGCTGTGGGCCGCCCGGGCAGATGGGATCCCACACTCGGAGATCGTGGCCAGGATGGGTGTTACGCGCGCGACGGTCTCCGGTCTGATGTCGGCGCTGGAGCGCGAAGGGTATCTAAATTCAACCGTGGACTGCGGCGACCGGCGCAAACTAATCGCGCGGCTGACCGCCAAAGGCGAGGCGGCCATCAAGAAAGCATTCGAAACCAATGCCGCCCGCTTCCGCGAGGTTGCATGTCTTACACCGTCCGAACTGGCGACCTTGACGGCGCTGCTGCACCGTATCCGAGAGGGGTTCGCGAAGCCTCGCTGATTTCTCAGTCGCTAAACTCCCCTTGGTGCAGATATCAAGAATTCTGGACCAAAATAAGACTATTGAACTTTAAGAGTTTTTCCGGTGCACTAATGAGGTGCATATCCAGAGCATGAAATACGGGTATGCCCGATTGCGAGCGCGCTCGATCCGCCACCCGGCTCGACATGGCGACTATGCACCTCTTGACAGTCACGGATGATATCCCTATGTTACTAGTTAGACATGGGGAACAATCCTATGAGCGGTTCGACCTTCACCCGGCAGATGACGATCCCCGAATGGGAAGCCCTCTTCCCTGATGATGATGCTTGCAAGGCTTACCTGACCCGCCGCCGCTGGCCGGATGGCGTCGTGAAATGCCCCCGTTGCGGCAACGACAAGGTATGGGAGTTGAAGGGTCGGCCGTTCCACTGGCAATGCAATGCCTGCGGCCCGCGCGACTACCGCTTCTCGGTTCTGGTCGGCACGGTGTTCGAGAACACCAACATCGGACTGCGCCAGTGGTTCAAGGTCATTTACCTGATGTTGACCAGCAAGAAGGGCATCAGCAGCCTGCAAATCCAGCGCATCATGGGGTTCGGCTCTTACCGGACGGCCCTCTACGTGACGCATCGAATTCGCGCCGCGTTCACTGACCCCGACTTCCGCAAGCTGATCGGCATCGTTCAAGTTGATGAGACCTACATCGGCGGCAAGAACAAGAACCGGCACGCTGATAAGAAGACGGACGGCCGCGGCGGCGCTGGCAAAGCCATCGTCATGGGTGCCATTGAACGCGGCGGCAATGTCGTGGCTCGCATCGTGGCCCATACTGACCAAGGGCAGGCCGAGGCATTCATCAATGAAGTCGTATCGGAGAAGGTCGATCTCGTCGCGACCGATGAGTCCGGCCTCTACGTCAAGGTTGGGAAGAAGCGTAAGCACGCCTCGGTCAACCACATGCGCGGCGAATACGTCCGGGGCAACGTGAATACGTGCTCCATCGACGGCTTCTGGTCCCTGATCAAGCGCGGCATCATCGGCACGTTCCACAACGTCAGCCGCAAGTATCCGCCGCTCTACGTTGCCGAGTTCGAGTGGCGCTTTAACAACCGGGACAACGCCGACATCTTCGGCGCCGCCGTAGCAAGATGCTGAGGCGCAAGAAAGCCCGAAGGGAGCGGGAGCGGCCTCAGTGAAGAAACGGCCTACCAAAGCGCGCCACCGAACCAAGCGCAAAACAAATGATAGGCCGCTGATGCCACAAACAAGCCGAAAACGACGACGCCTCTTAGGCTTAGCCCTAGTATTATTCCGTCAAATTCGGGAACACCCTTTGTATTCATTGCTGGTTGCGGCCGCTTCCGTGCTGGTGACGGGGTTGGCACTGTACGAGCCTTGGATACAGGCCGTCCCCGTTGTTTCAGCGCCCATGACCCCCGATGCTGGTTTCGCATCAGAGTTGCCCTTTCCAATTAAGAACAATTCCTGGCTTTTCACGTTGCGGGAAGTTCGGGTCACCTGCGCGATTGAATCGCACCTGACGAATAGTCCCGGACCTGGATGGGGCAGCACATCTTCTCCTGCGCAGAAGGACATCCAGCCTCAAGGCATTGTCTTGTTTCCCGGCGCGCCGCCCCTTGTTGGCCTTCAATACTTGACCAAAGATGGCAGAATTATCAGCACTATGATCGATAACCTCACGATCCGACTCAAAATCACATATTCCCTTTGGCTCCTGCCTTGGCATCGTTACGAAACGATGGCGGGACCATTCAATTGGGTGCCGACGTCTGGCGGACACAGATGGATCGAAGGCGATCTCATGTGATTTTTTGCCGTCTTGGGCAATTATTCCGTGACTGTCAAATCCTGCACAGTAGCCAAAAGAAGGGCTGGTTCTCGCGGCTATGGTCTTAGGGGGACAGATCCATCCAAGGAGCCGAAGCTGGTCTGCACCGCGGCGACGAAGAAGTTGACTCCGTCGAGCCTATGGCTGCTCCGGCTTGTCGTCGCGACCGGGCGTCCCGGCGGAGAATCCATCGGTTGTTGAATGCGACCTTACTCCTGAACCACGGCACGGGCCTCGCAGCGTACCTCCAGCGCGCTCCCTCCCTGCACGTTATGGGTCTGGCCGCCGATGCGGATCTGCACCGGGTCGCCATCAGCGATTGCCACGCGCACGTCATCGCCCGCAATCCGCACCTGAACCGGCCGCCCGCGCCAACGCACCGCAAAGGACATGCTGCGCCATTCCGGTGGAAGCCGAGGCGTAAGGGAGATCCCGTCGCCGCACAGGTCCAGGCCGGCGAAGCCGAGTACTATCGCCTGCCACACACCCCCGAGTCCGGCGATCCGTATGCCGCCGGCACTGTTCGGGTCGAGTTCAAGGTCGGCGGCCGCCGCCTGGCGCAGAAAACGCAGGGCGGATTCGGTCTCGCCGAGCCGTGCCGCGACCAACGCGTGAATCCCCGCGCTCAAGGAACTGCCATGGGCACAGCGCGGCTCGTAGTAGCGGAAATTCGCTTTCGCCGCCGCGCCGGGGAACTCGACCGGCAGAAGCGCGAGCAGCGCCACCACATCGGCCTGTTTGACCACCTGCGACCGCTGCGTTCTCTCATGGCCGATCACCACGTCGATGGGCACCTTGCGGTCGGCATACAGCGAAAGTTCCAGCGGCTCGAACTGATGGTATCCTGCGAATTGCTCGTAGAGGCCGGTGGAGGGATCGAAACCGGTAAAGATGCGTCCGACCGCGTCGCCCCAGTCGGTAAGTTCAGCCTCGCCCAGCGCAAGCCGCTCGCACAGCGCGGCCGCGCGCTCCGGCCAGCGCGCGCGCATCACTTCGATGGTCTCGAGCCCTCGCGCGATATTCCAGCGCGCCATCACGTTCGTAAAGGCGTTGTCGTCCACATCCTCGTGGTACTCGTCCGGCCCGATCACGTGGCGGATATGCCGCTTGCCATCAGCCTCAGCCACGGCACGCGACGCCCAGAAACGCGCGGTCTCGAACAGGATCTCCGCTCCTGCATCGATGAAGAACGCATCGTCGCCGGTGGCACGCCAGTACTGCCACACCGCATAGGCGATATCGGCGCTGATGTGCTGCTCCATCCTGCCGGTCAGGATGTCAATCATCGCGCCGTCGGGACCCACCACACGCTCGGGCGTGGTCTCCTCGCCGGTGTCGGCGGATTCCCACGCGTACAGCGCGCCCTGGTAACCCATCGCGGCTGCCTTCTCGCGTGCGCCGCGCAGTGTGTGATAGCGATACATCAGCATCGCCCGCGCCGCCTCCGGCCACACCGCCGTATAGAAGGGCAGCAGATAGATCTCGGTGTCCCAGAACACGTGGCCGAAATAGGCGTCCCCGGTCAGGCCGCGCGCACCGACCGAGACACTTTCGTCTGCCGCGTTGGCGGCGCTGGTCAGATGATAGACGGCGAAGCGGAGCGCCTCCTGCGCCTCATCGTCACCCTCGATGATGACGTCGCTTGCGTCCCAACGCTCCTGCCATGCCGCCTCGTGCGCTGCCAGTACGCCGCGCCAGCCAAGCGCGCGACTGCGCGCCAGCGCATCGACGGCAACCGGGGCAGGGTCGTCCGCTAAGCTGTCCGAACGCGCCACCGCGACGAGACGGGCGAGTTCGATCTCCTGTCCGGCAACGGAACGCCAGCGCCAGATCCAGCGCAGCGAAAAGGACCGCTCCGGGACGAGCGGCTTGCCGTCGGCTCGCAATGTGGCGCTGCCCGCCATCGCGACACCCTTGCCGGAGCCTTCCGTGCGCCAGGCACAGACATCCCGGTCGAGCTGTAGTGGCTCCATCCCCATACCGGCCATTGAGAAGTTGGCCTCCAGAGTCACGTCGATTCCGTCGCGGTCGAGCGAGAACCTCAGGAGCTGCAATGCGACCGCGCGATCCGCCAATGACACGAGGCGCAGCTCGCCGCCGCTTATGGAGATACCGGCGTGCGCCAAATAGCTCAGGTCCGACAACAGCACGCCGCGGCGCAGGTCAAGACTCCGCACACTGGCGAGGAACTCTCCGTCCAGCAGCAGTTGCGGTCTGTCGTCCAGCACGAACTTCACGCGCGACCAGTCCGCAACGGGCACCAGCGCGGGCACTGGGGGCACGGTGTTGGGGTTGTCGAACAGGCCGGCGACATAACAGCGCGGCCACGATGCCCACCTAATATATCCCAGCCAGCTCACCCAGGTCGGGCCGCGGCTGACCGGGCGCGAGGCCCGCATGCCCAGAAACCCGTTGCCCAGCGCGAAACGGGATTCTACTGCGTTCTCGGTCAACACGTTGTAGCCTTCGTGGGTCAGAACCCAGGCTGGGTCGGGTGTCGGCTGCATGGCCTCATGCATGAGCGGGCGTCTCCGTTTCAGGCCGGGTGCGCAATATGCCATCGGGGACGGCGGCAATATCGACCCGACCGAGGCTGGTGACTACGAGGTCGGCCCCGGCAGCCTGCAGCATGGCCTCGTCGCCAAGCCGCGCGATGCCGACCGAGGCCATACCGCCGGCGCGCGCTGCGGCAATGCCGGCCGGCGCGTCCTCGACCACAACGCACTGTGCCGGCGGCACCTTCAGAGCCTTCGCCGCCAGCAGGAACAGTGCGGGATCTGGCTTGCCACGCGGCACGTCTGTCCCGCTCAGATCCGCATCGAAGATCGACAGCAGCGGGCGGCCATCGGGCAGGCTCAGGCGGCGCAGCATGGCAGCCACGTTCTTCGACGAGGACGCCAGGGCCAGCCGCAGGCCGGCCGCGTGCAGACCATCCGCGAAGCGCACCGCGTCCGGAAAGGCTTCGAAGCGGCCTTCGGCGATCAGCAGGTCGATGAGCGCCTGTTTCTTCCTGGCATACTCGGGCGCGCGTGACGCGCCCTCGGCGACGCCGAGCCCCTCGAGCGTTGCGCGCGCCCCATCCAGCCGTGGCTTCCCCGCAACATGCGCCTGGTAGAACTCGGTTGTGAACCGGGCGGGATCAGCGTAGCCAGCCAGCGCCTCCCGCCAGGCTTGCTCGTGCGGCGAGGCCACCAGCACGCCATCTACATCAAAGATTGCCCCCGCCAGCCTGCGCTGCTGGGCACACGCGTGCGGCAAAGATGCGCCGATCCCGTTCATGGCACCGGACATCGCTTTGCTCGCCAGATTTCGGCGGCATATTGGGCGATCGTATGGTCACTGGAGAATTTTCCGCAGCTGGCCACGTTCAGGATGGCCTTCCGCGCCCAGGCGTCGCCGTCGGCGTACAGCGCGGTCAGCTTCTGGTCCGCCTCGAGATAGGATCCGAGGTCGGCAAGATGCATATAGTAGTCTCCCTGCGTCAGCAGCGCTTCCCCCAGCGGGGCAAAGATGCCGGGCTCGTAGCGGCTAAAATAATCGGAGAAGATCAGGTCCAACGCGGCTCGGGTCTCCGGCTCGTTGTCGTAATGCCAGTGCGGGTTATAGGAGCTACGGCTGCGGGCCACCTGATCGGCGGTCAATCCGAACAGGAAGAAGTTCTCTTCACCGGCTTCTTCGGCCATTTCGATTGTCGCGCCGTCACGCGTGCCGATCGTCAGCGCGCCGTTCATCATAAACTTCATGTTGCTCGTGCCGCTCGCTTCATACCCGGCGGTCGAGATCTGGTTGGAGACGTCGGCGGCCGGGATCAGCCTCTCGGCGAGCGAAACGCCATAATCGGGGAGGAAAACGACCTTGAGACGGCCTTGTGCGATCGGATCGCCGTCGATCGTGGCGGCGAGATTGTTGATGAATTTTATGATCAGCTTGGCCAGCCGGTAGGCCGGCGCTGCCTTGCCGGCGAAGAAGAACGTGCGCGGCGCGAGCTCGAGGCCGGGGCTCTCGCGCAGCCGGTTGTGCAGCACGACGATGCGCAATGCATTTAGCAGCTGCCGTTTGTATTCATGAATTCGCTTGATCTGACAGTCGAAGATGCTGGCGGGATCGACGATCTGGCCGGTCGCCGCCTCGAGCCAATTGGCAAAACGAGATTTGGCCTCATGCGCGGCTTTGCGGAACGCCTCGCGAAAGGATTTGTCCTCGGCAAGAGGCGCGAGTTGGCGCAATCGGCCGAGATCGGTCATCCAGCTATCGCCGATGGCCGCAGTGATGACGCCAGCAAGTGCTGGGTTCGCGAGCAACAGCCATCTCCGCGGCGTGATCCCGTTGGTCTTGTTGTTGAAGCGCTCCGGAAACATGTCGGCCAGGTCTTTGACCGTTGTCGTTCGCAGCAACTTGGTGTGGATCGCCGAGACACCATTGGTGCTGTGCGAGCCGACGATGGCGAGGTTGGCCATGCGGATTCTGCGCGGGGTGCCTTCCTCGACCAGGCTCATGCGCCGAACCCGCTCCTCGTCGCCGGGATGGCGGATCCGGACAGCGTCGAGGAAACGCCGATTGATCTCGAAGATGATTTCCAAGTGTCGCGGGAGCAATATCTCGAACCAGGCTAGCGGCCATTTTTCGAGCGCTTCGGGCAGCAGGGTGTGATTGGTGTAAGCCAACGTCCTCTGCGTCAGATCCCAGGCTTGATCCCAGCCAAGATGCGCCTCGTCGAGCAGGATCCGCATCAACTCCGATACCGCCATCGTCGGATGCGTGTCGTTGAGCTGAATCGCGATCTTGTCCGGAAACGTGTTCCAATCGGCATTGCTGCGGCGGAAGCGCCGGACGAGATCGGCCAATGAGCAGGCGACGAGGAAATACTCCTGGACGAAGCGCAGGCCCTGCCCCATGTCGGTGGAATCGTCTGGATAGAGCACTCGAGTCAGCGACTCGGCCGCGAGAGTCCCAGCTAGCGCACCGACAAAATCGCCGCCGCTGAATTCCTGAAAGTTGAAATAGTCCGGCGCACCGGCGGCCCACAGGCGCAGTGTATTGATCGTCTTGCCGCCATAACCAACGATTGGTCGATCGAATGGCATGCCGATCAGCGAACAGGATCCGCCGGCCACGGGGCGCAAGTGCCCGTCTTGCATCGAGAACGAGCAGTTCAGTCTGACTTCCACCGTCTCGTCCAGACGGGGGACCTCCCACGGGTCCTGGCGGCGCAGCCAGTTGTCCGGCTCTTCGTGCTGCCAGCCGTCTTGGATGGTCTGTTTGAACATGCCGTATTCGTAACGCAGCCCGTAGCCCATTGCCGGGAGCTGCATCGTCGCCATTGAGTCGAGAAAACAGGCAGCCAGGCGGCCGAGCCCGCCGTTTCCCAAACCGGCATCGGGTTCTTGTTCGATGAGGTCGAACGGGTCGAGCTTGTCCCGGGCAGCTATTTCCTTCGCAAAGGGATCGAGCAGTAGATTGGTAATATTATTCGAGAGCGACCGCCCAATCAGAAACTCGATCGACAGATAGTAAATCCGCTTGGGGTTCTCCCGGTCATAGGTGCTGTCAGTCAGAATCCAGCGTTGCGACAGTACATCCCGCACCGAACGCGCGGCTGCCTCGAAGCGCTCGCGCGGCCCGGCGGCTTCTGGAGCGACTACGTCGTCGAAAAGCAGGTGCCGCTCATACAAAGCATCGTTGTTGCCGGAGAACCGGATTGGGCCACACCCGTAACGCGTGAGAATCTCCTGGTCAGGTACGGATTGCGCTGCTTCATTCATTGCGGCTGATCCTGTGTCGGCAGGAGTCCGTTCCAGACCCTGACCGCGGGAATTTCGTAGTAGTAGGAGAGCACGCACAAACTGCCCGTATCGAGCAGGAAATGCTGTCCTGCGCCCAGCGAGAGTCCGATCCACCGTGCCACGAGGACGCGGAGGATGTGTCCGTGCGCAAACAAAGCGACATTGCCGTCAATTGCGCGGACCTGGGCGATGACTCGATCCGCCCTCGCACCCACTTGCTCTGGCTTCTCGCCACCCGGGCAACCATCGCGGAAAATCAGCCAGCCGGACGCCTTGTCGTGGATCTGCTCGGGCGTCAGCCCCTCGAATTCGCCGTAGTTCCATCTGGCCAGTTCGGGGGCGATGACGGCTGCATTGCCGAGACCCGCCAACTCACGGGTCTCTCGCGCGCGCCGCATTGGGCTGACGAAAATACGTGCGAATGTTTCGTTTGGGAGCACGGGTCGCAACCTCTTGGCGATCCGACGCCCGTTATCGGTTAAAGGGAGATCCGTGGTGCTGGTGTGCCTGCCACTCACGCTCCACGCCGTCTCGCCGTGTCGCATCACGAACACGTCCACGATCCTAACTCCGATCTCAGACTTCGCTCGGCTTTCGTCTAACTCAATGTGGGCTGTCGCCTCGATCAGTCGTCGTGCCATTCGCCGCGATGCGGCGGACCGGCGATGCTGACCGAGGTGTCCTCCATCTCATCTGTGTACCTGCCGAGACTGGCAGCACTGTTACAACGGGCGCGTAGATACAGCGCTTGCCGACCAGCCAGTCCTCGGGCGGCACAGCAGCATTCGCCTGGGCTCCAAACGCCTTCCTGCGACCTCCGCCGAGTTCTACACGAAATAGCCGTGCGAGGGACAGCCCGCATACCACTCAAAGCCATCAAAGGCCATTGATTCAGATCAATGCACGCTCGCCCTTCAGGGGTGTTGAGTAGATAGTCGCATCCAAACCGCGCTCAACCGGGGAAGCATCGGGGGGACTAACGTGCCGCGGTTGGGAAATTTCGATCGAAATGGTCAACCCTGCCAGTGGGGCGCTCTGGAATGGGGTCACGGCGTGCGCCGCGGCGGGGACCTACGCACTGCAGACATGACAACGCCACGACGGGAACGGGCATGATCAGCAATCCGCAAACGGCTCTTGATGGCAAGAAGGGCCTGCCCTCGGCAACGGCGATATCGATGTGCCGACGGCCTTTCTCGCAACGCACCCCAACGGCCTAATCACCGGGGAGAGGAACTGTGTCGACGGCGGATACCAAATCCTCGAATAGCGCAGAGACGCACGCATCGGCTCCCGTGAGCAGCGAGACGCCCAAGCCTCCGACCGAGCCGCAGCGGCGACCGCAAAAGCGGAAAGGTTGGACCTTTCTCGCCGTCCTCCTGTGCATTCTGGCACTGGGCGGGGCCGGCGGTTGGTACTGGTGGCAGCAGCAACTGAATGCGCTGCCCCCATACATCGCGGAGGCCAACGGTCGCCTTGAGGCGGAGCAAGCTGAAATCTCGACCAAGTTCCCGGGCAGGATTGCCGTCGTTCTTGCCAAAGAAGGAGACATGGTCGATGCGGGCGCAGTCGTCGCGCGCATGGACACGGTCGAGCTCGAAGCACAGTTGCGGTCTGCACAAGCCGAGGTCGAAAAGGCCCAGCACGAAAAAGTCATGACGGAGGCACTGATCGCGCAGCGTGACAGCGAGCGGATCTTTGCGACGCAAGAGCTCCAGCGAACCACCGTTCTCGCCGCAAAAGGGTGGGCGCCAATCGAACAGCTCGACCAGCGGCGGAGCCAGATGAGAGTGGCCCAGGCGGCTTATGACACGGCGGTTGCCGCCGAGAATGCTGCGGGAGCACAGGTCACGGCGGGGCAGGCCGATGTCGCCCGATTGAAGTCACAGATCTCAGACTCCACCCTTGTTGCCTCGGCCCGTGGCCGGATCCAATACAAGCTCGCGGAGCCCGGCGAGGTTCTTCCAGCGGGAGGCCGGGTCCTCACATTGCTCGACCTGAGCGATGTCTACCTGACGATCTTCGTGCCGGCGCGCGTTGCCGGTAGCCTCACCCTCGGTGACGAGGCGCGGGTCACCCTCGATCCTGACCCGGAATCTGTATTCCCGGCCAAGGTAACATTTGTCGCCACCGAGGCACAGTTTACGCCGAAGACGGTCGAGACCGCCGAGGAGCGCGAGAAGCTCATGTTTCGCGTCAAGCTGTCGGCTCCCGCCGAGCTTCTGACGCGGTACGTGAACCAGATCAAAACGGGCGTGCGTGGTATCGGGTTTGTGCGAACCGACCGTACTGCAGCCTGGCCCGATCGCCTGGCTGTCAAGCTGCCGCAATGACGCCGATTGCCGCGCGCGTGCGACGGCTGTCGCACCTCTATGGGAGGGCCGTCGCACTCGACGATGTGACGGTCGAAATACCGGCCAGTTGCATGGTCGGTCTCATCGGGCCGGACGGTGTCGGCAAGTCCACGCTGCTCGCGCTCATCGCCGGGGTACGCCGGATTCAGGAAGGCGGCGTTTTCGCGCTGGATGGCGACATGCGCGACCCAGAGCATCGCCGTTCGAGCCTGCCGCGCATTGCCTACATGCCGCAGGGCCTCGGGCGCAACTTGTACCCGACGCTGACGGTGTTCGAGAATCTCGACTTCTTCGGTCGCCTGTTCGACCAATCAAAGACCGAGCGCGAATGGCGTATCGCCGAATTGCTCGCCGCGACCGGTCTTGATCCCTTCCCCGACCGGCCGGCCGGCAAATTGTCGGGCGGCATGAAGCAGAAGCTCTCGCTGTGCTGCTCGCTGATCCACGATCCGGACCTCTTGATCCTTGACGAACCGACCACGGGGGTGGACCCGCTGTCGCGGCGGCAATTCTGGGAGCTGATCGACCGCATCCGCGCACGGCGACCGGGCATGAGCGTCATGGTCGCGACAGCGTACATGGAAGAAGCGCAGCGGTTCGATTGGCTCACCGCGATGGACGGCGGCCGCATAATTGCCACCGGCTCACCCGAGGAATTGAGGGCACGAGGCAACGCATCGACGCTCGACGACGCATTCATAAACCTGCTGCCCGAGGCGAAACGCGCCGGCCACCAAGCCGTCATCGTACCTCCGCGCCGGACAACCGGCGGTCCGCCCGCCATCGAGGCGGAGGGGCTGACCCAGCGCTTCGGCAAGTTCACAGCGGTCGATCATGTCAGCTTCCGCATCGAACGCGGCGAGATCTTCGGCTTTCTCGGCTCCAACGGCTGCGGCAAGAGCACGACGATGAAGATGCTCACCGGCTTGCTCGCCCCGACCGAAGGAGAAGCGCGCCTGTTTGGTCGTCCGCTCGACGCCCGCGACATGGCGACGCGCGAACGCGTCGGCTACATGACGCAAGCGTTCTCGCTCTATGGCGAACTGACGGTCCGGCAGAACCTGGAACTGCATTCCCACCTGTTTCACCTGCCCGAGGACCGCCGAGCGGCGCGGGTTCGGGAAATGCTCGAACGCTTCGATCTGCTCGGCGCGGCGGACAGCCGGCCTGACAGCCTGCCCCTCGGCCAGAAACAGCGCCTGCAGCTTGCCGTCGCGGTCCTGCACGGCCCCGAGGTGCTGATCCTCGACGAGCCGACCTCGGGCGTCGACCCGGTCGCCCGCGATTCCTTCTGGCAGTTTCTGATCGGCCTGGCACGCGGTGACGGCGTAACGATCTTTCTTTCGACCCACTTCATGAACGAGGCGGAGCGGTGCGACCGCATTTCTTTGATGCACGCCGGCAAGGTACTCGCTGTCGGTACGGCTAAGGAGCTGACGCAACGCCGCGGCACGGGGAGCCTCCAGGACGCCTTCATCGCTTATCTCGAAGACGCGGCCGCGGTTGAGCCGGGAGCGAAGCCGGGCAAGCCCGAAGCAGCTCCCGAGCCGACCCGGCCAGCGGTCTCGCGGGCGTCTCTGTCCTCGCGGTTCGATTTCGGTCGGTTGTGGGCTTACGCGCGGCGGGAGACGCTCGAAATCCTGCGCGATCCGATCCGGCTGGCCTTTTCGCTACTCGGCCCGCTGATCTTGATGGTGACCGTCGGTTACGGCATCTCGTTCGATGTCGAACACCTCGCCTTTGCCGCTTTCGACCAGGACCAGACGAACGAGAGCCGTGAACTCCTCGAAAACTTCGCGGGATCCCGGTATTTTACCGAACATCCGGAAATTTCCAGCGACACCGAGCTCGAACGTCGTCTCAAGAGCGGCGAGCTGAAGGTCGCGGTCGAGATCCCGCCGAACTTCGGCAAGCGTCTGCTTCGCGGCCAGCAGCCCGAAATCTCCGTATGGCTCGATGGCGCGATGCCGTTCCGGGCCGACACGGCGAGCGGCTATGTGCAAGGGGTGGCGCTGACCTATTTTTCCGATCAGGCCGCCAGAAGCCAAACCCCAACCGTTCAGCCGCCGGTCAACATCGAGGAGCGCTTTCGCTACAACCAGGCGTTCAAAAGCGTTTATCAGACCATTCCTAGCTCCATCATGCTCATCCTGATCCTGATCCCGGCGATGATGACGGCGGTCAGCGTCGCCCGCGAGAAGGAGACCGGGTCGATCGCCAATTTCCGCTCGACGCCGATCACGGGCATTGAATTCCTGCTCGGCAAGCAGCTTCCATACGTTGTCACCGGGTTTATCAGTTTCCTGACACTTCTATTGGTGGCGATATTCCTGTTCGGAGTGCCGGTGAAGGGATCGACTGCCACGCTGCTTTTGGGGGCATTCATCTACATCGGCGCGGCGACCGCCTTCGGCCTGCTGATCTCCAGCTTCACGTCCACCCAGATCGCCGCGATTTTCACGACAACGATCCTGACCATCGTGATCGGGGTGAATTTCTCGGGACTTCTGCTGCCCTTCTCGTCGCTTTCCGGAGTCGCCCGTTGGATTGGCATCGGATTCCCCTCGGGATGGTTCACGCAAATCAGCCTGGGGACATTCACGAAGGGCCTCGGCTTCTCCGATCTGTGGCCCGACCTTCTGGTGCTGGTCGTTTTCGCGCTGGGGTTCGTTGCCGCGGCAACGGTCATCCTGCGCAAGCAGGAGGCGTGACATGGGCCTGCGGCTCGCCAATGTTTTCAGGCTAGGTATCAAGGAGCTGTATAGCCTGCGCGCCGACCCGATCCTGCTGGTCATGATCGTCTATGCGTTCACCTTCGCGGTTTATTCGACGGCGACAGGGGCAAAGTCCGAAGTGGAGAACGTGGCGGTAGGCATCGTCGACGAAGACGATTCCGAACTCTCGCGCCGGATAGCCGGCGCAATCCTCGAACCGCTTTTCAGGCCGGCGGTCCAGTTGATGCCCAATGAGATCGATCCCGGCATGAATTCCGGCCGCTTCGTATTCGTGCTGGAAATTCCTCCCAAATTCGAGTCCGACGTCCTCGCCGGCCGGGGCCCGACGGTGCAAATCGATGTCGACGCAACCGCGCTGACACAGGCGGGGGTCGGCGCCAGCTACCTCCAGAACATCATCGAATCGGAGGCTTCAGGCTATCTGCAGCACGGCGAGGGCGCAATAACCGCCCCTATAAACCTCGTCACCCGAACCGCATTCAACCCGAACCACTACTCCGAGTGGTTCCTCGGGATCATGGCGGAGATCAACAACATTACGATGCTGACGGTCGTTCTGACGGGGGCGGCGCTCATTCGCGAACGCGAACATGGAACTATCGAGCATCTGCTGGTGATGCCCGTCACATCGGCCGAAATCATGATCGCGAAAATCTGGGCAAACGGTCTCGTGATCGTGGTGGTCGCCATCCTGTCGCTCTGGTGTGTTGTCCACGGCCTGCTGCGGGTTCCGCTCGTGGGGTCGGTGCCGTTGTTCCTTGCCGGTACGGTTCTTTACGAAATCTCGGTCGCGGCTCTCGGCATTCTGCTCGCAACTTTCACCGGCACGATGGGCCAGTTCGGTTTGCTCGTGGTCCCGGTGCTGGTTATTCTCAACCTGCTCTCGGGCAGCGCCACGCCACCGGAAAGCATGCCGGACTGGCTGATAGAGGTGATGAAGGTCGCGCCCACTCCGCACTTCGTCAGCTTCGCTCAAGGCGTACTGTACCGCGCAGCGGGCTTCGAACTCGTCTGGCCACAGCTGGCCGCGCTTGCGGGGATCACAGTCTGCTATTTCAGTGTTTCGCTGATCCGATTCAGGAAGGCGATAACGAGTTTCCAGTAGGTTCGTTCCGGCTCTCGGGGGTTAGGAGCACTCAGGCAAATGGATCCCGCAATTCTCTCGGCCGTCTCCGGGTTGAGTGGCGCCGTGATCGGCGCGGTCTCGAGCCTTGCGACCTCCTGGCTGACCCAGCGCGACCAATTGCGCGCGCAGGCGCTTCGCCACGAGGCAGACAAGCGCGAGGCGCTCTATGCCGAGTTCATCATCGAGGCATCGAAGCGGTATACCGATGCCTGGGACCACCAGGCCCAAGGTCCTGAAGTCATCACGGGTCTTCACTCCGCCTTGGGGCGGATGCGCCTGTCGTCGTCCAGTGAAGTCATCCACGCTGCCGGGCAAGTGATCAGCCTGGTGACCGAGGCCTATGCCGATGCCAGCAAGACGTTCGACGAGGCGAGGGAGCGCGTTCGAAGCGGTCCCGAGGCCGATCCGCTGAAGGACTTCGCCGAAACATGCCGGGCGGAACTGCGTGTATTGCGGGTTTGATCGTGGAAAGCGGCGTGCTTAGCCCGTCTTCGCGGATTCGACCCCGGAAAACCCGATCTTGGTCCGGATGCGGTTCGATAAGTATTTGGTATTGCAGTGCTATCTGGGTCGATCATCGTCGAAAACGGCTGTAGTGAAGACCTACATCATTCCCATCGCCGGATTCCCATCGCTAAATTCGCCGGGTCACGTTTTTGCGGCAGACCCGGCGAAAGAAGGACGGCAAGACGCATAGCTATTGGAGCGTCGTCGAGAACCAACGTCTCGCAGGCGGTCGCGTGGTGCCGCGCCATGTCTTGTATCTGGGCGAGATCACCCCGTCCCAGGCCGGGGCCTAACGCAAGTTCATCGAAGTTTTCGACGAGGACGCCGGGCATGCGTGGACGCTGGCGCTGTTTGCCGAGGACCGCGCCACCGCGGTCGCGTCCGACAATTCGGTCGTGCAGCTTCGCCTGTCCGCAATGCGGCTGTGCCGGCCGCGCCAATGGGGGGCCAGTTGGCTGGCCGGGCAGTTGTGGGGGACGCGAAGGACGGCATTTGCTGCGTACCAACCTCACCGAGAACGACCCCGCGCTGTTGTGGCAGTACTTCATCCAGCTTGTCGCCGTGGAACAGGCATTCAAAAACCTAAGGGGCGACCTGGCGATCCGTCCGGTCTTCCATCAGGACTAACGGCGGATCGAGGCCCATATCTTCATCGCGTTCCTGGCCCACTGCCTGCAGCTGACGCTGCAGCGCCGGCTGCAGGCCCTCGCACCCGGGCTAACCCCGCGCAGCGCGCTGGAAAAATTCGCCGTCGTGCAGATGATCGACGTTCATCTGCCGACGACCAACCGATGCGAGCTGTTGTTGACCCGATACACCCAGCCCGACCGCGAACTCCAGTTGCTGATCCGCCAACTCAAATTGCAGTTGCCGCCCCGGTCGCCGCCGATAATTACCGCAGCCGCGCTCGCTCAAGCCACCTGATGTAGTAAAGACTTTTTTCGTCCAACGCATTGATAAACAATGAACGCCCCCCCAAGATCGGCAAATCCGCGAAGACGGGCTACGGCGCAATAGATCGAGGCATCCGGCAATCAACCCAGAGAATGTTTGTTTCCGGTTGCTATCGCTGCTCCAGTCAGTTCCCAGCCAACCATTCTCTGTCGTAATTGGGCCCCCTAAAAAGGCCAGGTTCCGGGCGGTTTTGCGCGTAAGGCTTGGGGTTCCCTAACTGGAACGATACGCAAATTCTCCCTCCGGACGGCGCTCTCTCTCCGGACCTTGAGGGTTGGTCCATTTACTCTACAAGCTTTTTTCTAAAGATTATCAGTCGGTTGCCCGGACCGCCGT
>JARLIN010000106.1 GCA_031291715.1 Rhodopila sp. | reverse complement strand
GAGGACCGCGTCCGCCTGCAGGCCGAGCGCCTGACGCATTGGCTGGGCAACGGCGCCGTGGCGACCGAGCGCGTCGCGAAGTTCCTCGGCAAGGCCGGCCTGGCCCCGATGCCGAAGTGGAACGAGCAGCCGGTTCAGTCCGCGCCGAAGAAGAAGGCGCAGGAGCGCGCCAAGGCCGCAGCCGCGGCGACCGCCTGAGCGTGACCGGTGCCTGACAGCCGCATCCAGTTGGGCGTGATCGGACGGGCACATGGCGTGCGCGGGTTGGTGAAGATCACCAGCCACACCGCCGACCCGGCCGATCTGACCGCGTACGGACCTCTGTCCGACGCGGAAGGGCGTTTCTATGCCCTGCGCTGGAAGGCCGAAGGCGTCGCCGAGGTTTCCCGGATCGTGGATGGCGTGGCGGTCAAGGTGACCGACCGCAACGCGGCCGAGAAGCTGACCAACACGAAGCTGTTCATCGACCGTTCGGCCCTGCCGCCGGCCGGTGAGGACGAGTACTACCTGACGGACCTGATCGGTCTGGCTGTTGTGGACCCCGCGGGTCGTTCGCTCGGGACGGTTTCGGTCGTGCATGACTATGGCGCCGGGGCCAGCCTGGAAATCGCCGGGTCCGGCGCCCCGTTGCTGATCCCGTTCACCGCCGCTTGCGTGCCCACGGTGGATATCGCCGGCGGCCGGCTCGTGGTCGTGTCCCCGGATGAGATCGTGGTGCCGCCGGAAGCGGAGGAGGCGGCATGAGCTGGCGCGCCTCCGTCCTGACGTTGTTTCCGGCCATGTTCCCTGGTCCGCTCGGCCAGTCGCTGGCCGGACGCGCGCTGGAAACCGGCGTGTGGTCGCTGGATGTGACGAACATTCGCGACTTCGCGCAGGACCGGCACCGGACGGTGGATGACACCCCATTCGGCGGCGGGGCGGGCATGGTGCTGCGGCCGGATATCGTGGATGCGGCGGTGGACCCCGTGGCCGATGGCCGTCCGATCGTGTGCCTCACTCCTCGGGGCCGGCGGTTCACCCAGGCGGATGCCCAACGTTTCGCCGCCGGGCCGGGGGTTGTCCTGCTCTGCGGCCGTTACGAAGGCATCGACCAGCGGGTCATCGAAGCCCGCGGGATGCAGGAATTCAGCATCGGCGATTACGTGCTGTCGGGCGGTGAGCTCGCGGCGCTGGTCCTGCTGGACAGCATCGTGCGGCTGCTGCCCGGCGTCATGGGCGCGGCCGAAAGCGCCTCGGAAGAAAGCTTCTCCGCGGGTCTGCTGGAATACCCCCACTACACCCGTCCGGCCGAATGGCAGGGCCGCCGTGTGCCGGACGTGCTGCTGTCCGGCCATCACGCCGCGGTCGCTGCCTGGCGCCAGGCGGAATCGGAACGAATCACCCGCGAACGGCGGCCCGATCTTTGGGCCCGCGTCGCATCACCGGAACACGCGGCGCAGGAATATTCCCCTGCTGGCGCACCTTAAGAAAGCAAGAGGACCAAAGCCATGAATATCATCCAGCAGTTCGAGGCCGAGCAGATCGCGCGCCTGACCGGCGCGCGGGCCGTGCCGGATTTCATTCCGGGCGATACGCTGCGGGTTTCCGTGAAGGTGGTCGAAGGAGACCGCACTCGTACCCAGGCGTTTGAGGGCGTGTGCATCGCGCGCTCCAACAAGGGCCTGAACAGCAACTTCACGGTTCGCAAGATCAGCTATGGCGAGGGTGTGGAACGCGTGTTCCCGCTGTATGCGCCGACGATCGCCGAGATCGCCGTGATCCGCCGCGGCGATGTCCGTCGTGCGAAGCTGTATTACCTGCGTGGCCGCAGCGGCAAGTCCGCCCGCATCGCGGAGCGGGCCCGCTCCACCACCACCGCGACGACCGCGGCCGACACCACGGCCACTACCGCAACCGCCGAATAGTCGGAGTCTCCGCAGCCTGATGGGTATGGCGAAGCCGGTGACGGCTCTCGCCATCCACGGTGGCAGCTCAGGCGATGACGCTCCGTCCTCGTCATGGCCCGGCGACCGCCCGGGCCACCTGAGCCAGTACCGTGTTTCGGCAGATGGCCCGGACTGACGCCGCGCCATGACCGGGGCAGCGTCGGCCTCGCGACGGTTGTCCTGGTTCAAGCCGCCTGCTGCATCGCGGCCAGAAACTTCGCCACCTCATCCTTCAGCGCCGCCGCCTGTTCGGTCATCTCGGTCGCTGCGCCCAGCACCCCACCTGCCCGGCTGCCGGTTTCTTCCACCACATCGGCGACCAAGGCGATATTGCTGTTGACCTCGGCGGTGCCTGCGGCGGCGTGCTGCACCGCCTGCGCGATTGACTGAGTCGCCGCTCCTTGTTCCTCGACCGAGCCGGCGATAACCGTCGCGATCTCGTTCATCCTCTGGATGGTGCCGCCGATTGAGCGGAGGGCGGATACCGCCTGTGCGGTCGCATGTTGCATGGCGGCGATCTGGCCGCCGATCTCCTGGGTGGCTTTCGCGGTCTGGGTCGCAAGGTTTTTCACCTCGCCGGCCACGACGGCAAACCCCTTCCCGGCGTCACCGGCGCGGGCGGCCTCGATCGTGGCGTTCAGGGCCAGCAGGTTGGTGCGGGCAGCGATGTCGCTGATAAGCCGAACGACGGCGCTGATCCGATCGGCCGCCTCGCTCAGGCCGCCGACGCTGGCGTCGGTCGCCTGCGCCTCGGCAACGGCGGTAGCGGCGATCTGAGCGGACTCGGCGACCTGGCGACCGATTTCGGCGACCGAAACCGCGACTTCCTCGGCGCCGGCGGCGGCGGTGGCGACGCTGTTGGACGCCTGATCGGACGCGACGGACACCGCGACGGTGCGTTCACCGGCCGCCACGGCGCTTTGCCGCATGACTGAGGCCGCGTCCCGCATGCCTTCGGCGGACTCGGCGACCGTGCGGGCGATCGCGCCGACGCTTTGCTCCAACTGCTGCACCAGACGCGCCTGGCCGGTTGCCCGCTGCCAGATCAGCAGCGGCCCGGCATAGCGACCATCCCGATCGTGCATCGCGCTGATCCGCAGATCGATCGTTTCCGCGCCCAGCGTCATCCGCACCTGGTGCGGCAGATTGGCGGGATCGGCAACCAGGGCACGCTGGCGGCGCGAGTCTGGATGAAAGGCATCGATGCTCTGACCAACCAGACTATCGACCGGAACCGGCAGCACGTCCTGTACGAATTCGAGGATCCGCTTGGCCTCGGCGTTCAGATAGGTAATGCGGAAGTCGCCGGCAGGCTCGGCGGTCATGACGCCGGCGGGCAACTGCTCAATCATTTGGGCCTGGATGAAGGTCTGGCTCATGACGCCACGCAGGGTTTCAACCGAAGCCGCCATGCGGCCGATCTCGTCCCTCCAGGCGATGTAGGGCACCGCCTGATCGGTTTTCCCGCCGGCAATCGCCTGCACGATCCGCGTCAGGTGGCGGATCGGCCCGGCGATCATCCAGGTCACGCCCGTCCCCAGGGCAACCATCAGCACGGCGATCGCGCCGATCATCATCAGGATGTTGTCCGACGCCTGGCTGCCCGCCGCCAGCGCAGTAGAGGAGGCCGAGCGCTGGCGGTCGGCGGCGGTTTCGGCGAGTTTCTCGAAAGCGGATTGCATGGCCTGGCTGGCGGTTTCAACCTCGGCACCGGCGACCTGGTCCAGTTCCCGCGACATGGCGATCAGGTCGGCCGAGGCCTTGGCGATGCCCATGCCGATGGTATCGACCAGGCGGGCGTCGTTCTTGATGGTGTCCGGGGCGGGACCGGACAGGACGGCCGCCATGCTGGCCGCGGCCTCGGCCGTCGCGTCGCGGACGTCGTTGGCGGCCGATCCGTTGCCGGTGGCCATGAACATCAGGGCGGCGCCCTGAATGCGACTCATGGCGAGGCGATAGCGGTTCACCGCTTCTATCGTCGGGTCACGCTGATCCGCCTGGGCAGCCGACGCCGCGCTGTCGCGCACCGAGGCGACGCCGCCCTCCAGGGTGGAACCGCGGGCGAGTTCGTCCACCAGCGTGGTCATGGCGGTTTCAAAGACCGAACGCACCTGGAACAAACGCTTTTGGCGGGCTGTGAGCATTTCGCTGCGCAATGCAGCCGCCCGCTTGACGGCGCCCATCAGGCCATCGAGCTTGGCGAAGGCCTCATCGAGAAGAGGTTGGTCCTGACCGGCGTTCACCTGACGCATCAGCGTCGTGGCCTGGTCGGTTTGCCTGGCTGCGCGCTCCAGCGCGGACCGGATGCCGCCGACCGTCTGCTGGACCTGGAGTTCCCGGCTGACGACGCGGAGTTCCTGGGCCGCGATCAGGCTGTGTTGCACCTGGTGCTCCACCGCTGACTGCGCTGCCACATCACGCTGCATGGAAGCAACAAAACCCAGGCGGTCCAACGCAAACAAGGACACGCCCGTCAGCAGGGAAAGCGCACCGATGACGGTGATCGCCAGTTTGATGCCGATCGGCAGATCGCGGGCGATGCGGACGGGAGACAGTCGGGCGTTCAGCCAACCCATTGTTTCCTCCTGGGACAATGGGCCGACCTTACCGGCGAGTGGTTAAAGAAGGATGAACAGCACGACGATCGCCAGCCATGACAGCACGAGGGCGGAGAAGGTGAAGGCCGCGTTCCAGGCGGTGCTGACGGTCCAGGGGGAAACGCCGGCCCAGCGGGCTGTGGTGATGGCAGAGGCGGACATCGGCGTCATGTTCACCGCCAGCCCCCAGCCGAGCATGCAGGCGAAAGCCAGGACGGCCGGGGTGATACCGAACGCGGCCGGGTCGGGCATCGCGGCGCCGAGCAGCGCGATGACGGCCACCGGGTTGAGGCCGAGTTGGCCGGTGGCGATCAGCAGGACGGGAACCAGCAGCGGCACCGCTATCGGCGGCAGGTGCGCGATGAACGGGGCCAGTCCCGCGGCTGGCAGGGCACCGCCGACGGCGACACCCATGAAGCCGGAACCGGCGAGGACGGTGGCCTCGGAGCGGAAGTTGGGCACGCGCAGGAAGAAGCGGCCGGCGCGGCGTTTCAGGACGCCGGCGGTGCGGGCGGCGTGGTTGGCGCCGGTGACGAAACGCCACGCCTGCGCGATGGCCCAGCCGAGGCCGACCAGCGGCACGATCAGGGTCACGGCGGCGACCAGGGAGACGCCGATCAGGATGCTACCGAGTTCCGCCAGCAGCATGACCAGCCCGACAAGGGCAAGGATGCGCAGGTGGATGGACCAGGTCTCGGTGGTCTCCGGTCGTCTGCCGCCGGCGGTGGCCTGACGGGCGGCGGAGAGGCGATCCTCCAGCCAGCCGATGGCGGCCATGGCGATGGAGACGACGAAAGCGATGGGCAGCAGCATCCGCATCGGCGCTGCGGGGACAGCGGTGGAGACGACGGCGGTCATCAGGTTCAGCGGACTCCAGCAGTTCATGACGGCGAAGCCCCGGTAGATCGCCATCAGCATGCGGCGGGTTCTCAGGGCCCGAATGGCTTCGGAGCCGCCGGCGGCCTGGATGGTGTTCGCGCGCATGACCATGGCGCCAAGGAGTTCGATGGCACCGTAGGAGAGAATGACACCGAACAGGTGGCCGCCGCCGGTAAGGGCGGCGTAGCGGCGGCCGGGTGGCTGCGCGACAAGATGCTGGCCGCAGCGGCGGACCAGTTTGCTGGTCTCGGCCGCGTCGCGGAGGGACGACAGGGCGAGGAAGAAGGCGCCGTAGGCGGCCCCTCGGCGCCAGGCTGACAGGAACAGGGCGATGGGGTCGGCGGCGGTGGCGACGCCGATCAGGCCGATGCCGGTTAACGCCAGGAAGAGGATCTGGGCGTAGCGGCGTTGGCGCGTGAATTCGAGGATAAGGAAGACCAGCATGGCGATGCCGGCTAAGTCGCCAGCAACCGGCAGGTGGCCGAACTGGTCCAGCAGGGTGGCGGCCCAGACGAGGAGATAGGCGGTGGCGCTGACGGCGCCGCGGGAGGGAGTGGTCAAGCGTCTTCTTCTTGGGCGATGTTGACGGGAGCTTTGCGAATTTGCCGGCGATCACCAGACTCTGGTCACGCCACCCCAAACACTTTCATGACCTCGCCCCTCGATGATTGACCACCTTCGCGGCGATCCGATCGCGGGTTCGCAGCTCATATGCCAGCCGCAGCGGCGGTTTATCCTTCGCCGCCATCACCAGTGCCAGCCCGTCCGCCGGGATGTGCAGAGTTTCGCTTTCTTGTGCCGCGGGGTTTCTACCGAGGTTGGCTTAATCGTCATGTTTCCGCCCTGGCTTTGATCTTTTCATGGATTGCCGGCATCCGGCGCCGGAGGGGCGAGCGACCGCAGGGCGGCATCGAGCTGGGCGATCACGTCCAGAGCCTGGGACAATTCCTCAACCGAGGGTTCTGGCTCCAGCCCTGCTTCGCCGGGGTAGCGATACGCGACGCTCCAGGATGTCCAGGAACGCAGCGGCGTCAACAATGCATCGAGCGTTGGGAAGCGATGCAGGACCAACTCGGCCAGTGCATCCAGATCATGCGTCTTTCGGACATGGACACCCGCCTGAACGAGAAAGCCCTTCAACAATTTCTCGGCTGCCTGCTGGCAATGGAATGTCGCCGCGTCGCGCAGCGGCGGATCGGCGGTCAGGCAGAGGCGAACAACCCGCTGGTCGGATTCGGCGACATGCAGCCATTCAAGCACGTCCGGCCAAGGATCACTGGCGGGGTCGCCGGCATCAGGGTCGCTCATAGACGACTACACCCTCCAGCGTCGCGGCACGTGACAACGTATTGGCAATCTTCGATTTGCGCCGAAAGGTTGCTTCCCGCACCGGGATCACATCGGCCGGCTCATGATAGGATCGGCGGGATTCGAACCCGGCCTTGAGCGTCACTTTATCCGCCGGGGTATCGTCATCGACAATGACCAGCAGATCGATGTCGCTGTCCGGTCCGGCTTCTCCCCGCGCGACAGAGCCGAACACGATCACCCGCCGCGGGTTGAAGTAGGCCACGACAGGATCAAGCAGCGCGGGCGGGACCAGGGGGATGTTGCCGGGTCGGTGTTGGTCTGACATGGCTTCAGGCGGCCTTGGCGGTCGTGACGGGCAGCGCGGTGGTTTCCAGCGTCGTCAGGCCGCAACGGGTGGACGCACAGTCGATGTCGAAGCCGAGAACCTCCTCCGCCTCGTCAAAATCGACATTCAGGCCATTCGCGACGTGCCGGATTTTTGTGCGCGGTTGAGCCTTCAGCTCTACGCAGAGACCGGCGGTCTCCGGATAATGATGCGGCTTCATGTCGAGTCCTTCCGGTCGCCTCGGACCAAGAACACATTAAGGATCCTCTCGACGTCTTCCAGCGTTACGAGACGCTGCACTCGATTGTGGTCGTCGCGCGGATCCGTGACACGCCCCTATAGTCCCCCATCCGGTTGTACAAAACGCTGCGGCGATGCCGCAAGGATCGCCGCGAACCATGTCTGCGAAATATAGAGCCGGCATGCAGCGCTTGCTCATCGAAATACCCGGTCGTCTCGTGGGCACGAGCGAAGAACTCAGCCGTCATGCTGCCGTTTATCTCCCCTTCATGATTATTCCGGACAGCGCGATCCTAGCATCAGAAGAAAGCCGGCTCATCAGCCGCCAGCGGATCGCTCCCGGGCACCCGTTTACGTAACCCCACCAATCCGCGCTAATGTCGATCCTGGAACCGTTCGAGACAGGCAATCATGCCCTCCACCCCTCTCGGCCCGCGGGTCGATACCCATCCGCATATTTATCTGACCGGCCAGCCGCCGGTCGGCAATGACAAACACCGCCCGGAACGCGCCTTCACCACCGACGACGACCTGCAGACGCTGGACGACGATCGTGTGCTGTTCGGCAGCGACTGGCCGTTCATTGGGCCCAAAGACCCGATCGCCTACCGAAACACGATCGACTGGTTCCGCGGTTTCCTCCCCAGCCCTGCCGCTCAGGAAGAAATCGGCCGCACAGCCGCTCGCCTCTATCGCTTCGCCTGAAACCAAGGAAACATACCAATGCTGACACGCCGCACCGCGCTCGCCGCCCTTGCCTCCGTTCCGATGATCCGCACCGCCCGGGCCGAGGCGCGAAACCTGAATATCTCGCATCAGTTTCCCGGCAGTTCCGGAGAGGAAGGCGATTTCCGTGATCGGCTGTGCCGGCGCTTCGCGTCCGAAGTGGAAAAGCGCACCGGCGGTGCTTTGGCCTTCACGGTGTATCCGAACTCCTCGCTGGTGAAGACGTTCGCGCAGATCAGCGCATTGCGGAAAGGCGGGCTGGACCTCAGCCTGGTGCCGACGACCTATGGCGGCGGCGAGATCCCCGAGCTGAACATCACCTTCATGCCCGCGGTGATCAGCAGCTACGAGCAAGGCATGGCCTGGAAGAAAGCGCCGATCGGCAAAGCGCTGACCGATCTGCTGGACGCCAAAGGCATCAAGCTTGTCAGTTGGCTGTGGCAGTCCGGCGGCGTGGCCTCGCGCGTCGGCCCCATCCTGCGGCCGGCCGATGCGAAGGGCCTGAAGGTGCGCGGCGGGTCGAAGGAAATGGACGAGATGTTCCAGGCGGCCGGCGCGTCGCCCAGCTCGATGCCCTCGAACGAGCTGTATATCGCGATGAAGACCGGGGTGATGGACGTGGCGGTGACCAGCTCCTCCAGCCTGATCTCGTTCCGGCTGGAGGAAACCTGCAAGAACCTGACAAGCGCCCAGGGCAGCAGCTTCTTCTACATCTTCGAGCCGATCCTGATGTCCAAGGCGATCTATGAATCACTGCCGGCAGACCAGCAGAAGGCGATCATGGAGGTGGGCGAGTCGCTGGAACCATGGGCGACCGAACAGGCCAAGGCAGACGACGCGGCGCTGGATGCGGTGTTCCAGAAGGCCGGCATCAAGGTCAGCCGGATCGACCCCGACATGCTGAAGGAATGGCGGAATCTGGCGCGGGAAAGCGCCTGGAAGGGCTACGCGGCGAAGTCCGCGGGCTGCGCCAATTTCCTGAAGATGGCGGAAGCGGTCACGGCCTGATTTCCTCAGCGAGCCGTCATGGCCGGGTGCATCCGGCCATGACGGAAGAGGCAGATGGTGCTGCCGCTACCTACCCATCTGCCCGCATCTGAACGAGCCTCACTGCATGTGCATGTGGTCATGACCGCCCATTGAGGCATCACGACCCATCGCCCGCACCTGCACATCCACCGTGATCGGGGCGGCATGCGCGAATTTCAGCGTCAGCGGAAAGGTCTGGCCCGCCGCCAGCGGCTGCTTCAGGCCCATCAGCATGATGTGGTAGCCGCCTGGCGCGAACGTCACGGTCTTGCCCGCCGGGATCGCGAGCGGTGCAACCGGACGCATCTTCATGACGCCGTTGTCGGTAAAGCTCTCATGCACCTCGGCGGTCGCCGCGACGGGCGTGCTGACGCCAATCAGGGTGTCCGGCTGGGTGCCGCCGACCAGCGTGACATAGGCCGCGCCGTTTGTCGCGGCGCCGGGGGAAGCGCGGGCCCAGGCTTCCTGGACCATGATGCCGTCGGCCGCCGCCAGGATGAAGCCGGACGGCGGCGCGGCATGAACGGACGGAACGATGACAGTGGCCGCCAACAGGGCGGCGAGCAGACCTACGGTAGAACGGGGCATGAGAAATCCTGCCTGACTGGATAAAAAGGACAACGCGAAAGCCCGAACGGTATCAGGCGTCCGCCGGCGGCGCGCGTGCCCATAGGCCCGAGGACCCGGTCGCCCGCGGCGTTGTCGAGACCGGTGGCACAGGCATGGCAAACGTAGCGACTGAAACAACCGGTGGTTCGGCGCCTCGCGGAATGACCGGCGTTCCGGCGTGATCGCTCCGCGCAGCCTGGCACAGCAGGCACGCATCGCAGTCGGCCGCGGGGTGATCGGCATGGCGCGGGTCGTCATGGCCGGTGTGGCAGAACGCCACCTGAAACGACGCGAATAGGGCGACGGGTGTCCCGCTCGTCGTGTTAGGCGTCACCTGCCCGCGCAGCAGCAGCCCGAACAACGCCAGCAGGGCGAGGGTCAGGCCCGGCAACCGCCTCATGGGCATCGAGCGGAACATACCGGTGATACAACCACCGAGCAGCCGGCGTGACAAGGCCGGCTCCAGCGGGCCTCGGGCTTGGCAACGGGCCTGGGGGGGTGCCAGGAATGGTCGCATTCGCTATGCAGCGTTGGATACGGCGCTGGTTCGTCGGTTGAAGGCGCCGACGGTTGGTGCCATGTGACGGGTCTATGGACTTCGCGGTCCACTCGGAAAGGACGGGAAACATGTATTCTGAAGTTTCGCTTTTCATCGACGGCGCCTGGGGGCCGGCCACCGGTGGGCGCACCATCGACGTGGTCAATCCGGCCACCGGGGACAAGATCGGCACCGTTTCGCACGCCGCGATCTCGGACCTGGACCGCGCTTTGGAAGCCGCCGACAAGGGGTTCCGGACCTGGCGGAAAGTGTCGGCCTACGACCGTTCCAAGGTGATGCGCAAGGCCGCCGACATCCTGCGGGAACGGGCGGACAACATCGCCCGTCTTTTGACCATGGAGCAAGGCAAGCCGCTCGCGGAGGCACGGGGCGAGGTGCTGGCCGGCGCCGACGTGATCGACTGGTTCGCCGAGGAAGCCCGCCGCGCCTACGGCCGCGTGATCCCGGCGCGCGCCGAGGGTGTGTATCAGCTCGTGATCAAGGAGCCTGTCGGCCCGGTCGCCGCGTTCACGCCATGGAACTTCCCGATCAATCAGGTGGTGCGCAAACTGTCGGCGGCGCTGGCCGCCGGGTGCTCGATCATCGTCAAGGCGCCTGAGGAGACACCGGCGTCGCCCGCCGAGTTGATCCGCGCGTTCGCCGATGCCGGCGTTCCGGCCGGGGCGGTCAACCTGGTCTATGGTGTGCCGTCGGAAATCTCCGAATACCTGATCCCGCATCCGGTCATCCGGAAGATGTCGTTCACTGGCTCGACCGTGATCGGCAAGCAGTTGGCGGCGATCGCCGGGGCGCACATGAAGCGCGTGACGATGGAGTTGGGTGGCCATGCGCCGGCCATCGTGTTCGACGACGCGGATGTCGATGTGGCCAGCCGCATGCTCGCCGGGGCGAAGTATCGCAATGCCGGGCAGGTCTGCGTGTCGCCGACCCGGATGCTGGTGCAGGAAAAGGTCTACGAGCAGTTCGTGGAAGGCTTCGTTGCCCACACGAAGAAGCTGAAAGTCGGCGACGGGCTGGAGTCCGGCACCAACATGGGGCCGCTAGCGAACGCTCGCCGGATCACCGCGATGGAGGCTTTCATCGGTGACGCCCGGCAAAAGGGCGCCACGGTCCGCACCGGCGGCAGCCGCATCGGCAACAAGGGCAACTTCTTCGAGCCGACGGTGCTGACCGACGTGCCGATGGAAGCCCGCGTGATGAACGAGGAGCCGTTCGGGCCGCTGGCGATCATCTCGCCGTTCCGGGGCTTCGACGACGTGGTGACCGAGGCGAACCGGCTGCCGTTCGGCCTGGCCTCCTACGCCTTCACCCGCTCGGCGAAGACGGCGAACGCCATCGCCGCGTCGGTGGAAGCCGGCATGATGACGATCAACCACATGGGCCTGGCGTTGCCGGAAGTGCCGTTCGGCGGCGTGAAGGATTCGGGCTATGGCTCGGAAGGCGGATCGGAGGCGATCGAGGCCTATCTGAACACCAAGTTCGTTACTCAGGCGGGATTGTAGCCGGCGTCTTCTTTGGACGGCGGGGGCGTTGCTCCCGCCGCTCCATTTCACGGGATCAATCACACCAATTGGCGAAAAGAGTGACGGCCGCCCTCCCCTTCTCGTCATGGTCCGACGCACACCGGACCATCTGAGGCAGCACAGTGCCGCGCCAGATGGCCCCGGCCGCCGGGCCATACCGCATACGAAACCTGAGCCTGAAGATGCTTCAGGTTCTCTCCCCGCACTGGTCCCGCTGCGGTCCCGCGATGCCATGGCAGATGTCATACCAGCCCGCGCAAAGACTGACATGCCGACCCGCTGTCCCATGGTCGTCATGACCGGACCTGATCCGGCCAGCCGTGCCCGACCAGCTCATTGATGGATCACCACTTACCGAGGCGCAACGGGCGCCCGGATCACGTCCGGGCATAACCCGAAGGGAACCGGCGGAGAGTCGGTGTCAACCTGACCTGGTATCAGTCGAACAAGGGGCGAGTCAGAAGCCGCCGTACTTCACGCGGACAGAGAGCTCGTCCAGCTTCGTCGGCATCGAAATGAATTCGGTACGTGCGGGATCGAAGAACATCTGGAACATTCGAAGGAGGCGCGTGCCCCGCAGAACCTGCGATAGTCCGGTGGACCACGAGAAAATGTCGACCGCATCACCCTCGACCGCGACGCAAAGGTCGAATTTCGTGTGGCCGTAGTCGGGGAAATTACAAGGCGTCGTCGGTTGACCCACCACTTTGGGACGCTCCAGGATCCATTCGGCGGTCGCGCCGGCGATGTCCGGGTGGACCGTCTTCCCGCCGGGCAATTGCACCGGCGGTGAACCCTGGATCGCCATGCCGACAGGCACCGGATGGCTCAGGTTGACCATCACGAAGACCACCGTCTTTGGGTCCCAGGCCGTCAACACGCACAGCACATCGTCGCCCGGGTTGACCGCCAGCCCGATAGGCAATGGAGCCGTGTTCGTGTTTTTTCGCGCCCACCACTGCGTCCAAGCTTGCGCCGTGGTGATGCCGTTCGCCAGCGTAGACGCGGTCCCGATCTGGGGTAGCGAGGAATCGAGATAGAGACGCTGCCCGTCGAGACCGATCCAATTGGAGCAGACATATGGGATATTGGCCGGCCCCTGCCGCGATGGCGGCGGCAATTGGAGATTGTCCGGGATCGTCCAGGTTCCCCATATCTGCAGGAACTGCCGATCTTGGTTGGCGGTGATATAGGCGCCGGACCAGTTGGTGCTGGTCTCGATGCGGGTTTCCCCAACGGGTATCACGTCGAGGGACCTGGGGATCGGACGATACTGGACATTGTCCAACAAATCTAAAACATCTTTGCTGAATGCGAACGGTTGGAGTTTCATTGGCCTGCCGAAGCCTCGGTCCCAGACCTGACGAAGCAGCGGCTGACGGTACGGATCCGGCTTCGGCGGCAGCCCATATTTCCTTAGCTGGTACGGGCGGGCGGTCGAGGGATCGAAGAGACCGGTGGGCACCGGGAACCCTTCGAACTGCTTCATAAGGCGGTCGACGACGTCAGGGTCCAAGCCAATCCTTCCGGCCGCCGCGGCGACAGTCCCGCCGCTCATTGCCATTCCCCATTCGCAGCGGCGACAGCTTGCAGATAGTTCGCCTGCCCGCCGCTATTCAGCAGGTGGTAGATCCAATATGCGAAGGCCTCCCCGGCGGCCGTGTCGCTCGCATAGTGCAGCCCGGCTATCTCGCGATTTCGAGCGATACGGTCGGCAAGCGTCCACAGATCGTCCACTACTGTATTCTGCTGCGGCAGCCCGTTGAACACATCGAACATGCACAGCGCCATCAGGTGCGCCTGTGTGGAGTGGCCGCTCGGGAAGGAAGCGTGCCCCGGGACCTCGATCGGCGGCAGCAAGGCCGGACAGAGCTGCGACGCGCGCGGTCGGGCGTACAGGTTCTTGTAGTACATCGCAACGAACGTGCCCACCAGGCTGGCGATCGTCAGCACCCGCGTGGTGGCCGGATATGCCCCCGGCCGCGCGGTCATCATGTTCAGGAAGTAGCTGATGAACTCATTGGACTCCGACAGGATTTCGCCCAGGGCGTCGGCCCGCTCATTCGCCGCCGCCGTCACCAATCCCTCGATTTCGGTCTGCACGATCCCTGGATTCGCGGCTGACAGGGCTGACCAGCTGGGCACCGGCGGAGGGGCTGGAGGTACGGTAGGAACGGGCACCCAGGCCGGCCACATCCACGGATTGATAGGATTGTACAAGGCCACGGGGATGCCCGGGGGCGGCCCACTGGGGTTGATAGCGTTCCAGCCCGTTGCCACAAAATCGTTCAGCGCCAACCATGAGTACCAATCGGCGGACCAATTGCGATTCGGGAAGCGCGCGATGTCGGGGATGATAGTCAACTGCCCGATCGTCTGCGGCGGCACTGCGTTGGGTCCGGTGTCGGGCTCGGTGACCCGGGGCAGGTTCACCCGGTCGGCAAAAAACCACCCTGCGCTGATGCTCGTCGCGTTGCCACCGCCACCGGCATTGGCTGCATTGCCGTCGTTGCCGTCGTTACCATCGAAACTCGCGGGCATGCTCAGTCTCCTATGATTGACACGAGAGAGGCACGTAAGCCGGCGTGATCGTCAGTCGGGCACCCCGGCCCGTCGAAGTCGTTCCGAAAACAGGTCGCGGACGTCACCGGGCAACGGCGTTCGCGCGCGGAAGGTCGCCAGGCGGAATGTCGGCACAAGCCGCAGCAGGTGCTGCGCGAGCTTGCGCGCCTCATCGACTTCTCCAGCCGCGACGAGACTTGCGATCAGGCAGCGCAGATTCGAGGTATTGGCGCCCGCGTGGGCAGCCGACATCCGGCCCCATCCGATGGCGTCGTCGTAACGGCCACCGAGATAATATGCCTGCGACAGGTAATGCTCGAGCCAGAAGCTATCCGCGCCGAGCGGTGACAGGCGCACGGCACGTTCCGCCCTCGCGATAGACGTCGCGATGTCGCCGAGATAGCCGCGGGTGAGACTGCTGTAGCCCCAGGCCCAGGCACAGCTCGGACCGGCGGCGAGAGCACGTTCAAGATAATCCTGGGCTACATCATAAGCCCTAAGCAGGTACGACTGCATGTGCCCATATATCGCCAGACCCAGCGCGTCGTTGGGATCCCGGTCGAGTGCCATTCTCGCGGCTTTGGCTGCCTTCGCCCGGTCGGCCATCTCATCTTCGGACCACCCCTGGCCGATCCACCGCATGTAGAGTGAGGCCATGTGCGAATAGGCGGGCGCGTAACCCGGATCGTGCATGGAGGCTTGCTCGAGCAGTTTACGCGCCTGCACGATCGAAGCTCGATCCATGCGGTAAAAAAGATCGAGCGCCTGCAACGTGAGATCATAAGCAGTCATACTGTCAGGATGCTTTCGCAGCGCGCGGCCCAGTTCGTGCTGGCGCAAATGCGGCGCGATCGAGGTGGCCACGCGGAGCGCGATCCGGTCCTGCAGGTCGAACAGATCCGCGAGATCCCCGTCAAAGCGGTCCGCCCAGATGACGCTGCCGGTCTGCGCCGCGCTCAGTTCGACAGCGATCCGCAGCGACTCGCCCGCGCGGCGGACGCTGCCGTGCAAGACGTACCGGACGTCGAGCTCGTACCCGACACGGCGCACGTCGAGCGGCAGCCGCGCGAAACCGATCGTCGAACTGCGCGAGATCACGAGCAGGTCTTTCAGGCCGCCGAGTGCGCGGATGATGTCGTCAATCATTCCTTCAGCAAAATAGGCGTCAGCCTGGTCCTTCTGGAGCGTGCGGAACGGCAGCACCGCGAGCGACGGGCGGTAATCGCCGCCAGCCTCCGTAGCCGTGGTCTCGGGGATGCTGAGCCGCGGCAGCGCCGGCATGCTGATCCAGGATGAGCAGGCCGAGGCACGGATGGCATAGACCATCACGGGGTCGCGGATGTTCTTGAGACGCTGCTCGCCGATCGGCTCGTAGGACGCGGCGACGGTTCGCCGTACCTGTTCGAACACCGCGGCCGACAGGCACACGCCGCCAGGTTCGGCGAGTGCCTCCAGTCGCGCGGCGATATTGACGGCAGTGCCGCCGGTGCGGTTCTCCTGCAGCATGATCTCGCCAGAGTTGATCCCGATCCGGAATAGAATCCACTGGTCCGATGGCAGTTTCGCGTTGCGCCGGCCGGCATCGGCCTGGATGTGCAGCGCATATTTCAACGCCTCGATCGCGCTCGGGAATTCGGCCATCAAGCCGTCGCCCGCGAAGGTGAAGACGCGCCCGTGCGATTTTTCGATCTCGCGGTACAGGCGGTCGAACTCGGTGCCCACGCGCCGATGTGTCTGTTCCTCGGCTCGCCCCATGAGCGCACTGTAGCCCACGATGTCCGCGCCAAGGACCGCGGCGAGCCGCCGTTGGATTTTGCTTCTACCGCTGGCTCGCGCGGAGACAGCGGAACTGTCGTCGCCTCGAATCATGCTTTTCCCGGCGTGGACGCGCCATGGATACAGGCCAGAATGTGCACCCGCTGGCGCAGGCGGGGCACGCGACAAGATCGCAGAATAGCTCTTCGCAAGCGCAGCATAGATTGTCATATTCCGTCCGAGCAATCCCCGGCGGGGCCTCCTTCGCAAAATGTGAGCATTATCCTAAGGGATGCCCGACATCATTACGTGGACAGATTAAGAATTACTAGCGTAGTTTACTTCGCATCTCGCCGCCCGTCAACACTGACAAGGGAAATCCGCGATCTTCCCATGAAGCGGCATCCGAATATCAGGTCTAATACCAAGCGGCGGAAAGATTAACTCGCGGGCATTCCCCATCCGTCATGGCCCGGGGGGACTGGGGGGCCCCGCCGCCCGGCGGCGGGTCGGGGGTGGGGGGGGGCGGGGGGCGCGGGGCGGCGGCCGGGTGACGCTGTAGCCGCCACCCGGGTGTGTTTTT
>JARLIN010000105.1 GCA_031291715.1 Rhodopila sp. | reverse complement strand
GTTAGTCCTTACGAGCGGGAACATTACGACCTTCGCCGAAATCTCCATCCACGGCTTTCCGGCCCGGCCGAGTGTTCCCGCCCACCTTCGCACCATCCCATGACAATAGCCGACCGCACGCCGCATATCGTGCTCGCGGTCCTGCCCGACGCGCTTCAGGCCCGGCTCGACGCCTTGCGCCGCGCGCATTACCCGCCGGAGCGGAACCGTGTCTCTGCGCATTGCACGCTGTTCCACGCGGTCCCCGGCATGGTCGCTGCCGAACTCGCCGCCACTCTGGCCCGCCTGACCGCAATGACACCGCCCCCGCGCGCGCGCATCGACCGCATCATCGACCTCGACGGTGGCACCGCGCTCGCGCTGATCAGCGCCGACCTCGCCGAGATTCGCGAAACGCTCGCCGACCATTTCCACGGCCTGCTAACTGGCGGCGATGCCGTCCCCCCACGTTTTCACATCACCGTGCAAAACAAGGTCGACCGCCGCACCGCCCACATCCTGCAGTCCGGGCTCGCCGCCACCTGGCGCGCCACAGACACCCCCATCCCCGCCATCGCCGTCCACCGCGTCATAGACGGCGCCTGGCACCCGGTCGGCACCTGGCGCTTCCGCGGGGGCGGGAGGGGATGATCACGATTCGTCCTCGATGCGGTGCATGTCTGCATCCGACAGGCCAAAATGATGGCCGACTTCATGAACGATCACATGGGTGACCATGTCGTTGATCGACACACCCCGCCGATGGCATTCGGCAAGTATCGGACGGCGAAACAGCGAGATGATGCTGGGCATTTCGCCCGTCGACCAGATC
Organism: Rhodopila sp.; assembly: GCA_031291715.1. Lineage (GTDB taxonomy): Bacteria > Pseudomonadota > Alphaproteobacteria > Acetobacterales > Acetobacteraceae > Rhodopila. The sequence goes on along the minus strand of JARLIN010000105.1, from coordinate 4,368 downwards.
GACTGCTGACCGAAAGGCCGACCGTGATACAGCCCGAGCAGCGCCCACGGGTCTGACAGCCCGACAGCGCGCAACATTTCGCTGTCGGCAAAATCCTGCACCCGGAAAACCACATCGCCCAGATGATCGCGGAATATTGGCGGCAAAGCGCGGACGGCCCGATGCGCCAGATGTTCCAGCGCAGCAGCATCCGGGGTATGGATCAGGTGGTTGCTCATGCCCACGATATGGGGTGCCCACCGCAAATTGAAACAGGGCGCCAGCGTGTCCGCCATCTTGCAGACGTCCTCAAACATCTATTTGCAAACACGGGTAATCCCAATGCCCGCAAAAGCGGCATTTTGTCTGCTTATAGCCCTTAAGCGGAGCGCGGAAATTCGCGCTGTAATCGAGAGAGTGCCCCAGGTTGTCAGCGTCAGATGATACCAATCCGATTGATCACTCGGTTTCTTCGCCCCGAATGCGCTCATACACCTCACGGGCAAGGTGATCCTGCGCCGCCGTCCTGAACTGCTTGTCGCTCATCACACGGTTGAAAATCTCGTCGTTGCCTTCCATCCGTTGAATGAACAGGTCGTCGAGGATGCGGCTGAAATATGCCGAGAAGTTCGACAGGTTGTTGGCCTGCGCCGCTTCGACCACCTTTTCGTTGTTCTCGGCTGTGGCGCGGACCTGATCGAAAAAGAACTGGTCTGCCTCGGTGAAATCGGTGCCGAACTTCTCGTTGAGTGTGTCCACCAGCGTCGATAGCGCAACGTCGATGTCTTTTTCCCGCGCCGTGCCGACATCGGTTGGCCCTTTCAGCGGGTCGGCTTCGCCGTCGGTTAGGTCGATGGTGCCTTCGCTGACCTGCTGGAGCCGGAAGAACTTGAGCGCCACGTCATCGTCGAGCGTGAACTTGGTGCCGTCACCGGGTCGGGGCAGCTTGGGTGCCAGATTACGCAGGAAGGCATAGAGCTGCTCAAGCCCATCATCGAAATACGGCATGATCTGCGACAGGAAGGTATAGAGGTTGCAGAAGGCCGTAAGCTGGCCGCGAAACTCTTCCTGCACCGGCTCATCAAGGTTCTTGAAGCGTTCGACAGAGCGGTCGAGCACCGCGTTCATGATCCGGTGATCCTGCCCGCTCGGCTCGCGCCGCTTCTTGAACCAGACCTCGGAAAACTCGGTGATGTCGGCGGGCGTGAACACGGCGGGTTGCAGCAGCTTGTTGTGCAGTTCGTTGAGCTTGTGCGGATCGGCATTTTCGCCAACCGGCGTCGCCTCGTAATAGGGCTTGAACGCCTTGAAGATGTCGGCTTCCTCGTTCTTGAAATCGAGGACGAAGGTTTTTTTCTTGCCCGGCGCAGTGCGATTGAGCCGCGACAGCGTTTGCACCGCCTGCACACCGGCCAGCTTTTTCACCACATACATCGTCTGGAGCAGGGGCTGATCAAACCCGGTCTGATATTTCTCTGCTACGATCAGCACGCGGTAATCATCGCCGCCGAACCGTTCCGGTAGCTCGCGCTCCGACAGGCCATCATTCATGCCAACTTCGGTGAACGACGTGCCCGGCGCGTCAGGGTCTTCCACCGTGCCGGAGAACGCCACCAGCGCCCGGATGCCGTGATAACCGCGTTCGCGGATGTAGGCGTCAAACGCTTGCTTGTATTTCACGGCGGACAGGCGCGAGCCGGTCACCACCATGGCTTTCGCCCGACCGCCCAGCTCGTGCATCACCTTCAAGCGGAAGTGCTCGACGATCACCGCGACGATCTGCCCGACGTTGACCGGGTGCAGTTCCAGATATTGGCCCAGCGCCTTTGCAGCCGCCTTCTTGGGCACATTCGGATCATCCTCGACCTGTTTCACCAGCCCGAAGAACCGCTTGTAGGTGGTGTAGTTCTCCAGCACGTCGAGAATGAAGTTCTCTTGGATGGCCTGCCGCATCGTATATTCGTGGAATGGTGACGCGCCGCTTGGACCCGGCTCGTCAAACACCGCCTTGGTTTTGAACTTGGGCGTCGCTGTGAAGGCGAAGAAGCTCAAGTTGGGCTGGCGGGCGCGCTGGAGCACTTCCTGCCTGATAGCCGCTTTGGCGGCGTCAGAGAGGTCATCGTCTTCCACCTCGTCAATCTGGCTGGCGATAGCGTCGGCAATGCCATCCTTGTTCAGGATGCCCTTGAGCGCCTTTACGGTCTCGCCGGACTGGCTGCTATGCGCTTCGTCCACGATCACCGCAAAGCGCCGGTTGCGGGTTTCCAGCGCCAGCGTTTCGCCTTTGCCCTCCATCGTCTTGATGGCTTGGCTGATGAAGGGGAACTTCTGGATGGTCGAGATGATGACCGGCGTGCCGTTCGACAGGGCGCGGGCGAGCTGCTGCGTATTTTCGTCGATCTTCTCGACCACGCCGGTCTTGTGCTCGAACTGATAGATGGTGTTCTGCAACTGCTGATCGAGCACGCGCCGGTCGGTGATGACGACGACCGAATGGAACACCTTCTCGTCATTGGCATCATGCAGCGAGGCCAGCCGGTGCGCCAGCCATGCGATGCTGTTCGATTTGCCAGAGCCAGCCGAGTGCTGGATCAGATAGTTGTGACCAGACCCATGGCGGCGCGTGTGAACGCGATGACCTCATCGGGGAAAAGCGCCAAGGCGGCGTCATAGGTCTTGGGATCGCCCTTGGCGTAGCGTTTGGTTTGCAGCAGCCCGTGTTCGATGGCGCGCTCGAAATCGGTTTCGGTGTGCCGGTGTTGTAGAAAAGCTGGTCAGGCATGGCGACGATGGCGTCGAGCCAGTCATTTTCGATAATCCAGCGCCGGATGTTTGACGGGCCAGACCCGGCGTCACCGCTGAACAGCGGGGAGCCGTTGAAGATGATCGCGATCTTGGAACCCTCGCCACCGTATGCGGGCGCGGGGTGCATCTTGGAAATCATGTGCTGGAGGAACAGCAGCGATCCATCGTTGATGGCGGGCAGGCCCGCGCCGAAGCGACCGGAGAAGCCAAGCTCGGCGTGTTCCTTGGCGACGACCTTTTGCTGATCCTTCCATTCCACGCCGAATGGCGGGTTGGCCAGCATGTAATGGAACTGCCGGTCGGCAAAGCCGTCGCGGGTTTTGCCGTCGCCCAGCGTGTCACCCAGCACGATATGGTCGGTCTCTTCGTCTTTGATGAGCATATCGGCGCAGCAGATCGCCCAGCTCTCATCATTATATTCCTGCCCGAACAGGGCAAGGTTGGCCGACTGGTTGCCCCGCATGATGGTCTCTTCGGAAACCGACAACATGCCGCCCGTGCCGCAGGTGGGATCGTAAATCTCTTTGTAGACGCCCGGCCTGTAGACATCCTCTTCGCCCGTGTAGATCAGGCTGGTCATCAAGCGGATCACCTCACGCGGGGTGAAGTGATCCCCGGCTTCTTCGTTCGCCTGCTCATTGAAGCGCATGACGAGGTGCTCGAAGACATACCCCATCTGGATGTTGTCGATCTTGTCGGGATGCAGATCAATGTCGGCCATGGCCTTTACAATGTTGAAAAGCCGGTTGCTGGCATCCAGCTTCTCAATCTGCTCGCCGAACTTGAACTTGTCGAAAATTGTGCGGGCCGTGGCGGAAAACCCGTTGGTGTAGGAAACGAGGTTGGGCGCGATGTTCTCGCTATCGCCCAGCAGCTTGGCGAAGGTGAACGGGCTGACGTTGTAAAGCGGCTGCTTGCGGTCGGGATCGACGATCTTGGTCAGCAGGCGCGGAATGGCCTTTTCCGCCATGCCCGCCGCGACAAGCCGGTCATGCTCCTTGACCACGGCTTCCTTGGTCGGCTCCAGCACGCAATCTAGCCGCCGCAGCACGATCATGGGCAGCATCACCAGCCGATATTGCGGCGGGCGATAGGGGCCGCGCAGCCGGTTGGCGATTTCCCAAATCTTCCCGGAGATCTCTTTGTGCTGTTCGGTAAGCAAGACATTCCCCATCAATGACTTTCCGCTCGCTCCATGCCAAGCCAGCGAAGATATGTCACTCGCGCAGTCTGCGTTTATATCGTGGTATTGTCCGGAGACATCGCGCCTTTGCCATGCAGTTGGCGCATCGCCGCCATGACTTGTGCCAGATAGGTCGGATCGATCGGCGCGGCTGGTCGGGTGTCTTCCAAGCCCCGGATCAATTCCGCCTGCCGCTCGAAGGCTGCGCCAGCAGAAGCAGGGCCCCGGATCTGCCGGACGTTGGCAAGAAGCTGTGCGGAGGGCCCATGGTGCCGGATGAGGGATTTGAACCCCCGACCTTCGGTTTACAAAACCGCTGCACTACCACTGTGCTAATCCGGCGCATGGAACGCTGCGCGCATAGCCTTATTGGGCGCCAAAGGTCCAGCCCTCGGTTGCAG
>JARLIN010000104.1 GCA_031291715.1 Rhodopila sp. | reverse complement strand
GCTGTCCACCCTGGTGGACAAGGCCCTGCGCACCGACCTGCAAACCACCTGCGAGCGTTTGAACGTGCCGATCGTCAATGTGCTCGATCCGGTCATCGAGGTGCTGCAGGAGCATATCGGCGAAACCGCCGCGGCGCGTCCGGGCAAGCAATATGTGCTGAACGCCGATTATTTCCGCCGCATCGACGCCATGCATTTCGTCCTGGCGCATGACGACGGCCAGGCGCAGATGGGCATTTCGGAGGCCGATGTGGTGTTGGTGGGGGTGTCGCGCTCGTCCAAGACCCCGACCTGCTTCTACCTGGCCAACCGCGGCATCAAGGCGGCGAACATTCCGCTGGTGCCGGGAACGGTCGCACCTCCGGGACTGGACGATCCGCCCTGCCCGGTGATCGGGCTGAACGTGGACGCGGCTTAACTGATCGAGATCCGCCGGCATCGGCTGCGCCTGATCGGCGCCGGGGCGCAGACCGGCCCGGTGCGCCAGGATACGTCCGGTTATGTCGATGAGGAAGCGGTGAAGGCCGAGCTGCTCTGGGCCCGCCGGCTGTGCAACAGCCGCGGCTGGCCGGTGATCGACGTCACCCGCCGCTCCATCGAGGAAACCGCGGCCACCGTGCTGCATTTGATCGACGCCTGGCACGAACGCCGGCGCAAGCTCGCGGAACAGCCGGCCGGATGATCCAGGCGGAGACGCCGGTCCTCGTCCTCGCCAGCCAGTCCGCCTCCCGGCGGGAATTGCTGCAATCGGCCGGGCTCATTTTCTCGGCGCATCCGGCCCATATCGACGAGGCCGGCATAAAGCAATCGGCCCGGGCCGAGGGCGCGTCGGTGGCCGACGTCGCGGTGCTGCTGGCGGAGATGAAGGCGGCGCGGGTGTCCGCGCGGATATCGGATGCCCTGGTCATCGGTGCCGACCAGATCCTGGTCTGTGACGGCGTTTGGTTCGACAAGCCCGCCTCGGCCGAACAGGCCCGCGAGCACCTGCTGTTCCTGCGCGGTAAGACCCACGAACTGGTCACATCCATCGTCTGCACGCGCGCCGGCGCCCGCCTCTGGCATCACATCGCCGGGCCGCGCCTGACCATGCGTTCGTTCTCGGATGCGTTCCTGGCGGAATACCTCAAGGCCGAGGGAGACGCGGTGACGGAGACGGTCGGCGCCTATCGCCTGGAAGGGCTCGGGGTGCATCTGTTCGACCGCATCGAGGGCGACCATTCCGCCATTCTCGGCCTGCCCCTGCTTCCTCTGTTCGGCTTTCTGCGCCAGCATGGTGTCCTCGCGAGCTAGCCGGAACAACCGGCAACGCAGGACCTGGGAGGAAGATCAAGGATGTATCTCGGACCGCCACCCCAGCAGATCGTGCCGGATGTCTGGACCGAACTGCCCGCCGAACTGCGCATTCCGCACACGCCGCAACGGCACAATTTCCTCGAAGGTCCGTCCTTCGACCGGGACGGCAATCTGTATGTGGTGGATATATTTGCCGGCCGGGTCTACCGGATCAGCCCGGCCGGCAAGTGGGAAATAGTGATCGAATATGACGGTGCGCCGAACGGCCTGAAGATCCACAAGGACGGCCGCATTTTCCTAGCCTGCCGAAAATACGGCCTGGCGCTGCTGGATTTGAAGCGCGGCCGGGTGGAAACGATCCTCGACGGCCCGCGCCGCGACCAGAAATTCCGCAGCCTGAACGACCTGGTGTTTCACAGCAGCGGCGATGTCTATTTCACCGAGCAGGGCCGCACCGGGTTGCAGGACCCGACGGGACGGGTCTGGTGCCTGCGCGCCGGCGGACGGTTGGAAATGGTGATCGACACGGTGCCGAGCCCGAACGGTCTGGTGTTCAACCCAGCGGAAACCGAGTTGTTCGTTGCGGTAACGCGCGGCAACTGCATCTGGTGGGTGGATATGGCCGATCCGGAACGGCGCGGCGCGCTGTTCGTGCAGATGCACGCACAAGGGCCAGACGGCATGGCCATGGACGAGGCCGGCAATGTGGTGATCGCGCATGCTTATCATGGAGCGGTGTGGGTGTATGGCCGCGATGCGGCACCGCTGTTCTACATCAAGTCGCCACGGGGAAAGATGCTGACCAACATGGCCTATGGCGGGGCGGAGAACCGGACGCTGTACATGACGGAATCGGCCAGTTGCTCGATCCTGACAGCGACCTTGCCGGTCGCCGGGCAGAAGATGTATTCTCATATGTGAATAAGAATGGGAAACCGCCCAAATGATCCGGTAAACACAGTTTCATTGAAATGCGATTTGAATCAATCGTCATTGGGTAGAGATGCCTCAGTGTTAGTATTATCAAGCCCGAGGAGATTCCAGGCGTCGCAATAGGGATCCAGCCAGCCAGCCGGATAAGGATTGTCAGTAGGCCATACCTTTCCGTAGTCAGGTAGGAGCCGGCGCATTGGGGTATCCTGATGAGGCTGTCCATTGCGCCCAGGAGTTGATCGCCATTTTTTATGGGCGTCGGAGATTGCCTTTGCTACTTTTGCAGATGGAATGACATAGACCAGCGGACGAGCTTTCTGTGGTTCCTGGAAATCCACGAAGCAGTAGAAGTAGTGATCTCCCACAAACTCTTCCTGCTTTGCATTCATGTGCCAACCGCCGTCAGTTCGGATACCACGGCGGGTTTTCACCTGTATCGCACATAGGCGAGAACCTTCCATGTCGGTCACTACGATGTCGACATTTGGAGCGCCTGTGGGAGCCAATGCTGCGATATATCCTTGGCGTAGCAACTCACAAAGGACATAGTGTTCTCCCGCCGTACCTATCAGACTTGTCTGCGATGGCATCGTGGTTTCTCCTCATTTTGAGGTGGAGGGTCTATCTTGCGCAGCGTTGTCACTGGCTCGATCGGTGGCGCTAGGATGGGCGAGTTGATATTTGGCATATCATTGCTGATCAACTCGCCACCAGCTTGCACCCGCCCTCGCTCATCGGGCGGAAGGCCTGATCCGCCGGAATGGTCTTCAGCAGCTTATAGTAATCCCAGCTATAATGGCTTTCGCCCGGTGATTTTACCTGGAACAGATACATCGGATGGATCTTGCGCCCGTCGGCGCGGATGATGCCCTTGCCGTAGACAACATCGTCGGTCGGCGTCGCTTTCATGGCCTCGATCACGCCGCGGCCGCTCTCGCGCATCTTCGCCACGCCCATGGCCTTCACAACCTTCAGGTAGTGGGTCACGGCCGAGTAGTCGCCGGCCTGGATCATGTTCGGCATCACGCCGTCCATCCTGGCGCCGAAGCGCTTGGACCAGGCGCGGGTATTGTCGTTCATGTCCCAGTAGAACGCCTCGCTCAGCACCAGGCCCTGGGCGGTGGCGATGCCGGTGGCGTGCACGTCGGGAATGGTCAGCAGCAGCGACGCCAGGCGCACACCGGATTTGGTGATGCCGAATTCCTGTGACTGCTTGATGCAGTTCACCGTGTTGTCGCCGGAATTGGCCAGCCCGATCACCTTCGCTCCGCTGGCCTTGGCCTGGATCAGGAAGGAGGAGAAATCGGTGGTTTCCGGAAACGGCGTATAGACGGTGCCGAGCACGCGGCCGCCCGCCTTGGTAACGAAATTCGCGGTATCACCCGCCAGCGCCCGGCCGAAGGCGTAGTCGGCGGCGATGAAGTACCAGCTATCGCCGCCATCGGCCACCAGCGCGTTGCCGGTGGTATGGCCGAGCGCCCAGGTGTCGTAGGTCCAATGGATGTGGTTCGGCGAGCAGGCCTTGCCCGTAAGGTCCGAACTGGCTGGGGACGTGAACAGCGCCACCTTGTCCTTCTCGCGCACCATGTCCGCGACCGCCAGGGCAGCGGCGGAGTTCTGCACATTGACGATCATATCCACGCCCTGGCGGTCGAACCAGTCACGCCCCATCGACAGGGCGATATCCGCCTTGGCCTGGAAATCGGCGACGATCAGTTCGACCTTGATGTCAGGATTGGCGGCCATGAAATCCTCGATCGCCAGCGTGGCGCCGGTGACCGAGCCTTTGCCGGTCCCCGCCGAATTGGTGGCGGTCAGGTCGGTCAGCATGCCGATCTTGATGGTCTGCGCCTGCGCCCAGGTGCTGCGGGAGAACGCGGCGGCGCCGGCAACGGCCAGGCCGCCGCCTAAAACAACGCGGCGGCCAAGATCATGGGTCATGTCGTTTTCTCCCGGAAGAATTCATTGCTGGCAGGATGCCGCGCGCTTGGCGCTGAAGGCAAGTGAGGCGATGGGCAGGGCCCTCGGAACTATGTCCGTCGGGAGATCGGTATTCCGTCATGAAAAACGGCGCGCGCAGGCAACATCTGTCGCGCGCATCCTCCATTTGTGCTAGCAGACATCAACAACTTCCGGTCCTATAACAAATGTCCCCGATCTCGCCGCAGCTTCCCGAGGCTGGTTGGATACGCGATCATCCGCTGCGGGCGATTCTGACCAATGAGTTTCATGCCCGCCCGCCCGAGGCCCTGCACCCGCCATTGCGGGCAACCTATCTCGCCATGCTATCGGGGGAAGCGGCCGGCCCGCGGGAGCGCGCGCACGTTGCGGATCTGTGCGCCCGCTTCGACGCTCCGCTCCCGGCACCAGATGCGGCCGTCCATAGCGTCGATCTCGGCTCATTCCATCTGAAATGGGAACGGCATACGGAATTCTCGGCCTATACGGTGTTTCGTGCCGGATGTTCCGACGGGGCGCCGTTTGGCGAACCGGCCATCTCGGCGGTGCCGGCGGATTGGCTCGCGGGCCTGGCGGGCGAGCGGCTGGTGGGTCTGCATATCGCCGTGTTCGCGGCTGGTCAGAAAGAACCCGACCCGGTCAGTCTGACCGAGGCGTTCGGCGTAACTGCCTTCGCCGGCGCGGAAATGGCCGGCGGCCTGGCCCGCGCCTGGACCGATTTTCGTACGCAGGCCGACGGCTGGGGCCGCATGGTCCTGTATGATGCGGGAATGAGCGATCGCCAGACCGGCCGCATGGTGCAACGGCTGGCGGAGATCGAGACCTATCGCATGCTGGCTCTGTTGGCCTTGCCGCTCGCTCGTTCCGTATTGCCACGGATCGGTCGCGTGGAGGCCTCCGTGGCCGCCGCGGCGGAGCGTATGACGGGCGGCTCGAGCTTGTCGGACGACCAGGCCTTGCTGGCGGAGCTGAGCGGACTTGCCGCGGAAACGGCAAGGATCGCTACCGAGATCGGTTACCGCTTCGCGGCGGCACGTGCGTATCACACGCTTGTTCACCAGCGTATCGTCGATCTGCGGGAGAGCCGGATCGAGGGTCTGCAGACCTTCGCCGAATTCGTCGGCCGAAGATTGGACCCCGCGCTCGCCACCTGCCAGGCAGTCGAAACGCGCAAGGAATCCCTGGAAACGCGCATCGCCCGCGCAGGCACGCTGTTGCGAACCCGCGTGGATGTCGCTCTGGAGGAGCAGAACGCCAACCTGCTACGGTCCATGAACCGGCGGGCAACATTGCAACTGCGACTGCAGGAGACGGTGGAGGGGCTGTCGGCCGTGGCCATCAGCTACTACAGC